>JAAVVV010000001.1:0-300000 GCA_023910605.1 Bosea sp. (in: a-proteobacteria) | reverse complement strand
TCGATCAAAGCGGGCTTTTGGCTCTGGTGCGGGTGTCTAACGGATCGTTGGAGCAGAATGGTCCAA
Source organism: Bosea sp. (in: a-proteobacteria) (assembly GCA_023910605.1). Classification (NCBI taxonomy): domain Bacteria; kingdom Pseudomonadati; phylum Pseudomonadota; class Alphaproteobacteria; order Hyphomicrobiales; family Alloboseaceae; genus Allobosea; species Allobosea sp. Next base: position 299,934 of record JAAVVV010000001.1, on the reverse strand, counting down.
AATTGGACAAGGGACAACGGTTGCAAATCTGGCAGAGGAGATGAATTTGGCTGCCTCGAGCACGCCAATTTCAATGTCATTTCGAAAAAAATGCACCGGGAAGTCAATCTCAAATGAATGCCGCGTTGAAGGGGATACTCGCCGCTATCTTCGCGGGAATTGTTGTCATTGGCATAGGCTTTTATGTTGAGACTACGGACCTTCGCCGCGCCGTCGAGAAGCAAGCCGATGAGGGAGCTGCGGAACTCGAGACAATGACCAGCCGCATCAGCCGCGACCTGAGAGCCCGATTCAAAAGTTCACGTGCAGATTGAGTGTCTTGCGATGCGTCTGGTGAGCATGCGGATGCTGGCGATATGGGCGAAGGCTGTGGAGCTTGCGATGGATTTCTCCCAATCCTTGGCAAGACGGCGGCATCGATTGAGCCATGCGAATGTTCGCTCGACCACCCATCGGCGGGGCAGGACGACGAAGCCCTTTGCGGCATCGGACCGTTTGACGATTTCGATTGTCCAGCGGCCATGGCCGCACATGGCATCCTTCAATTTGTCCCCCGCATAGCCGCCATCAGCAAAGATATGACGCAGCCACGGACAGCGGAAGCGGATCGCCTTGAGCAGGTCAGGAGCACCATCACGATCCTGAATGTTGGCACCGTGGACCAGCACGAAGATCAGGAAGCCGAGCGTGTCGGTGATGATATGGCGCTTGCGGCCTTTGATTTTCTTTCCTGCATCATGCCCCGAAATCCCGCCACTTTCGGTGGTTTTGACGCTCTGGCTGTCGATGATGCCGGCGGTGGGCTGGGCTTGCTTGCCCTCAATCTCGCGTGCGGCCATCACCAGAAGCTGGTTCATGGTTTCCAGAAGGCCACTGTCCCGCCAACGATAGAAATAGCCGCGCACGGTCGAGACAGGAGGGAAATCGCCTGGCAGCATACGCCATTGGCATCCGCTCGAAGCAATAAACAGGATCGCTTCCACCACATCGCGCATGTCCGTGGTTCTGGGCCGACCGCCGCGCTTGGCGGGAGGAACCATCGGCGCGATCAGTGCCCATTCCCGGTCGGTCAAATCACTTGGAAAACGCAAACGATCACGGTTATGCTCAGCGCGAGCGATAGCGGTCCAGGTCATCGGAAACCCCATTTGATTCAGCACCAAACGGGAATCACAACCTACTGATATCGCTCAACCACTTTTAAATCGGGCTCTCAGACATTGAGGCTAGCTGATTGATCTGACGAAAGGTCGGTATGTCGAGACTTTTGGGTTCGATCAAAGCGGGCTTTTGGCTCTGGTGCGGGTGTCTAACGGATCGTTGGAGCAGAATGGTCCAAAATTGGACAAGGGACAACGGTTGCAAATCTGGCAGAGGAGATGAATTTGGCTGCCTCGAGCACGCCAATTTCAATGTCATTTCGAAAAAAATGCACCGGGAAGTCAATCTCAAATGAATGCCGCGTTGAAGGGGATACTCGCCGCTATCTTCGCGGGAATTGTTGTCATTGGCATAGGCTTTTATGTTGAGACTACGGACCTTCGCCGCGCCGTCGAGAAGCAAGCCGATGAGGGAGCTGCGGAACTCGAGACAATGACCAGCCGCATCAGCCGCGACCTGACACAGAACGTGGGGGTTCTGCAGGGCGTCGACGCCTTGGTTTTTGGCGGGAAAGACATTCCTCAAGAGGCGTTCAACGCCTTCGTGTCACCGCATCTGCGGGAACATCCCGGCGTTCGCCGCATTTTTGTCGTGAAGGAAGGCCGCGTCACACATATCGCACCCTTCACAACTGTTCCCAGCGTATTCGGCCGGATCGAGCAGCGCATCGCCGCGACGGATCCTCTCATCGAACGCGCTCGCGCCCGCAATGTGCCAGCGATGGTTGGACCGGTCATTTTCGTAAACGGAAAGACGGGCTTCTTCTATGCGCGACCATCATTCGAAGCCATTGACGCGGCGCGAGCCTTTCGTGGCTTCACGGGCCTGAGCTTCGAGCTTGATGACAACCTGCTGTGTCCGCTCGGCCAGTGCGAGCCGCGCCCTAAATACAGGGTTGCGCTCAAGGCCTATGTCGATCAGCAGCCACTGGACTGGCAACATGGCGACCAAGCCTTGTTTAACTCCCAGGGCCGCACGCTGACGGCGGCGATCCGCATTCCTGGCGTCCGGTTTGAAATCGCCGCTGTGCCAACCGCCGGCTGGATCAGAGCGGCACCAGATCGCTGGTTAATTCGCGGGATCACGCTGGCGCTGGCCTTGGTGACCTCGGTCAGCGCATTTGTCATTTTCGGTGCACAGAGGTCACGCACCGGGCCAAGCCGGTCGCTGGCCATCGTTGCAGCCGTCGTCGTGTTGTTGCTTGGGGCGGGCCTCGCGGCATTGGTCGACAAAAGGCAAAACTCTGGCCGGGTTGAAAACGCTCGGGATGCGGCTCAGGCCGAACTCACCCTTCTGGCCAGCCGCTCGACGCGTGACGTCACCCAGCAGTTCAGCGCGATCAACGGTCTTGCCGCGTTCGTGACGGCACGCCCGAATCTGACGGATGCCGAGTTTCGGGAATTTGCACAGCGGCTGCGTCAGGAAAGCCCGGAGCTGCTGTCGATCCGCCTGGCACGCGGCGGCAAGATATCGCACGCCGAACCGCCCGACAGCATTGACCAATCCCTGTTCGGAACCGACCTGACGCGCGGCCCGGCGGAAGCTGCCCTTAATGCAAGCTCGATCGACACGGGGAAGCCGATCCTGACCGGTCCTCAGCGGCTGCCGGACGGCTCCGAGGCATTCCTCTACCGGAAGCCGGTCTATCTTGGCGACGGCAGTCCATCGCGGGATCGTTTCTGGGGCTTCGCCACTGTGCTGATCGACCGAAAGGTTGTGCTCTGCAAGCTCGGTCTCTGTGTCGAGCCCCAGCGCTTCACGACAGCCGTTCGCCTGGTCGTCAATGGCGAGCCGCGACCGGCTTTTGCCGGCGACGATATGATGTTCGCGCAAGGTGCAGACACGGTTCAGGCGTCCCTTCGCGTGCCCGGCGCTCGGATCGACATAGCAGCGAGGCCAATCGATGGCTGGCTTGCGGAGTCATCCAGCCGCTGGATCTTGTGGGCTGTGGCATTGCCGTCGGCCTTTGCAGCGGCTGGCGGTTTGCTCTTCCTGTTTGTCAACATGCGCGGGCCGCAGCTCAGGATCTGGGTCGGGGTCCTTGTCGGGCTTGGTGGCGCGCTACTCGCCATGTTCACCGGCGAACTGACGCAAGCCGTCAGCACCCTGGGCTTCGGCTTGGAACATTTCGTTTGGCCGGCCAAGCTGACATTCATCGCGGTGATGTTCGCTTTCACGATCAACGCCGTTCTCGCCGCCTATGTGTGGGAAAAGCCAAGCGGCACCAACGATCAAATGATGCAGGCGCCTGCCATCCTGCGCTCATTCGTGGCTGTATCAATCTATGGCTTGGCTCTGCTCTGGGCTGCGGCTTTTGCTTTTGGCCTCAGTCTCCAGGGGGTTGGGCTGACCTCGGGCGTTGTTGGCATCGTTATCGGCATCGCCGTGCAGCGCATCATCCTCGACTTCTTCTCCGGTGTCATGATCGGCATCGAACGTCCCTTCCACATCGGCGACTGGATCGAGATCAACAATGGCACGGTCCGTGGCATGGTCACCGAAATGACATGGCGCACGACAACGCTCAGGACATCTGTGCCGGACTACATCACGGTTCCCAATTCCGTCTTGGCGCAGGCCATTATCTGCAACCGATCAAGACCCAACCGATGGACAGAGGCCTCCATCTCCGTCGTCATCGATATGGCAGTGCCTTTCGAGAAAGTGGAGGCACTGATGCTCAAGGTCGTCGAGATTGCGAAACCCAGCGTGCCCAATCTCCTGCTTGAACCGAAACCGAGCGTCGTGATCACCGAGTTCAAGGACTCTCAAGCCGTCTACAAGCTTTCCTTCTATGTTGAATTCGGCGAGCGCAGCGAAGGAAAGGCGCGCAGCACCATTCACAAGCTGCTGCAACGTGGCTTCCCGGTTGCAGGGATCGAGGTGGGGTGGACACGGTCTGAGAGCCGAAGTCTTGATGTACCTGCCGAGCGTCGCGAAGAGCCGGTTCTCTCAAGAGCCGAATAGCGCTAGAAACGTCCTGCGAACCATCGACGATTGATGTCGTGAAACGCACGTCAGAGCGGCAATTGACAGCCATTTTTGCGCCTCATACGTTTCGTGTGCTTTAGAGACTGTTTGGAAAGTCGGCGATTGGTGTTTCGGTGGGCTGGCGAATGTGATTCACATTACGGATGTGGACACATGAGAACCGGGGCCGGATGGCCAAGATCGCCAAGAAGACGAAGCGCTATCCCTGCGACCTGACGGACGAGGAGTGGGCCCGGATCGCGCCCTTGATGCCCAAACCCGGACGGACGGGACGGCCTCGGGAGACGGACTTCCGCGAGGTGATCAACGCCGTGCGCTATCTGGTGCGCTCGGGCTGCGGCTGGCGGATGCTGCCTCATCATTTCGGCCATTGGCGAACGGTTTACGGCTGGTTCCGCGAACTGGCGCGGCGCTTCCTGTTCCAGACCATCCACGATGTCGAGCTGATGCTCGACCGGGAGCGGGTTGGTCGCGAGGCAAGCCCCACGGCGGCGGTGATCGACAGCCAGTCGGTCAAGGCTCCGCAAGCCAAAACAAGGGGTTACGACGCCAACAAGAAGATACGCGGCCGCAAGCGACATATCGCGGTCGATACCGACGGACGGCTCTTGATGGTCAATCTGACGACCGCCGACATCTCCGACAGCGCCGGTGCGCAGTAAGCGTTCTGCCATGGCTGCCTTGCGCGGGGGCGGGTCCGGCATCGTATGAGCATGGTCTGGACGGTTGTTGTCGTCCTTAAGCCTATGCGCAAGGACGGCTATGGACACCCGGACGGAGATTATCAGCCAGGTTGAGCGCCGTCGTCGCTGGAGCGTCGAGGAGAAGGTGCGGCTTCTGGAGGCGACGATGCAGCCGGGCGCTTCTGTGGCGGCGGTTGCGGATCGGCATGGGGTGAGCCGGAGCCTGCTGTTTTACTGGCGCAAGCAGGCGAAGGCGGGGCTGATGCCGGGCGTGACGCCGCTGGCCTCGCTGGAGGCTCCGGTCTTCGCGCCTGTTGTCATCGCAGCCGAAGCGCAGCCGGGACAGAAGCCTTCACCAAAGCCCCCGCGCAAGATGGCTCCGCGTGCCGACTGCACGGTGGAGGTCAGCTTGAGCAACGGCCGGGTGCTGAAGGCGGATGAGGGTATCGCGCCTGAGCGGCTTTCGGCTCTTGTCGCAGCGCTCGACCGATGACGCCACAAACCCTGACCTCGCCTTTGGCGGGCGCGCGCATCTACATGGCGCTGGCACCTGTGGATATGAGGAAGGGCTTCGACGGGCTGTCGATGGTGGTGCAGGATCTTTTGAAGAAGGATCCGTTCCGCGGCCACCTGTTCATTTTCCGGGGCAAGCGCGCTGATCTGGTGAAGATTCTGATGTGGGACGGCACGGGGCTTTGCCTGTTCGCCAAGCGGCTGGAGCGTGGCCGCTTCGTCTGGGCAGTGACGCAGGATGGCGAGGTTGTACTGACGCCCGCACAGCTGTCGATGCTGCTCGAAGGCATCGACTGGCGCTCGCCGTTACGCACGGATCAGCCACGACGTGCGGGGTGAAGTGCTTCGCGCAAAAGGTCAAGATCGACATTGATTCAATAGCTTGACCCCATCTGCCCTGGTATCTTCACCTCATGATCGAAGCAGCGGGACAAGATAGTGACGAGGTGGCGCGGCTTCGCGCGCTCGTCGCTGCGCAGGCTGCAGCGCTGAAGACGGCGCAGGCCGAAGCTGCCGCCGCCAAGGCCGGTCTTCTTGTCAAGAGCCTGGAGATCGAGAAGCTCAAGATCCAGATCGCGCGGCTCAGGCGCATGCAATTTGGCCGCTCCTCGGAGAAGCTCTCCCATGAGATCGAGCAACTGGAACTGCGGCTCGAGGAACTGGAGATGGTCGAGGCGGCGAACAATGCAGCCATCGACGAGATAGCTCCTGCCGCTGATGCAGCAACAGCCAAGCCGAAGGCCACGCGCCGCCCTTTGCCTGAGCATCTGCCGCGCATCGAGATCGTACACACGCCTGCCATCGTGAACGACCCTGCCTGTGCTTGTCCATCCTGCGGAACGGCAGGCAAGTGGCGCAAGGTGGATGAGGATGTCCGTGAAGTCCTGGAGTATGTGCCGGGCCGCTTCGAGGTTATCCGCCATGTGCGTCCCGCCTTCTCGTGCCGCACCTGCGAGAGCATGGCGCAAGCTCCGATGCCGAGCATGCCGATCGAGCGCGGCATGGCCGGACCGGGCCTGATCGCCCAGGTTCTGGTTGGCAAATACTGTGATCATCTCCCGCTTTATCGCCAGGCAGAGATCTTTGCCCGCGAGGGCGTCGAGATCGAGCGCTCGGTGATGGCCGGCTGGGTTGCCAAGGCCGCAGAGCTTGTCGCGCCACTGGTCGAGGCGGTCGGTGCCCATGTGATGCGGGCTGAGCGGCTGCATGCCGACGACACGCCCGTGCCAGTGCTGGCGCCGGGCCTCGGGCGCACGAAGACAGGGCGGCTCTGGGTGTATCTGCGCGATGAGCGACCCCGTGGCGGTCAAGACCCGCCCGCCGCGCTGTATCGCTACACGCCCGACCGCAAGGGAGAGCGACCGCGCGAGCACCTCAAGGCCTTTGCAGGATTCCTGCAGGCGGATGCCTATGCCGGATTCAACGAACTCTATGCGACGAGTGCCACGCGTTCAGCCGCCGCAACCGAGGTTGCCTGCTGGGCGCACGTCAGGCGCAACTTCCACGACGTTCACGCCGGGACAGGCTCGCCCCTGGCACTGGAGGCGATGACCCGCATTGGCAAGCTGTTCGAGGTTGAGCGCCTCATTCACGGCCAGCAGCCCGAGGATCGGCGCAAGGCTCGTCAGGATCTGGCGCTGCCCGTCATGACCGAACTCGCCAGCTTCCTCGACCATTCCCTCGCCCAGATCTCCGGCAAGAGCGACCTGGCCAAGGCCATTCGCTATGCCCGATCGCGCTGGGCAGCACTCACCCGCTATCTCGACGACGGCACCCTCGATATCTCCAACAACGCCGCAGAACGCGCCATCAGGCCTCTCAAGCTCGGCGCCAAGAACTGGTTGTTCGCAGGGTCCGACGCAGGCGGCGAGCGCGCCGCCGCCATCTACACGCTCACCGAAACCGCAAAGCTCAACGGGCGAGACCCAGCGGGATATCTGCGAGCAGTCATCACCAGGATCGCCGATCACCCCATCAACAAAATCGCCGACCTGTTGCCGTGGAACCTTATGCCGTAGCCGTCAGAGGACGCTTACGGTGCGCAAGCCATCCTCGATGCCATCCGCAAGCGCTGGCCCTGGGTGAAGCATCTCTTCGCCGACGCCGCCTACGACCGCCTGACCTTGATGGACAAGGCCGCCTATCTCAACTTCGTCATCGAGATCATCCGGCGCTCCGAGCAGCAGAAGGGCTTCCATGTTCTGCCCCGGCGCTGGGTCGTCGAGCGGACCTTCGGATGGATGATGCGCTGGCGCCGCCTCGTCCGCGACTATGAAAAACGCATCGACGTCTCAACCGCCATGATCCACGTCGCCATGGGCGGCCTTCTTATCCGAAGAAACGCTCATCCCTGACTTTCCAAACGGACTCTTAGAGACTGTTTGGAAAGTCGGCGATTGGTGTTTCGGTGGGCTGGCGAATGTGATTCACATTACGGATGTGGACACATGAGAACCGGGGCCGGATGGCCAAGATCGCCAAGAAGACGAAGCGCTATCCCTGCGACCTGACGGACGAGGAGTGGGCCCGGATCGCGCCCTTGATGCCCAAACCCGGACGGACGGGACGGCCTCGGGAGACGGACTTCCGCGAGGTGATCAACGCCGTGCGCTATCTGGTGCGCTCGGGCTGCGGCTGGCGGATGCTGCCTCATCATTTCGGCCATTGGCGAACGGTTTACGGCTGGTTCCGCGAACTGGCGCGGCGCTTCCTGTTCCAGACCATCCACGATGTCGAGCTGATGCTCGACCGGGAGCGGGTTGGTCGCGAGGCAAGCCCCACGGCGGCGGTGATCGACAGCCAGTCGGTCAAGGCTCCGCAAGCCAAAACAAGGGGTTACGACGCCAACAAGAAGATACGCGGCCGCAAGCGACATATCGCGGTCGATACCGACGGACGGCTCTTGATGGTCAATCTGACGACCGCCGACATCTCCGACAGCGCCGGTGCGCAAGCCATCCTCGATGCCATCCGCAAGCGCTGGCCCTGGGTGAAGCATCTCTTCGCCGACGCCGCCTACGACCGCCTGACCTTGATGGACAAGGCCGCCTATCTCAACTTCGTCATCGAGATCATCCGGCGCTCCGAGCAGCAGAAGGGCTTCCATGTTCTGCCCCGGCGCTGGGTCGTCGAGCGGACCTTCGGATGGATGATGCGCTGGCGCCGCCTCGTCCGCGACTATGAAAAACGCATCGACGTCTCAACCGCCATGATCCACGTCGCCATGGGCGGCCTTCTTATCCGAAGAAACGCTCATCCCTGACTTTCCAAACGGACTCTTAGAAACTCGAGCTTCGTTGTTCGCATGAATGAATTACCGAATAAAACTGCGTTTCGCATTGATTGTTTTGATTCCGTCTTGTCGCAACGAACAACATCAGATGAATGGCAGCGCATTCTATTTCTGCGCAATCATCCCGATTTTCTGAATGCGCTGTTCAAGTATGCCGCAGTAATGCCAAATTACTTTGCGGATAACGTGATCCTCAACAAAATTGTCACAGAAGCATGGCGCTTCGAAATGCTGGTGTACACGCTTTACTTGCACGATATTCGTGATCCCAACGATCCGCGCAGCGGATTGACGCTGGCAAATCTGCAACGCGTGTGTGAACAACAGCAATGCGCCAGCCGCGGCCGCGTTCTGGCCATTCTGGGCATCATGGGGATTGGCGGATACCTGCACCGTTCCAGGGCCAACGGCGACGGCAGAGTGGCGCGCCTTGAACCTTCCGAGAAGTTTGTTGCGGTCGTCGAAGGCTGGAACCATCTCATTTTCGAGATCATCGATGCCGTGTTGCCGGATGATGCATTGGCACGTTCGCATGATCAGTTTCCGCGCTTCGGTTGGGAGATGCGACGCCATGGCGCTGAAACTCTTCTCGCAGGATGGAAACTCCTCGATCCGTTCCCGGAGGTCGCGCATTTTGTTTCCAGAGATGGCGGCTGGATGTTTCTGTTGACCTGTGTTGCCGAAACTCTCCGTATGGGAAGCAGTCGTGAGATTGTTCCATTGTCGATCAACCTCAGCAGTTTCGGTGCGCGATTTGGCGTTTCAAGGTCCCATCTGAGGCGCTTGCTGGAATCCGCATATGCGGACGGCCTGCTCGCTGCCCCGCCAAAGAACGGCTCGGCAATCATGCTGTCAAACCATCTCGTCGCAGCGTTTCTTGCCTGCATGGCTTCGGAGCTTGGCAATTACCGGCTTTGGGCTCTGCGGGGACGCGCGAAGCTCGAGGTGTGAGTGCTGACGGACCCTGCAGCGGCGGGTTGAATATGTCCAAAAATGGACCACACAATCTTGCCAGACGATGATAGAAGCATGGGAATAAGTTGACGGCTACAAAATACTACCCAGATTTTTGACGACATTTGACAAACAAATATTGCAATTCAAATATTCTAAAATATTATCATAAATATAAATGATAACAGTCGTACTGTATTTTATAAATTTACTACCGATCGGTTCAGTGGTTAAATTAGTCAGCATCAATATGGTTCGTTTCAATGACGCTATACGTATCAAGGCTTGATTCCATCAAGGCAAGTGTCAGTTGTTTCGCGTTGGCACTCTGCATCGGCCTTGGGGCGCAGAGTGACGCCGAAGCCGCCGCAAGAAGCAGTGCCCCCCGTTCTGGTGATGTCTCGGCGGCAAAGCCGCATGACAAACGGCAGAGATCCGCTGTCAAGCACACGACGTCCGACACGTTCATGGCGATGTTGGCGTCATCGGCGCGCGGACGCCATGCACTTTTGGCAGAAACCGCATTGCGTAGCCAGACTGCCCCGCATGAGCGAGACAGGATCGTATCCTACGCGGCGACCCTGATGCCCGGTTCCCGTTCTGAAATTGCACGAGCGGCCGAGATCGGTGCGCTTGTTGCCAACCGAAACGCAGGTTCGTTTCCACATGATGCGCGTGGGTCCGGGTCATCAACAACGGGCTCAGTCAGCGCCCGGCCTCCCGATAACATCGCGCCGAAGAGCAGGTCTGCGGCAGTTTTCGACACATGGAACTATGTCCCACAACGTCCAGCACCACTTGGACCAACAGACACGTACTTCTGGGCTACCCAACGGGAAGAACTCGGGTTGACATATGGGGACGCTGCCCGTCGTGAGTTCGGCTCGAACTGGGGCAATGCTGCGGTAGGCCAAGCCGTCGCGCTGAACGCACCAGGAAACGGCGCGACAGGTTGGCGCGGTCGTGGCGTGACGGTCGCTGTGATCGACAGCGGCATCGATGCAACCTTCGCCAATCGATTGAACTCGGCTGAGGGTTTCAGCTATGTCCATCCGGAGCTACAAGGTCGGCTCGACATTCGTAGCCGCAAGATACGGGCAAACGGGACTCACGATCTCGACATCGGTGACGACAGGGGCTCGCACGGCACACATGTCGCCGGCACGATCGCAGCCAACCTGAACGGCGTTGGCATGACGGGAATTGCTCCTGCTGCCAACATCATTGCCCTGCGTGGCTGGGGCGGCGTTGGCGCCGCCGAGGGAAGCACAATCCAGGCAGTGGCTTACGCCGCCAGCCAGTCGGATGTGCGCATCATCAACGGGAGCTATGGACCTCAAGCCAGGCAAGGCGAGCGGACCTGGTTCACGCCACCTTCCATCGGCAACGAATTCGCAGCTGTCCGTCAGGCGGTGGCGAATGGCCAAGTGCTGGTTTACGCGACCGGCAATGATTTCGAGGCAGCGCCCCTTCAGGCGCAGAACCCAACGGGCATCCCGCTTTTTCCGTTCATCAGGCCTGCCAACGCCAGGCACGGCGCCTACGATGACGGTGGGCGGAACTATGACTTCTCGATCCTGAACAGGCTGCCAGGCTTCATTGTCGCCGTCACAAATGTTGACAACAATTTCGTCATATCGTCCGACGCCAATCGTTGTGGCGTCGCTGCCGCATGGTGCATATCTGCGCCCGGCGGAGGTATACAAAACAACAACACCGCCGGAATTTTCTCCACAGTGTCTCGCGGCTTTCCAAGCAATGCGAGCGGCGACACCATCTATGTCGGCCCAGATGGCAACCTCGGCTATGCCTTCCTGAGTGGCACATCGATGGCAGCGCCGCATGTCTCCGGCGTGATTGCGGTTCTCATGGAGGCGTATCCAAACTACTCCGCCCGTGACATCGTCCGCTTGATGTTTGCCACCGCAGATGACCTTGGCGCGCGTGGTGTCGACCGGATTTACGGGCATGGATTCGTCCGTCTTGATCGTGCGCTCGCCGCTGCTCCACGGATCGATGCGATCCCGGACACCTTCGTTCAGAACATCCAGCCCGGCCAGACGCAGACCTGGGCAGCTCCCATCAGCACCGACCGGGAGCTGCAGGTGCAGGGCGCGCGCAGCGGCAACTCTGGGGAGAATGACGGCGACCTTGTGATTGGCGGCGTGGCGGAGTTCAGAGGGGGCGTGCGCGTTTCAACTGGTGACCTGGTGGTGGATGGCACACTGAAAGCACCCATCACTTCCGTCGGCACAGATGCCCGGTTGCTTGGCGATGGCCTTGTGGCTGGCAACATCGTTGTCGATGGCGCGCTCAAACCTGGCTCAGGTCCCGCTGACCTTTATGTCGAAGGCAGCGTGACCATGAACAGGGGAGGTCAATTCCAGGTGGACATCGATGGCCTGTCAGATGCAGGCGGTCCCGGCAGCTACAGTCGGCTGGTTCTCTTCGGCAACGGCAACACTTTCCGTGCCGGTGGCAGCTTCTCCGCCAGCTTCCGCGGGCAGGACGAGGGCGCAGACAACACCTTCACCACACGGATCGGTGATCGTTTCCGGACAGTCCTGGCGGAAGACGGCGCGCGCGTTGTCGGCCGCTTCGAGCGCATCGAAACCGAGGTGGACGAGAATGGTGAAAGCGGCCTTCCCACCCATGCGCGCCTCGCGCTGATCTATCATCCGACGTCGGTGACGCTCGCGGTCAATCCGGCGTCGTTCGGCAACCTGACGGCACATGGCGTTACGCTCAGCCACAGACAATCTGCGGTAGGGACGGCATTGGACCGCATGCAGGACCCCGTGACCGGCGCGATCGCCGGTCCCGCAGCAGAGATTTTTGATCGGCTTGAAGGCCTGGGTCCTGCCGAGATCGCGCCGGCCCTTCAAGAGCTGTCCGGATCAGGCCATGCGCATGTCCTGCGCAGCGCCTTTTCGGCCCATCAGCAGTTCACCGGCCTTGTTGGTGACCGGATAGCCGCTCTGCGCTCAGGCACGGCAGGTTCGGCAACCAGCCTGCCGGTCATGGCCCTTTCCAACACAGGTGGCGTGTCGTTCTCCGCCGGGCAGGCCACAAGCAGCTATGCGGCTTTGAATGCGCCCGTATCGCCGTTGACGTTGGCTGGACCGCAGGTATCGATCTGGGGCAAGGTTTTCGGCCATGCATCGCATTCCGGCGGCGACAGCACGTCCCCGGGAAGCCGTTCATCGGGAGGCGGCGTGATCGTCGGCTCCGATGTTGCCATCACATCCAGTTTCACCCTTGGCGTTGCGACCAGCTTTGCGCGCAGCCACACCAAAGGCCTCGCCTTGGCCGGTGAAACCACGAGTTATCTCGGCGCGCTGTACGCCGCGTATTCCAATGGAAGCCTCGAGGCAGATGCCGTCATTGGCCTGGCTCATTCCGATTTCAGAACAAGGCGCACTATCGGCTTCGGTGGCGTCGATACCACAGCATCATCGTCCGGCAGTGGCACAGGGCTCATCGCCAATTTTGAAGTCGGCTATCGCCTGCAGGCTGGTTCTGGCACAGCTGCCTGGATCAAGCCTTTCGCGGGCCTCTCATACAGCAACCTGAACCGTTCCGGGTTCGTCGAAACTGGCGCTGGCGCGCTGGGTTTGAGCTTTCCGTCGCAACGTTTCGCCATGCTTCAAAGCCGTGTTGGCGTCGCATTTGGAGCAACCCTGATCGCAGACAACAAGGTGACATATGCGCCGGAGATCAGCCTCGCATGGGGCCGAAGCCTGAGTGACCAGACCTCGCGTTATCGGACAACGCTGGTTGACGAGGCACTTGTTCTTCCCGTGGCGACCGAGGGGCGCGACGCACTTCTCGCGAACGTGAAGCTGACGGCCGAACTCAACGCGAACTTTCGACTGTCTGCAGGCTATTCCGGCGAGTATCGGACACGGCATGTCGCCCACAGGCTCGAGGGCGGGGCGCGGTGGACCTGGTAGCATCCGTTTCGGTTGCCTGGCGCATCACGGCCTGCGACATGGAGGCCCCGGTCTCTCCGAAAAGCTGATGGCGAAGCGGCTGTTCGCCGGCCGAGCAAGCATCCGCCGATAAACGGTCTAAAAATGGACGGCGATGCGATTTCGCTTCTTATTGACAGCCATGCGAGGTGAATTCTACGTTCAGTCAGCAATTCACAAATCAATTCATGTCATCCATAAGGACATTTATGATGGTCAAGACAATATTGACGGCTGTTGCATTTTTCTGCCTAGTAAATTCAGTATCTGCGCAGAATTATAATTTCTATCTGCATAATCGTGCAAATGGATGGGTGATAAACGGCTTCTATACATACCAGGACGGGCGATGGAGCAGGAACTGGCTCACCTCTCGCATTCAGCCGGGCCGCAATGTGCCGCTGGTTTGGAACTCGCAGCAGGGCGACTGCCGGGTGCCATTCCGCGTCAGCTGGGTCGACTTCGGGGCCCAGGATTTCACGATGGACTGGTGCCGGAACAACCCGACCAACATTTACATGAAGGATGAAGGCTTCAGCTGGGACTGACCCGAACGGCGAAGCTCTGCCGGAGTGCTCGGGCAGGATAAAGACCCAATCATCCAGTCTGCGAGACGAGGCCGAACATGACCGTGTTCTTGTGGCGGACAGCATCACACATGTCTGTGGCGTTGTTTGGCTTGACCCAGGCGAGCGCTTCAAGCGGTGACGCGTGGGCCAAGCTTGAAATGGCGATCAGGAAGGCCGAATTGGCCTGCATCAACGCTTACCGAAAAGAAAATGTGCTGGCGCAAGCTGTGAAATCGTCTGGCTCGTCCGAGTACACAGCATCATACATCCTCGTGAGACTTGATAGCCAAGTGGTCGAGAACGCCAAGACCACCCGTAAGCAGGACTTCTGCATTGTGAGCCGACGAACAGGCAAGCCGGAACTGGCCGGTTCCTTGCCTTGATGCCCCGGCTGCCCAGCAGACAACAGTTAGAGCCATTGACAATGGATATGAAGCTCCGGATCTCCTTGACAGCCCTGGCTGCCGTCATACTGGCGAACACCGCCGCGATGGCACAGGTGTCCGTGACCTGTCCCATTCGGATGACCACGACCGCTGTCACCATCTCCGATCCATCATCGGTCGCAGGCTTCAGGCAGCACATCGGCAACGAAGGCCAATCGCAGGCATGGCTCAACGGCGTTTCGCTGTACGTCGGTGCCGTTTCAGCCGAGAACCGCGTCGATGGCGCTCCGCATGGGGCACGACAGATGCACTGGACGTCGGATGGCCAGAAGGACGTTTCTGTGGCCTGTCTCTATGAGGGCGGTGTTGTTCTTTCCCGGCCAGTTGGCAAGGTCAGGGCCTGCACCGCTGCGTTTGTCAGGTCGTCAGAACCCGGAGCTGCCCATTGGGGCCTGCAAAACGCGAAATTCACCTGTCGCTAGAGCAATCCGCAGTGCGGCTACGGTGTGATACCAACCTTTCCATCATCTGAGGACAAACTCCATGCGTCGCAGCGGCTACTTCACCACGCTGTCGGTCACAGCAGCACTCGTTGCTTTGTCGGTTTCGCAGGTTGCAGCACAGAGCCGCCGTACGCCAACTCCAGAATTTTCAGCGAGCTGCCCAGCGAGCTTGACAGTCACTTACCAAAAAATTGCACAGCGCAGTTTTGGGGATCCTGAAGACGATCTCACCGGATTTGTTCCATCGTTCCTGCCCAACACCGTCATTCGGCTGATAAGCGCCCACATTGCTGCGGTTGCAAATCCTGGCGAGAGCACGTCTGCAGATATGGCAGACAATCAGGACACAGCGAAACCCGGACAAGCGCTCATCTACACCTTCTGGCGAAAGGGTGAGAAAGCACCGGACTATGCCGCGGCAGTCACCTGCCACTACGAAGGCGGACTCGCTCTCCAGAAAGCTGTGCCGGCGACGATGCGCTCATGCTCTGTTTCTGAAACAGTCAAACAGCCGAAGGTCGGAGATAGCACCAATCGAACAATCGTTACAAAGGCCGACGTAAAATGCCGCGCATGAATGATGAATGACCAATTGTTGTTCGTCCATCGCAAGCGTCTCCCGTTACTGTCAGTGATTCTACATTGCTCCCAACCTTTGCTTTCGGGAGGTCGTAAGAGACTGTTTGGAAAGTCGGCGATTGGTGTTTCGGTGGGCTGGCGAATGTGATTCACATTACGGATGTGGACACATGAGAACCGGGGCCGGATGGCCAAGATCGCCAAGAAGACGAAGCGCTATCCCTGCGACCTGACGGACGAGGAGTGGGCCCGGATCGCGCCCTTGATGCCCAAACCCGGACGGACGGGACGGCCTCGGGAGACGGACTTCCGCGAGGTGATCAACGCCGTGCGCTATCTGGTGCGCTCGGGCTGCGGCTGGCGGATGCTGCCTCATCATTTCGGCCATTGGCGAACGGTTTACGGCTGGTTCCGCGAACTGGCGCGGCGCTTCCTGTTCCAGACCATCCACGATGTCGAGCTGATGCTCGACCGGGAGCGGGTTGGTCGCGAGGCAAGCCCCACGGCGGCGGTGATCGACAGCCAGTCGGTCAAGGCTCCGCAAGCCAAAACAAGGGGTTACGACGCCAACAAGAAGATACGCGGCCGCAAGCGACATATCGCGGTCGATACCGACGGACGGCTCTTGATGGTCAATCTGACGACCGCCGACATCTCCGACAGCGCCGGTGCGCAAGCCATCCTCGATGCCATCCGCAAGCGCTGGCCCTGGGTGAAGCATCTCTTCGCCGACGCCGCCTACGACCGCCTGACCTTGATGGACAAGGCCGCCTATCTCAACTTCGTCATCGAGATCATCCGGCGCTCCGAGCAGCAGAAGGGCTTCCATGTTCTGCCCCGGCGCTGGGTCGTCGAGCGGACCTTCGGATGGATGATGCGCTGGCGCCGCCTCGTCCGCGACTATGAAAAACGCATCGACGTCTCAACCGCCATGATCCACGTCGCCATGGGCGGCCTTCTTATCCGAAGAAACGCTCATCCCTGACTTTCCAAACGGACTCTAAGAGCTCCTGAATACCCGACAAGGGTCAAGTCGAGACACTACCCACTGCCGATCTCGGGACTAAGGTCAGCTTGTCGCCGTGTATCTCTGAAAGCAGTCGGTCCGCCTACGGCCCCAAGGTTGACGGCTATGCGCCCCAAAGCAGATTTCGCTGAAACGGCAGTCGAAAGGCAGGTTCACCCGAGCCAAGCTAGCGCCAGGATATCAAGCAAGGGCCTCCATGCTCACGGTTCTGACCGTCGCACAAAGATCGGTTCATCACGGTTCCGCACGGCCGTGACGCCGAAAGCCGGACACCGTATGTGCCGATCCCCGTTCAGTTCCGGACGGCCATTTGCTGCGTCGCTTTTTGAGTTCACTAAAATGAACAAATAAACCATACTCAGGTCATGGCCGAGTATGAGATCGACAACCGTGCCTATGCTGAAGGCGACCCCGAGCTGGCCGCCGCGCTGAAGGCGGCCCATGGTGCTGGCGCACGTCCGCACTGCCTGTGCCGGCCGTTCACCGCGAAACCGCCCATGGTGATCGAGCACCGCAAATCGGACGGCCAGGACGCGTATGTGCTGCGCCGAATGCCAGGACGGGGCCATCAGCATGCGCCCGCCTGCAAACACTATGAGGCGCCCGAGGCCCTGTCGGGCCGTTCCGATCATCTCGGTGGCGCGATCCGCACCGACGATGACGGGGCCCACCACAGGTTGCGCCTGGCTTTTCCACTGTCACACAAGGAGAAGGCCACTTCGACCGATGAGATCGTCAAGCCGGGTGATAAACCGCAGCCGCGCAAGAGCTACGAGCGCCTGTCGCTGCTCGGCTTCCTCCACCATGTACTGGAGACGGCCGAACTCAACAAGATGCACAAGGGGCTGCATGGCAAGCGCAGCTGGAACGTCATGCGTGGCCGCATTCTCGAGACGATGCGGGCTCAGGCGACCTCGCGCTATCGCGATCTTGCCGCCTTCAGCTTCGCGCCGCGCATCTTCAGTCCGGAACATAGGGACGAGCTGTTTCGTGACTGGCGAGCCATCGAGCGCAAGGCAGGGATCGAGAAGCGGTCGATCCTGCTGTTCGCCGAGTTGAAGGATATCGACGCGGGAGAGGCCCATGCTGGGAGGGCTGGTGACTGCCAGCTCACCTTCAAGCATCTGCCCCAGCGCCGCTTCGCCCTGAAACCTGACGTCCAGAAACCGTTTCTCGATGCGCTCGAACGCATCACGGGTCTGATGACCGGACCGCGTGGCGCAGGGCATGTCATCGCTTGCGCGGTCGTCACTGTCGGAGAAGGTGACGCCTTGTCGATCGCCGCCATCGCGATGACCGCCGCGACATCACATTGGATTCCGTTCGGGTCGATGGCGGAGTATCGGCTGCTTGCCGCCTGCGATGAACAGGACAGGTCGTATCTGAAGTGCCTCGATTACGGGCAGGATCAACCCGTGGCGTCGCTTCTTCTGACTGATACCGGCGACAGCGGCACGGCCGTCTTCCTGATCGATGAGCAGCCAACTGATACGCAAGCTCTGGCGATGAAGGCGCTCGAAGATAAAGGCATTCCGGTCTGGCGCTGCGACATGTCCGAGGGACGGCCAGCCTTGCCGCCAAGGGGATTGCAGACCCGCCCTCCCCCTGCGGATCGTCTGGAGCGGACTGCGCCATGATGCAGCCGATCGCCATTGCTGCTGTCATTAGCACCATGATCACGAGCGTCCTGCCGTGCCGGGCGCCAGACTTCCTCTCCATCCACTCCGTCGGTTCATGTCCCCCGCGAGACCGTGCAGCGGACGCCCATGCGTGTCTCGGTGCTGGATGGCCGCAGCTTCCGGGATACGGCAGGTGGTGAAACCTACCGGCTCTACGGGATCGAGACCTGCGAGGCTGGACAGTTCGCCGAGCTTGGAGCGCAGCGCTGGCCGTGCGGCGTCGTTCCTTTGGCCTAGCTGGTGACGGCAACGCTCAACAAATGGGTCGCCTGCAACGTTATCGTGGAAAAGGACGGCATGCGTCATGCGCGCTGCGCCAGCCATGAGGTCTCCGATATGGGGCAGGAATTGCTGCGCATCGGCGCTGCGGTGGTCGATGGAGCGGAAAGTGGACCCTTGATCGACGTCTACGGGGCGACGGAAGCCGAAGCGAAGCGCAATTATCGCGGCCTCTGGGGCTCGACCTTCGAAATGCCCTAGGCGTTCCGTCATCGACAAACATCACAAACGCCGCCGCAATGACAGCTCGCTGTCACGGACGGGGGACTTCTCTTCTGGCCAGAGATGATCTATCTGTTCATTATGTTGAACTTTTCCAGCATTGCCCGAGCCATCTGCCTGGTCCTGCCTGCTGGCGTCCTGATCGCCGGTTGCGCCGTGCCGCCCGATGCCTCGACATCATTGGTGACGCCCATTGTCATCCCTGCCCGCGACGCTCTCCATACACCGGACCAGCTTCGATCGGGACGCCTCGCATACGCGCCCGATCGCTCGACCTTCGCGCCTGTGTTGACCGAACGCTTCGCCTACCCGACGCAGCCGCAGGCCCAGAACGCCTTCCTGCGCTCGCAGTGGCCACAGGTCCTATTTCCGAAGGCGGGAAAAGGCCCTGATCTGACCGCAACCTTCACGGGGCCAACCTACCTTGCCGCCTCCGTTCGGCTCTTCGCCTGCAGGCCGGGCGCGCTCGACGGCCAGACCGGGCGCATGGTGCGGTACCGGGGTCCCGTCGTCCTCTGCGCCACTGAATTCCTCGACGAGGCTGGCACGCGTCTGTGGCGCGTGCCGATCAACTTCTACTACCATCAGAAGATGTGGCGCATGCAGGATCCGGCTCCGCCCACCGCCCCGGTGCCATGGCTCAACCGCGAACCGTCTCCGGCGCGATCCTGGAACCCTTTCGGGGATCGGACTTAAGCGCTGTCGATACTAAGCTTGCGGCCTTGCATCATGCCATGGCTGGCTGAGGTGCGAAGCGTGATGATGTCCTGGCAGGCCAGCAGAAGCGCCAGCACAGGGTCACCCTTGGCCACGCCGATGTAGCGCTCAGCCAGCGCCTTGACGGCCGCGTCGCAATCCATCCCCTCGGGCAGGAGAATCGTGAAGGCCTCGGCGTTGGTCGGTGGCTCACCGGTCATGGTGCTCGCTCTCTCAGGATGTACCGATCTGTGAACCGCCGGGCGGCACGATAGGCTGGGTCGCCGATGGTCCGGGTAAGCCACCACGCCACCACGAGCAAAACGACCATCGAGACGGCCCGTGCACCGCCAAAACCGAACTGCTGCACAAGGCCACTCAAGCCGATGGCAATCATGATCGGCGGGTGGATCAGATAGATGGCATAGGACCACGCCCCGAGGCGCTGTCCGATCCGTGCTGCAAATCGGTTGGCGAGCAGCACAGGCGACAAGCCGCTCCGCACCGTGATCCAGCTGGCGAATATGGCGACGCTGACGATGGCCACGCCGCTCAGCGGTCCCGTCATGATACGCGGCAAAAGCGCCATCACCGTCAGAAGCCCCACCAGCTCGATGACGCTCAAGGCGGGGACAATTCGTGGCCAGCGCCATGCGAAGCGCGAGCTCCATTCCCGCCCGATCCAGAACCCGAGCAGCAGGGCCTCGATCCGAAACGCCCAACCCAAGCTTGCCTGCCAGGGACGCTGCACGAACAGGCTGACGAACAGGATTATGATCGCAAGGGCCCGCAGAACGCGAACCGGGATCAGGAACAGCAGCGGCGCCACGAGATAGAACTGCATCTCGAGCGCAAGGGACCAGGTGTGGTGCAGCAGAGTGGCACTGCCGCACCCGGCCGCACCCGCGAAGCACCGCCCGAAATGTACGTTTGCCGTGAACGCCGCCGCACTCATGAGATCGGCCCAAGGCAAGAACGAGCGCGGCAAACCGATCGTAACAATGCCGGTGACGATCACCACAAACCACAAGAGCGGAGCGATCCGCCCAAGCCTTTGCAGATAGAAGGCCAGCACCGCGCGCCAATACGCCCCAGACCGCTCGTGGAGATCGTGCAGGGATTGCGCGATCACAAAGCCCGAAATCGCGAAGAACAGATCAACCCCGACCCCGAGCGCCGGGATCGCCAGCCAGGAGACCACGTGCCCTGTTTGGTCGAGAAAGAACGGCGCGTGGGACAGGCAGACCATGAGGGCTGCGATGCCGCGCAGGAGGTCGAGATTGACCAGCCGTTCACGCGTCCCCTGCCCGTCCGAAGCCCTCTGCGTGCTCGACATCATATGTTCATTATACTATACAGCTGAACCTATGTCAGGCCGTCGATCAACCCTCTCGGTCATGGTGGTTGGGCTCGCTTGTGGAGCGCAAACCCTCCTGTTCGCGCAGACCGCTGCACCATCAGACTGGCGCGATCTCATCTATGTGGATCTGCGGCTGCCGAATGAGGCGGTGCGCTCGCATGCCGAGATCTGGGCCGATAAGCTTGCCACGAATAACCAACACTATGCACGCGCCGGCGATACGCGCTTCGCTGCAGGGAACGCGCCAGCCGTCGCCTCAAGCTTCGTTGTCAGATCGCCAACCAGAGTGGCTGTTCTCTCGGTGTTCAACGCCGTTAGCGCCTGCAGAACAGTTCAGCGATTTGAGCGGCTGGCCGTGACCGTGAAGCGCTGCCCGATGCGGCTTGCGATCTACGACAACGGAATTGGCAGTGTGCTGGACGCTGGGACCGGCTGCTTCCTGGAATTCGGGGATCCCAAACGTGCCTTCACCTCTGATCGCGATGCTGGGTCTTACGCCACCTACGAGATGGCCACCCGCACCATCCGCACGGGCGTTGTGATCAGCGGGCAGGCCGTCAGGGGCTGCGATCTTGCCATCCCCATTCCGCCACGCGGCAGCTGACCAGGAGACCAGCCATGACAACATGCACGACAGCGCAAGCGGCTCATCTCTCAGACCACCATGCCCGGCAGGTCCCTTCCGTTGGCTTGGCAGCGTCCCGCAGGCGCTGGCCTACGGTTCAAGGCTGCCCGGGTGGCGCGCCTCACGGCGCGGCCTTGACCGCGGCCCGTCCGCCTGCGGCCGGGGCTGCCCAACCAGCCAATGGAAGGACCGCCGCCATGTGTTTCGCCGCTCTTGCCACCTGCGCCCTGCTCGCAGCCTTACCGCCACCTGCCAGTGCCCAGGCGCTTGATCTCGAGCGTGGCGATTACGTCATCAAAGACTTTCCCTGCAACGAAGCACCCTCCCCGGCCATTTTGAGCTTCGACGGGCGCCGGTTCGGAAACAAGGGTGTCCAGTGCACGCTGGAGGCAGCTGGCCGCTCGGGCGACAGTTACGCGGTGACCTGCATCGAGGGCATTGATGCGAGCACACGGGAAAACCAGAGATGGACCTACCAGCGGATTGATCGCAGAACCTTCTCCGTCAACGGCTCAATCTTTCGCTTTTGCCCGGTGCAGCGATGAGAAGCTGCGCAGTCGCTTTCGCCCTGAGTGTATGGACTGGCGTTACGACCGCTCCAGCAATCGCCAACAGCTTTACCAGCGATGCGCAATCGTGTGACCTTGGCCAGCGGACACGGCTGACTGACCTCTGCCCAAACGGGTTCGGGCTTCCGGCCTACGGCTCTACCGACGCCATCATGGCGCGAACCCCCAACATTGCCGGCATGATCGTTGATTCCGCCAACCGCTATGGCGTTGATCCGCGACTGGCGCTTGCAGTTTCTGCCCACGAAGGCGCTATGTCCGCCTGCGCGGGGTCATTCACCGGAGTTCAGGGTCCGATGCAGCTGACCCAGGCGACGGGTCGCGGCTACGGTATGGATCGCGGCATCCTCTCCGACAACATCAATGGTGGCATGCTCACTCTGCGTGATGCCATTCGGAGTTGCGGGGGCAATCAGAACATCCGCTGCCTGGCAGACCGCTACAATGGCAGCACCGAGACCCAACGGCAGAACTGGACGAATGACGTCAGGCGTCGCCTCGCTGGGCTCAACCAAGCTGGTCAAGCTGCCCCGACTGGCTGCGATGGTCAGGCCCAGTGCATCATGGGGCCGGGAGATTTCCCCACCGGCAGAACGCCATTCGCAGCAACTCCCCCTGCCCCTGCCCCCACCGATGTCATGGTGGGCGTGGGCCAGGTGTGAGCGGCAGTGATGATGGTGATGAACACCAGCAACGACGGCCCGAAGGAGGCTCATCCATGATGACAGCCGCAGATGTGACCCAAGGCATCGCAATCGTCATCACGGGCATCGCTCTCCTGATGACGGCCGCCCTCGCCTATCTCGCCTTGATGCGTTGGCTCATCCTCATCGTGCCGACCATCATCCTGGTTGGGTTCGCGTTCGATGTAGACATGCAGCTGCGGTTGACCGTGGTGCTGCTGGGGCTGTTGACGCTCCTGTATTTGCCGCCGCTCGTCATTGCTCGGGTCTGGCGGCGGAATTCGAACAGTCGCGCTGTGGAACTCAACACAGTGCGCTCACCTTCAACCGCCGAGATGGCGCACCAGGCGTTCGTCGATGACGAGGCTGGTGTCAGATCGCAATTGGCTATCAATGCCGCGCGCGACGCCCGTGAAGAACAGGATATCGAGACCCAGGCCCGCTTTCTGGAGCAGCAGGGTGCGGTCAGTCTATGGCGCCGCTAGAGGCAGATAACCCCAAAGTCCGATTGGAACCGGGGGGGCTGTTCGTAGCCCCCCCGCAGCTCAACCGCCGCTCTTCTCGAGCATCTTCGCCAGGGTCTTGCGGTTGCGCTTGTCACCCTTCGAGAATGAGGCCAGCTGCTCGGCATCGATGCCGATCTTCTCCAGATCCTTCTTCACGTTCTCCGGATCAAGCCCGAGCAACTCGATGAAGCTCATCTGCTGGCTGTCGGCGATGCGCTGCAACAGGCTGATGGTCGGGTTGCCCTCTCCCCGCATCAGCTTCCACAGCGTGCCCTTCGAAATTCCTGCGCTCTGGATGAAGGCGTCAAAGGTCTCGTGCCGCTTCGATATCTGATGCAGCCTGATCATGAGCCATAAGTGCATAAATCGCTCCCCGTCCCGCCCGAGGAGTTCCGCCATGTTCATGTCAATGATTCCAGCCTGAAATTCTCAGCCATTATAATGACCAACTTTATGCAGTGTCGATGAATTTTCACCGTTTGGCGCAGGAAGCGCTGTACCGTTAAGTCATTGAAAACACGTAATACACTGCGCTTTCAAATATCGTTGTGACGATTGATATGAAATTCAGCGGCAATCTGTGTCCGTTCAACAGCACAGCGTACCATTGCGACAAAGTTCATTATGATATACCAATAGACGATCGCTGGTGGATAAACTGCGGCGAGCCGTTTTGATGGAGACCATCATGAGCAGGTGTGTTCTCAGGTTGGTCGTTGGCGCTGCCATGAGCATGGGGTCGCTTGAGACAGCGAAAGCCCAGGATGCGGAGTTCGGCTGCAAGGTGCTGCTGTGCGCTGCCGCCAGCAATCCGTCCTGGCCCTCGATCGCCTACTGCGTGCCAGTGATGAACCAGCTTTACAGCATGATGCGCAGCATCCGATTCCGGTGGCCGGTCTGCACTGCGGCCAGAACCGGGGCGCCCGGATACGAGCCCTATCAGCCCTGCCCCGCTGGCTGGCAATTAGCCTCGAGCAACATTGATGGCGGCGACAACGGCGTGACCAATCTGAATGCTGAAGGCAACGGCGATCTATGCGCACGCCCCCTCCCCTCGCCACCAAACGGTCAGCAACCTCAAGCCACCACATCAAGCGGGGTGATACAGTGCTCCGGTGGTGGGGGTGACAACGGCAATTCAGGCGGTTCTGGTCACGGCTGTCTCGAGTACATCCAGCGCCCGCGAAATGAACGGCCGTACTTCTTTGACTTCCGCAATTCAGACGGCAACATGGCCCGTATCTGGTTCAATGTGCGCTGAATGTTTGGCGCCTCCTTGAGGTCCAACCGCTACACAGTGTGCGAGGTGTCAGTCTCGCGCGGACCTTCTGGGGTTCTCGTCATGAGCAAGGCAATCGGATCGACTCCCAGCGCTTTCGCCAACTTTTCAATGATATCGACCGTCGGTGAGCACTCTTCACGCTCGATCATGCCGGTGTAGTTGCGGTCAATCCCGGCTAGCGCAGACAGCTGTTCCTGCGTGAGGCTCCGATCACGCCGCAACATCCTCACATTCGTCGCGACCGTCTGCTTGAGCCCCATCCTCCGACAGACAGCCCAAACGCTCGACTGATCGACCTATTATAATAGGTAATCGTCATCCCGAAGTACAAAACACGACGCCGGCATATTGAACAGACATGATACTGCAATCTATTAATAAAATTCTGTATACACAGCACGGCTTGTCGCTTTGTAAGAATGACCAAGAGCATATCTACAAGATTTATGAGTGTAATAAGATTAAAAGGCGTTTGGTCATTCAAACCGGCGATAACGTGTTCAGCTGGGGGCTGAGTATGAAGTTCGACCGAGTCAACGAGCAAACGACGTATTCCGAAAAAGAGATCGACCATCTTGCCTGTGCCTACGTGATAGCCCTCGGCTATGAAGGGGCAATCATGATGTTCGAAGGGCTGCTCTCGGGAAGCGAACAATCCACTGTTGAGCCTGATGATGCACTCGCCATTCTATGCCGCCGCGTTCTCGATGCTATCAACGACGAGGCGGCGACGATCACGCGGATTCTCGACCGGATGCTGCCAGCTTTGCTGGCCGGTGAAAACGATGCGCTCGCGGATGAATTCGCTTGTCGTCCCAATCTCATCGACAGGCACATTGGCGGGCGCGTCCAGCAACGGCGTGTTCAACTTGGTTGGTCAACGGCTGAGCTCGCAGAACGACTTGCTGTCACCACCGCATTGGTAGCTGCCATGGAACGAGGCTCCCAGCGGATAGACGCGGTTATGCTCGACCGCGCCAGTCAGTGTTTGGGTGTACCCAAAGAGCTGTTCTTTCAGAGATAATCTTTGATGACGACGGCACATGTTCGTACGCGGCGTTCCGAGGACACCTTTCTTTGACGCGGTTTGAGCGGGCACTGTGATGATCCGATTGGAGCGTCGTTTTGTGTCCAGACTTGACCATAGACTTGAGCCGCCAGCCGAGGTTCGCCGCTTCGAGGTTGTACCCTGTCAGCACCACTGAGACAGATCGGGTGATCTCGGCAATGGAGGTTTTCTGGTCCATCGTCACGCCAAGGAGCGACGATGAGACAGAAGTAGACGACGCCCGCCAGTTCGGCGGAAGAGGCGATCAAGGACATCCGGCGCGCCACGCGGCGGCACTGGTCGGCTGAGGACAAGATCCGGATCGTGCTGGAAGGCCTTCGTGGGGAGGAGAGCATCTCCGAGCGGTGTTGTCACAGTAACTCGACCTGAAACCGGTTCGGGTTACGGGGCGGCATGATTGCCAAGTCCGTCAGCTACAAGCGCCACCGCTTCCCGCCCGAGATCATCGCCCGTGCTGTATGGCTGTATTTCCGCTTTCCGTTGAGCCTGCGGTTGGTCGAGGAGATGCTGCTCGAGCGGGGCATCGTCGTCTCCTACGAAACGATCCGGCGCTGGGCGAGGACGTTCGGCCCTGACTATGCGAAGCGCTTCGGCGAAAGCCGGCCCGTTCGGACGATATCTGGCATCTCGACGAGGTCGTGATAACGATCGCCGGCAGGAAGCACTGGCTGTGGCGGGCGGTCGATCAGGATGGCTATGTGCTCGACGAAATCGTCCAGGCCCGCCGCAATACCAAGGCCGCCAGGCGGCTTCTCACCCGCCTGTTGCAGAAGCAGGGCCTGAAGCCCAGGCGCATGATCACCGACAAGCTCGGCTCCTGCGGCGCGGCAAAGAAGCAGGTCATGCCCGGCGTGGAGCACCGTTCGCACAAGGGCTTGAACAACCGGGCCGGGAACAGTCACGTCCCTTTTCGAAAGCGGGAACGGATCCTGCAGCATTTTCGATCGGCGGGAGCCCTGCAGCGTTTCGTCTCCGTCTTTTCCGCTGTCCGCAATCTCTTCGTCCCGCCCCGCGCGAGCCGCTCCGCTCCCGGCATCCACCTCCACCGGCTCCATGCCCTCGCTCAGTGGAATTCTGTCGCCATCGCTGCTTGATTGCCGGAACAAACCGCACTGAGCGGCCCCACAGAGTTAATGTGACAACGCCCGCCGGGGTGGTCGCAAGCGCTTCGGCAACCTGATCCTGACCCGCTACAGGCTGGCACAGGCGCTGCGCCGCCATTGACCGTGTCGCCTCCTCGACGAACTCCCGGATCACGCCGGCATCGGCTATGATCTCGGTTCCGACCTCGCGCTCGCGCCGATAAAGGTCGAGGCAGTCGGCGCGGAAGGCCTCGTCAGGCCAATGCCCTTCCTCCTCGTGGATGGCGCTCAGGCGCTGGGTGACGTCGGTAAGGGTCTGGAGCGGGCCGGGCGGACCCTTTCGGAAACTACTTCGGCCGGGCATGGTAAGCGTGCTTCTCTTGAGATTGGCTTCGCGCATGGAGCGTTTACTCTCCCTGCCAGCATGCGCGATGCGTCGGGTGTGCGGCTTGATCTGCATCGGGCAATCGTCCCGCCGCCGTCACGCCAGCGGCGGCGATCAGCGAGCCCACAAGCCTCAGCCTTCATCTAGCGCACGCAGCGCTGCCTCGACCTGGGTATAGCCCGTCGCGTCCAGAAGCTCGGCATGGCTCAACCGGGGCGGGCCAGCTTCTTCCGCCGCAATTGCGGCCAGCGCGGCGCGTGCCGCATGCCCGGCCGCACCGATCAGCGCGATCGGATAGGCTGCCATGGCGAAGCCGAGCGCCTCGAGCCGGGCACGCGGCAAGATTGGACTGAGACCACCCTCGAGCACGTTAGCGAGCGTGGGCGATGACACGGCCTGGTTCGACTCCGCCATCTCGCGCTCGTCATGTGGGCTCTCCATGAACAGCAGTTCCGCCCCCTCCGCCTCGAAGGCTTGCATGCGCCAGATCGCCTCCTCCAGCCCGGCGATGTTGCGGGCATCGGTGCGCGCCAGGATCAACACGCGCCCGGCGCTCTGTTCCGCTGCGCGCACCGCAGTCCGAACGCGCAACACGGCTTCGGTCCGGTCCACGATCTGCTTGCCCGCCAGATGTCCGCAGCGCTTGGGCGAAAGCTGGTCCTCGATCATCACTGCAGCCACGCCTGCGGCATCCATGGACTGCACGGTCCGCCGGACGTTCATCGAGCCGCCATGGCCCGTGTCGCCATCCGCGAGGACGGGCACACCCGCCGACGCTGCCACGACCCTGGCCGCCTCGACCATTTCGCCTTGCGTCGCGAGGCCGATGTCGGGAAAGCCGAAGCGCGACGCCACCAGTGCGTAACCGCCCATGAACATCGCTTCATATCCCGCCTGCGCTGCAAGCCGCGCCGACAGCCCGTCATAAGGGCAGGGCAGGGCGAGGATTCCTGTGCCTCGCCGCAGCCGCGCGCGCAGGACCTCCGCCATGCGCGGCGGGGCAGGCTCTCCCGGAAGTCGCTCCCGTATGATTGGCAAGGTCATGGCGTCCCTCCGGTCGTTTCGATCTGCGCAGGCGCCGCGCAGTCATAGATGAACGGCGTAAGGCGGCCGAGTACCGCTTCGTTGCGACGATCCATCATCATCAGATGCGTGTGGCCCGGCAGTCCGTCCGCGCTGAGCTCAAGCATGGTGGCCCCCGGCGCGCGCTCGACGAACCGGCGGATTCGTGCGGTCAGCGCCTCCCACAAGGGCGTTGCATCAAGATTGTCCCCCATCACGATCAGAGTGGCGGGCAGGGTCTCCACATCTTCCGGCAGGGCCGACGGTTCGAGCGCCATCACCCCACGCACGAGGTCTGGCCGGGCCGCCGCGACCGCGAAGGCCTGTTCAGCGCCCTGGCTGTGGCACATCACCGTACAGGGGCCGATCCGCATGATCGCGGCTTTCAGCGCCGCCGTCGCCGCCGGCCCGTTAGTGGTCCAACGCGGCACAAAGGAGGCGGCGAGCGTCTCCAGCGCCGAAGCGGGGAAACGCTGCCCGGGAAAGGCGCGGCGATCCTTGAAACCCTCTGCCGGGCCGATCCGGAACAGGGACCAAGCCTCCTCGAGGCTGCGCTGAACCGGTTCGCCATCCCAGATCCCGTCCAGCGCGCACCATCCGGCGCGACCACGCTCGACCGCGTCGATCACATAGACTGCAAAGCCCTGCCGCAGAAGAATCTGGACGAAGCCTGCGCGGCCGTCCGGCGTGGTCTCCCAGACGGCACCTGTCATGCCGCCACCATGCACCAGCACGACAGGCAGCGCGCAGCGCAGGATGGCCGGGCGATACCATTGCACATATGCCGCCTCGATCCGGTAGGCGCCGTTCGGGTCGACCCGGTGCCGCGTCGTGCGGGTGAAGGCGATGTCGCGAGGCTCGCGCCCGCGGATCTCGACGAGTCGTCCACCGACGTGGAAGCTGCCGAAGTCCGCGAGCGCGATCGGGGTGGGCTCTTGCGTCACTTCAGCCGGTTCAGGTTATTGTATTCATCATAGATGGCACTGAATGCGCGGTAGGACTCAAGCGCCTTCTTGAACAGGGGATCGCGCGCGGCTTCCTCGTCCATGACCTCCGTCGACGCCTTTTCCAGCGCAGCGAGCACCGTGTCCGGCAAGCGTCCGACCTTGACGCCATCTTTCTGGAAGGCCTCGAGCGCCGGTTTCTGGATGACGGAGGCGCGGGTGATCGCCCAAAGGCTCGTCGCTTTGCACGCCTCCTCAACGGCCAGCCGCTGGCCCGGCGTAAACTTGTCCCAGACTCCCTTGTTGATCAGGAACTCGATGAAGCCGGACGGCTGGTGCCAGCCAGGGAAGTAGTAGTTCTTGGCGACGCGGCTGAAGCCGGCCTTCTGGTCGATGGCGGGATAGCTGAGCTCAGTCGCGTCGATCTTGCCGGTCTCAAGCGCGAGGTAGACCTCCGATGCCGGGACGGCTGTGGGCGTAGCGCCGACCTTGGCGAGGATCTTGCCGCCCAGGCCACCGATGCGGAACTTCAGACCCTTCATGTCGTCCAGCGACTTGATTTCCTTGCGGAACCAGCCAGCTGCCTCGGAGATGATGGTGCCGCATGGCATCGGCACGACGTTGTCCTTGGCGTAGATCTCCTGCCAGATCGCAAGCCCGCCGCCCTCGTAGATCCAGGCGAGGTATTTGATGGCATCAGGGCCGAATGGGATCGAGCCGAACAGGTTCGCGGCCGGGTACTTGCCGGCCCAGTAGCCCGCATAGCTCCAGCCCGAATCAATCGAGCCATTGCCCACATTGCCCAGCACCTCGAAGGGCGGCGACAGCTTGCCGGCGTCGTAGGCCTTGAACTTGACCTGTCCCGCCGTGGCGTTGTCGACATTGCGAATGAAGTAGTCGATCGATTCCGACAGCACGGGGAACCCGCCGGGGAAGGTCGACTGGAGGCTGAGTTCGCGCGCCCCCGCTGCGCCGGCGCTGGCCATGAGCGCTACGCCCGCGATGGCGCCGAGCAGCCGCTTGCCGATGCGGCCGGAGCCGGCCCGTGTTGGTGTGGTCGTTCTGGTCATTGTCTCCTCCTTGCCCATGGGGCGTTGGCAGTGTCTTTGGTCGCCCGGTCTTGAAGCCGGGTGTTCGGGAAGGCCGTGCCCGCAAGCCGGCGGGCAGGGCGGCTCACCATCGCCATGTCACGAGGCCTGGAACGAGGGCCACGATCAGGACGACGAGGATCTGCAGCGCGATGAAAGGCGCGACCCCGCGGTAGATGTCCGCGTTGGACAGCAGCTCGGAGGCTGTGCTGCGCAGGTAGAACAGCGTGAAGCCGAAGGGCGGCGTGAGGAACGAGGACTGCAGGTTTACCGCCACCAGGATCGCGAACCAGGCCAGTCGCTCATTGCCGACCAGGCCGTTTCCGAAATCGAGCCCGGCGATCACGGGCCCGACCAGCGGCATCAGGATGAGGCTGATCTCGAGCCAGTCGAGCACGAAACCCAGCACGAAGATCGCCGCAAGGATCACGCCAAGGATGCCCCATGGTCCGCCGCCCAGGCCGGTCAGGGCTTGCTCGATCATGGTTTCGCCGCCGATGCCGCGGAAGACCGCGCTGAAGCAGGTCGCCCCGATGATGACGAACATCACGAGCCCAGTGGTCCGCGCAGTGTCGAGGCAGGCCTTGACCAGCAGCGGCAGCGACAGGCGCCCTTGCAGGCTGGCCACCAGGATGGCGCCGGCCGCGCCCAGCCCACTTGCCTCGGTCGGAGTGGCGAAGCCGCCGATGATGGAGCCGAGCACGCACAGGATCAGCAGCGCGACCGGCGCGATGCCCCCCAGCATCTCGGCGAGCCTGAGGTCGGCCCTGTCGGCGGAAGGCGGCGCGGCGCCGGGATCGGCGAAGGCGCGGCCGGCGATCCAGAGCCCGTAAACTGCGACCAGCAGGAAGCCCGGCAGCATCGCGCCCTGGAAGAGGTCTCCGACCGGCACGGGCAGCTGGTCGGCCAGCACGATCAGCATGATCGATGGCGGGATCAGGATCGCAAGGGTTCCCGAGGAGCCGACCACCCCGGCGGCGAAGCTGCGATCGTAGCCGGCCTTCACCATCTGCGGCAGCGCCAGGGTCGACAGGAGCACGACCGAGGCGCCGACGATCCCGGAGGTGGCCGCGAGCATTACGCCGACCGCCAGCACCGAGAGCGCCAACCCGCCCGGCAGCGACCGCAGCATGCGTCCCATCTGGTCGAGCATGCGTTCGGCCACGCCCGTCCGTTCGAGGATGAAGCCCATGAAGATGAACATCGGCACCGCGACCAGCAGCCAGTTGGCCAGCGCATTGGCGTATATTCGGCTGATCATCAGATTGAAGAAGGCGGCCGGCAGGTCCGACAGCAGGATGAACAGCGCCGATGTGCCGGCCAGAGCCAGCGCCACCGGATAGCCGAGGAGGATCGCCGCCAGCAGCGTGAACGACATTGCCAACGGCATGGCATGGGCCGACAAGGCGCTCACCGTCGCCGCCCCGCGCTCAGAAGGGTTGCGATGCGCCGAAGGATGTCGATCGCTAGCGCCAGCGCCAGAAGCCCCAGGCCGAGCGGCAGCAGCCCCTTGACGAGGAACCGATCAGCCAGCCCGCCATCGACCGAACCCTCGCCGGACAGGCGCGAGCGCTCCATGAAGGTCCAGGCCGGCCCGACCGCCAGCACGAGGAAGGGGATGGCGAGCAGGCCATGACCGCCCAGGTTGACCACGCTGCGCCGGCGCGGCGAAAGCCGCTCGTAGAGCACGTCGACGCGCACATGCCGGTCGCTGAGCACCAGCGCGGGGATCGCCAGCATCGTCATCAACGCGCTAAGGTGCCATTGCAGGTCGATCAGACTGTTCTGCGTTATCGCCCGGCCCAGCAACGGCACCGGCTCCGCGAAGCGCATGACCGCCTCGATCCTCAGCAGGCTGGCGATGACGCCCAGCACCACGGCAGCGATCAGGAGAGGCGTCGCGAGCGCAGCGATGCCAATGAGAAGCGAGCCAAGCCGGCTCCCCAACCGCTGCGCGACTGCAAGGGCGCCTGTTGCCGGCGGCTCCGCGTCCACGCGATGATCCTGGGGCAGGCCCATGGATTTCGTGTCTCCAGCCTGTAAGATGAGGGTTCTGCATGCCCTCTCTGGAGAGCATGTTCATCCCAAACGGGACGAATATCAAGAGCAAATTGGCGACAGCCATGTACGCGGGCGAAAGCATTGGATCAGGCAGGAAATCGCGAACCAGCAGATGTCAGCATGGAGAGGGCCGGCTCGCTGCGCCTGATCGGCCTTATCGATACCGTCGCGATCTCTACGGCCTACAAGCTTGCTTTCATCACGAATTTCTATCGTGAACCCCTCTTACGGCGCATCGAGCGTGATCACGGGTTGACGCGTCCGGAGTGGACGATCCTGATCTGTCTCGCCTACAGCAGCCCGCTGAACCCGCGCGATATCACGACCTTCACCGAGCAGCCGCGCAACAACATCAGCCGCGGCACAGCGCTGCTGGCGTCAAAGGGGCTGATCAGCCAGGAGCCTGACCCGGATGACGCGCGCCGGGCGCTGCTCTCGCTGACCCCGGCCGGCCGCGCTCTGCATGATGCAGTAATGGCGCTGTTCGTCGAGCGCGAGACGGATGTGCTGGTCTGCCTCGATGACGCCGAAAGGTGCGACCTCAACCGGCTTCTCACCAAGGTCGCGCTGAACCTGCCACTCGACCTGCGGTGATCGACTTCTTCTTTTCTGTCGTTTCAAGCTGACCCACCACCATCGGCTCGCTGGGGTTGTGTCTCACTCGGCCAGCCTATCAGTGGCGTTGCCATGTCTGGCCGCGATGTTGAGTGGTCGTTCTGGCGCAGCAGGAGGCTGGGGCTGGGAACAGAGCGTCTAAGCCCTCCACGCAGATCACCAACCACTCGAATGGCGTTGTCACATTAACTCTGTGGTGCCGCTCAGAACGGTTTGTTCGGGCAATCAAGCAGCGATGGCGACAGAATTCCACTGAGCGAGGGCATGGAGCCGGTGGAGGTGGATGCCGGGAGCGGAGCGGCTCGCGCGGGGCGGGACGAAGAGATTGCGGACGGCGGAAAAGACGGAGACGAAACGCTGCAGGGCTCCCGCCGATCGAAAATGCTGCAGGATCCGTTCCCGCTTTCGAAAAGGGACGTGACTGTTCCCGGCCCGGTTGTTCAAGCCCTTGTGCGAACGGTGCTCCACGCCGGGCATGACCTGCTTCTTTGCCGCGCCGCAGGAGCCGAGCTTGTCGGTGATCATGCGCCTGGGCTTCAGGCCCTGCTTCTGCAACAGGCGGGTGAGAAGCCGCCTGGCGGCCTTGGTATTGCGGCGGGCCTGGACGATTTCGTCGAGCACATAGCCATCCTGATCGACCGCCCGCCACAGCCAGTGCTTCCTGCCGGCGATCGTTATCACGACCTCGTCGAGATGCCAGATATCGTCCGAACGGGCCGGCTTTCGCCGAAGCGCTTCGCATAGTCAGGGCCGAACGTCCTCGCCCAGCGCCGGATCGTTTCGTAGGAGACGACGATGCCCCGCTCGAGCAGCATCTCCTCGACCAACCGCAGGCTCAACGGAAAGCGGAAATACAGCCATACAGCACGGGCGATGATCTCGGGCGGGAAGCGGTGGCGCTTGTAGCTGACGGACTTGGCAATCATGCCGCACCGCAACCAGAACCGGTTTCAGGTCGAGTTAATGTGACAACACCCCGGGCACGCCCCCCCCCCCGCAGGATGAAGAGATCGGACAGGACGTCGATCACGTCGATGGACCTGAGCTGCCGGTCGATCCGGATCGCCAGGCATTCATGGGTGAACTCGTCGATCAGGTTGAGTATCCGGTATTTCTTCCCCTCATGGGTCCGGTCCTCGACGAAGTCGTAGGACCAGACATGATTGGGGTATTCCGCTCGCAGCCGCATGCAGGAACCATCGGCCAGCCAGAGCCGCCCCTTCTTTGGCTGCTTTGCCGGAACCTTCAGCCCCTCGCGCCGCCAGATGCGTTCGACCCGCTTGTCGTTCACCACCCAGCCGGCGGTCGAACGCAAAAGCTCCGCGATCTTCCGATAGCCATACCGGCCATACTGGCGAACCAGTTCGGTCATGTCCTTGATGAGCGCTTCTTCATCGTCAGGCCCCTTGGGGCGTCGGCGCTGCGTCGAACGATGCTGCCCGAGCACGCGGCAAACCCGCCGCTCGGACAACTTCAGTTCAGACCGGATATGGTCGATGCAGGCGCGACGCCGCGCGGGGCTCAGAAGTTTCCCCTTGCCGCCTCCGCCAGGATCATCTTGTCCAGCGTCAGATCGGAGACGGCACGACGGAGCCGGGCATTCTCTGCCTCAAGTTCCTTCATCCGCTTGACCTGATCAGACTTCAGCCCGCCGAACTCCTGCCGCCAGCGGTAATACGTGACCTCGGTCACGCCGATAGCGCGGACAGCATCCGCAACGGATTTGCCCTGCGAGACCAGGACGTCGACTTGCCGCAGCTTCGCGACGATCTCTTCAGGTTTATGACGTTTTCTCGGCATGGATCGGATCCTCCTCGTTGCCATAAGACATACTTCAAGGTGGACCAATTCATTGGGGGTGGATCACACGGCGTTCTGGTGGGGAAAGAAAACCAGAGCGTATCATCGGCAAAGCTGAATCCCAGAGCTGCCTCGCGTCAACACCAAATTCGGCTTCCGGGTGACTCGGAGTATAACATTCCAACCGGACCACTCAATGTGCCCCGATCAGTCTTTGATGAGGGAAACTTGACTCTGTGTGGCCAAAATGAGATCAATTTGGGGCTGTTCACGTAAGGGGGATTGCATGCTTAATATCGTTCCAGTTCGGGTTTCGCTCGCCAATCAGGATTTAACCGCGCTTCTCACTGAGCTGAAAGAAGCAGTTGCCGTCAACGAGCTTGCTGGTTGTGGTTGTGGTTGTGCTGATACGCCGGCAGTTGATACGCCGGAAGTTGATACGCCGGAAGTTGATGCGCCGGCAGATGTTTACACCGTCTCTGCCTCTGGCAAAGTTACATTCAGCGGATACCTGACTGGGTGGGATTACAATTCTAGAACTAACACATCATATTGTACATACACTGATTTTGCTACTGGGTATGTTTTCGGTCTTACTTATCCAGGTAATTACTGTCCAGCCGGTCAGATTAATTATTGAAATGGTATCTGCTTGGTGAAAGGACTCGCAAAATGGCATTCAGCATTGGCCCCAACCTTAGAAACCTGCTCATATCAGCAGCAGGCGATAACAAGACCTTCGGGGGCGACAGCGCAAATGTGTTCCCGTCGATTATCTGGAGCTTGGGAGGCGAGATTAAGAATAAGAACGGAGAAATACTTAAAAAAATCGGACCAAAATACTCGCTGGGCTGGATCAAATCTTCAGATATTTCTAGATTTATAAGCATCCCCGACGAAGAATTCATTTTTATTGCATTTAGGCCAAGTGGCGAAGATGCTGAAAGAGAAAGGGGTATACTAGAATACGCTGATGGCGAAATTAGGATGTGGCAGTAGGGGGTCAGAACAAGAGCTGCTCGAAATCAAACGCTTAGTCTTACTGAGTCAGAAAGTCGCGGTCTTGCGGAGCTTCGCGCTGACGTCTGATTTGATAGCGTGCCGCTCGGTAATTGAGGAATCGAGCGGCAATGGACATCTGGACAGTCGAGAGTGAAACGGCGTTCGACGGCTATGTCGAGGCCCTAAGAGCCTGTCGCCCAATAGGTGTTTTTTTAGGTTCACCGCGCTCCAGCGCGCCATGACGGCGTAGAGAAGCGGGTTCTTGCGGCTCATTGAGGCGGGTTTTCGGCCATTCTGGCGGTTCTAACCTGCGTTTTCTGTTCGGCGGACGGACTCCCGGTGCAGTTTTCGAAGGTTGTGAACGGCGGCCTGGAGCTGCCACTCGCCGCGGCAGAGCTCAAGCCCGCGCATGCTGAAGCGACCGGCATCCTGGCGATCCTTCATCTGTCCGAACACCGGCTCGACGCTGGCTCCCCGTTGACGGTAGAGCCCACGGCCGCGCCTGGTCCGCAGCTTGCGATCCATACGCTCGCGCGCGGTCATTGACTTCGGCATCCGCCCCCGCGGCGATGGTGCCTCCCGCAAGGCAGCTCGCTGCTTGTGATCCTTCTGGGTTGCAATGAACAGTTCGCATTCCCCGGTCTGGCTTTCGGCATTCGCCTCCGACCAGTACCCGGCATCCGCCTCCGACCAGTACCCGGCATCCGCAACCGCCGCGCCGAGAACCGCTTCCTCGCCCGGCACTGCTTCGGCATTGGCCTGTGCCTGGTCAAGCATGCCGGTGAGTTGGCGCACATCGTTGGCCTCGGTGGTGACGTCAGCGGCCAGGATGATCTGCCCGGTCGTCACCACTGCCTGCGCGTTGTAGCCCTGCACGGTAAGCGGTTAGCTGAGGGCGTTTGACCTGAAGTTCCAGGGCATGAGGGCGTCGATTTTGGATGCGGGCCATCCTTGGGCGATATGCGCGAGGGTTTGCGACAGCCAGTCGAGAGGATCGACATTGTTCATCCTGGCGGTTTGCAGAAGCGTTCCCAGTGTAGCCCAGGTCCTGCCACCGCCTTCACTTCCGGCAAAGAGGCTGTTCTTTCGCGTAATGGTTTGGGGCCTGATGGCCCGTTCGACGATGTTGGAGTCGATTTCAATGCGACCGTCGGAGAGGAACCGTTCGAGTGCTTCACGGCGGGCGAGCGCATAGCGGATTGCTTCCGCCGTCTTGGACTTGCCGGAGACCTTGCCGAGCTCCCGTTCCCAAAGATCGAAGAGGCGCGCGACGACAGGCGCAGACTTTTCCTGCCGGAGCTTCGCGCGGGTGTCTGCATTCCGGCCGCGCACGTCATCTTCGACCCTCCACAGCTCGGTCATGGCCATGACGCTGTCCGTGGCAGCCTGCGAGACGCCGCTGATGTGCAGATCGTAGAACCTGCGCCTGAGATGCGCCCAACATCCGGCAAGCCTCATCGTTTCTGTGCTGCCGGTTTTGGCCTGGCTTTTGGCCTGGCTTTTGGCCTGGCTCTTGGCCTGGCTCTTGGCAAGGCTGCTATAGGCCACGTATCCATCGACCTGCAGGATGCCGTTGTACCCGGACAGATGACGGGCCACACATTCAGCGCCTCTGCCGTCTTCGAAGCGATAGGCCACCATTGGCGGACTGGTGCCGCCATAGGGGCGATCATCGCGCGCGTAGGCCCATAACCAGGCCTTGGTTGCTTTCCCCGATCCGGGAGCCAGAGTGGGCAAGCTCGTTTCGTCGGCAAAGATCCGCTCACCCTCCTTGATCTTTTCGAGGATGTAATCGGCCAGTATCTGCAGTTCAAACCCAAGATGGCCCATCCATTGGGCCATCAGGGATCGGCTGATCTCGACCCCGTCGCGCAGGTAGATCGCCTCCTGACGGTAAAGCGGAAGACCGTCGGCATATTTGGAGACCGCGATAAAGGCGAGCAGCCGTTCCGTTGGCAATCCGGCTTCGATGATGTGTGCCGGTGCGAGCGCCTGGATCACGCCGTCATGGCCACGGAAGGCATATTTGGGACGGCGCGTCACGATGACCCTGAACTTCGGCGGAATGACATCGAGCCGTTCGGAACGGTCTTCGCTGATCAGCACCTTCTCCAGGCCCTCATATCCAGCGGGGAGTTCCGGCTCGATGACCTCCTCGATGCGCTCAAGATGCGCAGCAAAGCCTTTGCGCGGGCGTGGAGCGCGTTTCGGCTTGTCCCTGGCGCCCCGGTCGAGTTCGCTCTGGACGCTCGAAAGGCCGGTCTCCACCTCCTCGAAGGCAAAGGCAATCTGCTCGTCGTCGAGGACCCCAGGACCACCGGCGCGGAGCCGTTCAGAGCGCTTGCCATGTTGCGCGCGCTGCAAGACCTTCATGATCAGCGTCAGGTTGGCAATCCGCTCGTTGGCGCTCTGTTCGATCGCCTCCAGCCGGGCGATTTCAGCCTCCGCGGCTCTTAATCGAACATCCCCTTGCGCCTGCGCACGCGCCAGGGCGAGCACCATCGCCTTGAGCGCATCCACGTCGTCCGGCAAGGTGTTCAGGGGTAAATCCATGGGTGCAAATAGAGCACAAAACCGCTCACTTTCCCAATGATTACAGCAGCATGATTCATCTTGCCGCAGATCGACATCATCCCGTCAGCAAGGGTCGCCGCACCTTTGTCGGACGGATCTTCTTCCAGTCCATCCCGGCCAGAAGAGCCATCAGCTGCGAATGGTCCAGGCGAATGCGAGCCGCCGATAGGGCAGGCCAGCAAAAGCCTTGCTCCTCAAGCGTCTTCGAATAGAGACAAACGCCGCTGCCATCCCACCACACGATCCGAACACGGTCCGCACGTTTCGACCGAAACACGTAAAGCGCGCCGTTGAACGGGTCGAGGCCGCCATCCCGGACAAGCACCATCAGGGATGCGGCACCTTTACGAAAGTCGACGGGCTGGCACGACACGTAAACGACGACACCCAGGCCAATCATGCTTTGCGCACCGCCCTCAGTATCACGGTCAGATGATCCGCATCGATGTCGCCGCCAACGCGGACAACCGTATCCCGAATGACAATCTCCACAGCCCAGTTGC
This sequence comes from Bosea sp. (in: a-proteobacteria), assembly GCA_023910605.1. Lineage (NCBI taxonomy): Bacteria > Pseudomonadati > Pseudomonadota > Alphaproteobacteria > Hyphomicrobiales > Alloboseaceae > Allobosea > Allobosea sp. The sequence continues at coordinate 261,219 of JAAVVV010000001.1, read as the reverse complement.
CAGCCGCCTCGACGCGCGCAAACTTCACCTCATCGTGCGCAACGGGCATGGCTTTGACCGCCCCGGATGCCCGGGCCTGTCGCCGCCATCCATAAAGCTGCGAAGGGTCAACCCCGGCAGAACGCGCAATCGCCGAAACATTCGCACCAGGCAACAGCGTCTGGGAAATCAGTCGTGCCTTCTCGTCGACCGACCAATCACGTAGCCTGCGCCTCGTCCGCACCGGCGCTGCCGTCAAAACCTCAAAAACTCGATCTTGATTCATACTCTCGCTCATAGGATTCCCCACATGATTCACCGGGAAAATGAGCGATCAGAACACCAAAAGATACGTGGGGTTGCCTACACGCTTACGGTTCATCCCCACGGGCGTGGGGAACACAACAGCGTTCACGCGATGATGTGCCCACAAGCCGGTTCATCCCCACGGGCGTGGGGAACACGGCACATCACCTACGCCGCGACGGATGGGCACCGGTTCATCCCCACGGGCGTGGGGAACACCGGCATCTGTGGAACTGGGCGCACCTGAAGGTCGGTTCATCCCCACGGGCGTGGGGAATGCCATTGGCGATCTGGACGCCGAGGCCCTGCTTACGGTTCATCCCCACGGGCGTGGGGAACACGGTTATGCCAAGATTAGTCGCGCCGCCGGGGTCGGTTCATCCCCACGGGCGTGGGGAACACGGGTTGTGTCTGACATGTCGATTGACGAGTTTCGGTTCATCCCCACGGGCGTGGGGAACACACGGGCGTCCAGCGGCTTGCGGCGGCGCGTGTCGGTTCATCCCCACGGGCGTGGGGAACACCTTGGCGGGCTCTTGCACGATACCCTGATGCGCGGTTCATCCCCACGGGCGTGGGGAACACAGGGGGGCAGGGGGGGGTGCAATCTCTGGCAACGGTTCATCCCCACGGGCGTGGGGAACACATTGAGCGCCAAGCGCCTGATAAAGTCTTCACCGGTTCATCCCCACGGGCGTGGGGAACACGCGCGACGCTATAGGACGTGACGCGCTCGCCTCGGTTCATCCCCACGGGCGTGGGGAACACGCCCAGCCATTGGTGCATGCGGTTGTCACGGGCGGTTCATCCCCACGGGCGTGGGGAACACGTTTCCGTCAATCATCATCACAAATCTTCCTTCGGTTCATCCCCACGGGCGTGGGGAACACGCACCATAACTGCAATTCTTTTTGCATTATCACGTCCAAAATAGTCCAATGATTCCAGCGTATCGACCCGACTTATTTCTGCCTTCAGACGTTCTGACATGAAAGACACAACCTTCGCCATCCTCCAGCAAAGGAAGGCAAAGTGCTTTCATTCCCTCGCGCTCCCACAACACATCGAGCGCTGCCGCCTGTGTTTCGATCGCCGGCTCATAACATCCACGACCACTGACACGCCGCGCGCTGACGCTAAGTTCTGACAGCGCCCAAGCTTGTCGCAGATCAGGCGTCATTGCGTAGGGAATGAGCCTACCCTCGCTGATTCGCGCCAGCCTCAGCGTCGTGCGGTTGTCGCTCAGGCGGGTTGGCGTCCGGATGTCGGTCTGCCACAGCCCGCTGTGTGGCGCGTAGCCGTCTTCCAGGTTCAGCAGATTGAGCGAAGCATGGCCCCGGTTTGCCATATCCTTGCCAGATGTCCTGATCACCGATGGAGCAAGGCCTTCCGGCACGTCCGTAATTTCATCGGCATAGACCTGCTCGACCAGAGGGCGCATGTCTTCCGGTACCTTGATGCAATCGCTGCCAAACAGCAGACGCGCCGTGCGCCACAACCGCGCGTGGTCGGGGTAGACAAATTGACCGGCGGGAAACAGCGCGCCATACCAATCTGCGAGCGCATCCGGCACGGCTTGGGGTGAAAGCACGGCCAAGGTCGGCTGCCCCCAGCCACGCTCCTGCCGGCCTGTATGACGCCAGACCCGCCCCATGCGCTGCAGCAGAAGATCGATGGGGGCGAGATCGCTGACCATGAGATCGAAGTCGACATCCAGCGATTGCTCTATCACCTGGGTCGCCACCAGCACGCGGCCGCGCCGATCCTCGGGCAGCGAGGATTTGCCGAAGCGCGCCATCGCCGCCTGCTCGATGGCGATGCGGTTGCACATGGCGAAGCGGGCATGAAACAGCTCCGCCTCGATGCCCTGCGCCGTCAGACGCTGCCACGCCGCGATCGCGTCATCGACCGTGTTGCACAGCCGCGCCACGGCCGCGCCTGCCGTGCAGCCTCGACCACCAGCGCATCGGCAGCGGCGTGATCGGGCAAGCGCCTGATGGCCACCTCCCGCACGAGGTCGGCGCGCGGCATCAACCGTGTCTGCCGCGCGCCTGTTGGGCCCAGCACGGTCGCCAGCGGATAACTGGCCTCTCCTTGGCTCACGGCAGGCAACTTGCGGGCATCGCCCCAAGCCTTCGTGAGCCGCCCCGGATGAGTGACGGCAATGTCGCCGACAGCACGATCACCGGCGCATTCATGCTACCCTGATAGCTGATCAGCCGCTCGATCTCCTTCTGCATATAGGCGTCATAGGCATGCGCCTCGTCGATGATGAGCACGCGGCGGCGCAGGCCCAGTTGCCGCACCGCGCAATGCTTCACCGGCAGCATGCCGAGCAGCGCCTGATCAATCGTGCCGACGCCGACATCGGCCAGAAACGTCTTGCGCCGGTCATCCGCTAGCCACCGCGCGCAGGCCACTTCCGAGGCGTCCGCATCATCCTCGCTGGCAGTGATCGGGACCACATTTGGCACCAGGCGTTCGAGGCCAATGCTGCTGCGGAATTGTTCGTCAAGATCACGCGCGCCATGGGCCAGAATCAGGCTTGGCGACGCATCCGGCATGAACAGGCGACGGTAAATGCGTACCATCCGGCCATAAAGCGCATTGGCCGTCGCCATTGTCGGCAGCGCTACATACAGCCCGCCCGCGCGGCCGGCCTGCATGAGACGGTGCGCGAGAATCAACGCAGCCTCAGTCTTTCCCGAGCCCATCATGTCCTCAAGGATGAAGAGCCCGGCACCCTCGTCGAGCGAGAGCTCCGCCGCCCAGCTTTGCGCATCGGTCAACGCAAAGTCGCCGCGCGTCACGGCGTCGGTTGCCGGCATCTGCGAGACCGGCGCGCCACGAAGGCCCGCGGCCGCAACCGCCTGCCTCGCCCGCTTCTGCGCCAGTGTCCAGTAATCTGCAGCACCGAGTTCCGCTGTCGTGTAGGGAAAGCAGGTCTGGCTCGAGCCGATCCAATCCGCCAGCGCCACCAGCCCCGCCAGCCGCCAGGACAGGGTGGCGGCCTGTCCTTTCCCTAGCCTTGGCAGTTCAGGATGGCCGAACAGGGCAAGCACTTCATCCATGAATGCCCGCGCGGCGTCCGCTGATGGGCCATCGCGTCTGCCGTCACGTTCGGCCAGAATAGTCGCGTCGACCAGTGGCCGCCCGTGATGCCCAAGGACAGGCTGCAGCAACGCCCATCTTTCGTCGCTGTGAAGATGTGGCAGCAAGGCGTCGCACTGCCGCTTGAGGTAGCGGTCACAGCCCAAGTAGGCGATCCCGGTCGCGCCATGGTCGATGCCAGTATTCGTCAGCAACGGTATCAGTTCAGAAGGGGCCTGTTCCGGCGCCTTGGCCTGGAAAGCCGGGGCGAATTTGCCGATGTCGTGCAGGGCAACCAAGATAGCCAATGCCCCACGCGCCGTCGGCCAATCACCTTGGAACGCGCGTTCCAGCGCCCGAGCTTCGTCCGGCCAGGCGTCAAGAAGCTCAAGAAACACGGCCGCGACATCAAGCCCATGCCAGGCGACAGGGTGAAATGGGCAAGGAATGGCCATACTGGCAGACGACCTCGCATCCGGTTGCGGCTGCGCCTTGCCCCAGAAACGCCGGAAATCGACATGGCAAAACTTTGATTTTGGTATGTCGCTTAGCATGAATGTCCAGCCTGTCAGTCGAATGAAGCAGAAACGGCATCGAGGTCCAAGGCCATCGAGACAGGTACTGTCAACTTGCCGACCGGCGGCCACGCGAAGACGGGGCGCTTTCCCCTGCGTTACGCAGCGATACCCGGTTCAGCGATCTCGCGCCACGCCATAATCGTCTCAGCTCGCAGCGCTTGATCGTCGGATGACGACATGGCTTGGCGGGGACAATTGTGGAGGTTGGCGATCGGATCTTGGATAAAGACGAGGCGCTTCAGGTGTCGGGCGGATGTGAACCGCTTGATGATCCTCTTGCGCCGCCGCGTCGGCAGATGCGAATTCTCCGCCCGGTTGTTGAGGCCCTTGTGCTGGCGATGTTCGAAGGTCATGCCCATCCCGGTCCGGGCAGCGCCATAGGAACCGAGCTTGTCGGTGACCATCACCCGCGGTGCGCGGGATTGCTTTCGTATCAACTTGCGCAAGAGCTTCTCCACTGCGAGCTTCTCCGCTGCGCACCGACCCTCGCGGCCCTGAACCAGGGCGTCGAGAACCAGGCCGCCACAAGCCATCAGCATCGACGGCGCGAACATGGCACTGCATCTTGCCGTTGATCGAGATCACGACTTCGTCGAGATGCCACTTGTCGCAGAACTGCGGGGCGCGCCGACGGATCTTGTTGGCGTATATCCGTCCGAATGTCTCCGCCCGGCACCGCACGGTTTCGTGCCTGATTCATGGCTGACGACGATCCCGCTTGCCCCCAGCAGGTCCTCGACCATCCGCAGGCTGAGTGGACAACGGACAAAGAGCCAGACAGCCTGCTCGATGACGTCCGCCGGGAACCGATCGCCACGATCAATGGATTCCGCACTCGTCATCATCGCGCTCAAATAGCCGATGTTCGTCGACACTTCGGCAACCTGATGGTGTGGACGGCTCCCCCCGGCGGCATCGCGATGTGCCATGTTGGGGAATGTTGTCGCCAACAGAAGGAAGGAGCCATCCACATGCGGATTACAACACTCGGGATCGATTTGGCCAAGTCCGTTTTCCAGCTTCACGGGGTGAATGAGGCGGGTGAGGTCGTGCTGCGCCGGCAGCTGCGCCGCCCGGCGCTTCTGGCTTTTCTTTCGGAACTGCCCGCGTGCCGGATCGGCATGGAGGCCTGCGCCAGCGCGCATGACTGGGGACGGAGGATCTCGGCGATGGGACACGATGTCCGCCTGATCGCGCCGGCTTATGTGAAGCCCTATGTCAAGCGCCAGAAGAATGTGCGGCGGATGCAGAAGCGATCTGCGAGGCGGTATTGCGCCCGGGCATGGGCAATGTTCCGATCAAGAGCGAGGAACAGCAGGGCTGCCTGATGCTGCACCGTTCGCGTGACCTCCTGATGCGCCAGCGCACGATGCTACTCAATGCCATGCGCAGCCATCTTGCGGAGTTCGGGATCGTGCTGCCACAGGGACCAGTCCGGATCATCGCCTTCATGAAGAGCTTGCGCGAGAGTGGGCATCCCGATCTGCCCGATGGTGCTGTGCTGGCCATGGATGTCATGAGCAGCCAGCTCGATGTGCTCGCGACCGGCATCCATGCCATCGAGCGCAAGCTTCTGGCCTGGCATCGGGACAACGCGGTTAGCCAGCGTCTGGAGACGATCCCCGGCATCGGACTGATCACGGCCACCGCCCTAGCAGCCAGTGTCGGCGATCCCGAAGCCTTCCGGTCGGGCCGGCACTTCGCGGCCTTCCTCGGGCTGGTTCCGCGCCAGACCTCAAGCGGCGGAAAGGAACGGCTCGGGCGCATCACGAAGATGGGCAATAGCTATCTGCGTCGTCTTCTGGTGATCGGGGCGACATCGGTCGTGCGCCGGGCTGGTGCCTGCACAACCGGAACCGGCGCGTGGCTGCGCCATTTGCTCGAACGCAAACCGGCACGCTTGGTCACGGTGGCGAGGGCCAACAAGACCGCCCGGATCGCATGGGCCATCATGGCGCATGGTGAAGAGTATCGTGCGGCATGAAACAGGAATTGCCCGGCATCACAACCGGGCATGAGGCGGCGGAATCCCCGCCGTAACGGGAAAAGGGCAAGACAAGCGACGGATCAAGACACGAAAGCACCGGAAAACCCGTGGTACTGTCCGAGCTTCAACAGCTCGACTGTCTGATTGGGACCGGCTAGCGATCACCATCGGGGCCAGCGGTCATCAAACCGCGTCAACAGGCCGGACACATGACCGATCCCTGTCTCGAACCAAAGCTGAACTTACACCCTTGACCCAAACAAGCCGTCCACACATGACAGTACCTGCCCAAGGGCATCGACCTGTCGATCTACAGCCAGCGTGATCTCGACAGGATCGCCCACAGCCTCAACACCAGACCGCGCGCCGTCCTCGGCTTCCAAATACCCGAGGAAGTCTTTATGATTGAGCTATCGAAACTCGGTGATGCACTTCAGATTTGAGACCGCCCAGATAAAAAAATGCCACCTCATGCGCAGCAGCGAAGCCACCAACGATCGGCCTAGAAAAGACCCTTCAGGTCGCGGCGGCCATCCACCACGCGGACGATCTCGACATGCTCAACCGGGCCAGACGGGAGATCCGGTTCAATCCGATAGAGGATCAGGTAAGGCCGTTCGACCAGCATGCGGAAACCCGGCGCAATCTCGGGGCGGGCCACGCCAAGACGCGGCTGCTCAGGCAGGAGCGAGGCCAGCGCCTCGATCCGGTCAAAATACCGCTCCGCAGCCGCAGGCTGCTCAACCCCGATCAGTTCGTAGATGTCCAGGAGGTCAAGGCGTGCTTGCCTTGACCAGATCAGTCTATTTGCCATCAGGGCCAGCTTTCGTTGCCCCGGCCAGACGCGCACGAGCTTCCAGGCGCAACGCAGTCATATCAAATTCACCCGCCGAGCCACTGGCCAGGCCATCCTGCCAGAGCTGGCGCAGGCGGCGGATATCGTCTTGCTGGAGTTCACGTTTAAGCTGCCAGTCGCGCAAAGCCTCACGCACAACTTCGCTGGTGGTGGCATATTCACCCGCCTCAACGACCGCGCGCAGGGCGGCCAGCTGTTCCGGGGTCAACGCAATGCTGACTTTTTCCACGTTCGCCATGGGGTCACACCTTTCATTAGTAGCAAATCTTACTACCATATACCCCCAATGACAAGCCTGGTCCCTGACACCCGTCTGACAGGTGCTGTCAACTTGCCGAACGGCGGCCAGGCGAAGACGGGGCGCTTTCCCCTGCGTTACGCAGCGACGCCCAGTTCGGCGATCTCGCGCCACGCCATAATCGTCTCAGCTCGCAGCGCTTGATCGTCGGATGACGATATGGCTTGGCGGGGACAATTGTGGAGGTTGGCGATCGGATCTTGGATAAAGACGAGGCGCTGCAGGTGCCTGGCGGATCTGAACCGCTTCATGATCCTCTCTCGCCTCCGCGTCGGCAGATGCGAATTCTCTGCCCGGTTGTTGAGGCCCTTGTGCTGGCGATGTTCGAAGGTCATGCCCATCCCGGTCCGGGCAGCGCCATAGGAACCGAGCTTGTCGGTGACCATCACCCGCGGTGCGCGGGATTGCTTTCGTATCAACTTGCGCAAGAGCTTCTCCACTGCGAGCTTCTCCGCTGCGCACCGACCCTCGCGGCCCTGAACCAGGGCGTCGAGAACCAGGCCGCCACAAGCCATCAGCATCGACGGCGCGAACATGGCACTGCATCTTGCCGTTGATCGAGATCACGACCTCGTCGAGATGCCACTTGTCGCAGAACTGCGGGGCGCGCCGACGGATCTTGTTGGCGTATATCCGTCCGAATGTCTCCGCCCGGCACCGCACGGTTTCGTGCCTGATTCATGGCTGACGACGATCCCGCTTGCCCCCAGCAGGTCCTCGACCATCCGCAGGCTGAGTGGACAACGGACAAAGAGCCAGACAGCCTGCTCGATGACGTCCGCCGGGAACCGATCGCCACGATCAATGGATTCCGCACTCGTCACCATCGCGCTCGAAGAGCCGATGTTCGCCGACACGTCGTCAACATGACAGTACCCTGTCAGGTTGATCATCTCACAGCGTTGATATATAATCCGATCGATCGGATGATTTTATGCGTTAGGAGCACGGTCATGCTCATTACAGCCACCGAACTTCTGAAGCCACCCGAAGCGGCCGCGGTTGCGGGAGTCTCGCTGCGCGACGTCAACCGGGTCGTGGACGAGAGGCTCCTGCCGGCTGACCTGCTCGCGGCCGAGGACGGCCGCCGTCTGCGGGCCGCCACCTGCCCGATGATCGCCTTCTATTTCGCCAGCGCCCGGCGCCTGGCGGCCGAGGAGCGGCTGGCCGTGCTGAACGCCATGGCTCCACGGCTGGGCAGTTTGGGATCCAGGACGCTGAGCGAGGCCGCTGACGAGGACTGGACTTGGCGCGAGGCCTATCTTGCGGTTGACCTCGGGCCGTTCGTCCGAGCGGCGGGCGAGCGGCTGGACAAGCTGGCCGAGGCTCGCGCCCTCGTCGAAAACAATCACGACATCTTGGGCGGTGCGCCAGTCGTCCGCGGCACCCGTGTGCCGGTCCATGACGTAGCGGCCTTGGTGGCGGCGGGTCTTCCGATGGAGCGCATCCTTTCGGCCTATCCGAGCCTCGACGGGCGCCAAGTCGACCTCGCCGCCTTTTACGCCGCCGCTAACCCGCCGCGCGGGCGGCCTCGGTCGGTCGAGTTGCCTGCCGGCGCTCGGATCGTTACGGATCGCCGCGTGGTGCGCCGCAGGGCGGCGGCGTGAAGCTCCTCATCGACGAGTGCCTCAGCCCGGACCTCACCAAGCTGGCGCAGCGGCGCGGCCACGGCGAATCCTCGCATGTGGTCTGGCTGGGTCTTGCCGGCCGCAAGGACTGGGAGCTGAAGCCGATTATCCTCGCCGGCGACTGGACCTTCGTCACCAAGAACGCGGTCGATTTCCGCGGGCCGGCAGATCGGCCGGGCGCGAAGGGGCAATACGCCGGCGTCGCACTGCATGCCGGGCTGATCTGCCTTGGCGCAGCGGACGCCATGGACCTCGATCTGCAGCTTGAGCTGTTCGAGGTCGCGCTTGACGAGCTGGCAGGCGATCCCGACCTCGTCAATCAGGTGCTCGAGGTCACAGCCGACGCTGCCGATGAGATCCACATCCTGCGCTACGCCCTACCTCCGGACTGAAGGCGATCACACTTCGGGCAGCACTTCATAGTCAGCCTTGCGCGCCTCACACGATCCCCCACGCCCGATACCGCTTCCGCCCCGTGAGCTCACGCGGCAGGCTGGGCCCGAGTTCCCTCAGCATCACCTCGACGGCCTGTTGCGTGACCTTGAGCTTCTCGACCGCCATCTGCACGGTGACCAGCGGCGAGGCCATGAACAGGTCGACCAGCTCCTTCAGCCTCGAATTTGTTGATTACCGCTGAGAACTGACCCGGCGGGCTCGTAAATTCCCACTGAGATTTGACCCATGTTCTGACCATCTCCCTGGCTTTGGGTCGGGGGAACATGGAGTGATCGACATGGCATTATTAAGCGTCATCCGGCGCTGGCATTTCCGGGAAGGGATGCCGATCCGGGAGATTGAGCGACGCACGGGATTGTCGCGGAACACGATCCGTAAATATCTTCGCGCGGGCACGGTTGAGCCTCAGTTCAAGGTCCCCGATCGCCCGAGCAAAATCGACCCTTTTGCCGGGAAGATAACGGTGTGGCTCCGGGCCGAGGCGAGCAAGTCCCGATCACGGGTCACGCGCGGTGATGGCAGGCGACGAAATGGCCGGGCCGCGTTTCGCGCAGAGGCGGGGCCTCGCTGCGGCACAGGCCGTTGTCCGCGATCGGGCAGCGGGTGTGGAAATGGCAGCCTGGTGGCGGATTCAGCGGGCTTGGCACGTCGCCTGTCAGGCGAATCCGCGTGCGCTTCACGGTCGGGTCGGGGATCGGCACAGCCGACAGCAGCGCCTCTGTGTAAGGGTGCAGCGGCGTCACATAGAGTTCACGCGACGCTGCGATCTCGACCACGCGGCCCAGATACATCACCGCCACACGGTCCGAGATGTGTTCGACCACGGACAGATCGTGCGCGATGAACAGGAAGGTGAGGCCGAACTTCTCCTGCAGGTCTTCCAGCAGGTTGACCACCTGCGCCTGGATCGAGACGTCCAGCGCGGACACCGGCTCGTCGCAGATCACCAGCTTTGGCGACACGGCAAGCGCGCGGGCGATGCCGATGCGCTGGCGCTGCCCGCCGGAGAACTCGTGGGGAAAGCGGCGCATGTGATCGGCGTTGAGGCCGACATTCTCCAGCAGTTCCACCACCCGCTCCTCGCGCTCGCGCGCGCTCTTCGCCAGGCGGTGGATGATCAGCGCCTCGGCGATGATGGCGCCGACCGGCATGCGCGGATTGAGCGAGGCGAACGGGTCCTGGAAGATGATCTGCATGTCGCGCCGGATCGCGGTCATCTGCCTGTGGTCGAGCGCCGTGACCTCCTGTCCATCGAACCAGACCTTGCCGGAGGTTGGTTCGATCAGCCGAAGGATCAGCCGGCCCGTGGTGGACTTGCCGCAGCCCGATTCGCCCACCAGCCCCAGCGTTTCACCGGACGCGATGTCGAACGAGACGCCAGAAACCGCATGCACCTCGTTGACCGTGCGGCGAAGAACGCCGCCCTTGACCGGGAAGCGCTTGACAAGATTGTCGACGCGCAGAATCGGCTGTTGACCGGCTGGGCTTACGCGATCGGAACTCACGCGATCTCCTCCGCGCGGTGGCAGGCCGCCTTGTGGGCCGGCGATACTTCCCGCAAAGGGGGCTCCACGGTACGGCATTCCTCAACGGCAAACTTGCAGCGCGCGGCGAAGCGGCAGCCTTGCGGGGGATTGAGCAGGCTTGGCACCGATCCGCCGATGGCTTCCAGCCGCCGGTGCTCCGTGGCAGCCAGATCAAGCCGTGGGATCGAGCGGATAAGCCCTTGCGTGTAAGGGTGGCGGGGCTGGGCGAACAAAGCCTCGACTGTTGCTTCCTCAACCACCTTGCCGGCATACATCACCACCACGCGCTGCGCAGTCTCCGCCACCACGCCCATGGCGTGGGTGATGAGCAGCACCGCCATGCCGAGCCGCTCCTTCATCTCGTTGAGCAGATCGAGGATCTGCGCCTGGATGGTGACGTCGAGCGCGGTCGTCGGCTCGTCGGCGATGACGAGCTGCGGGTTGCAGGACAGGGCCATGGCGATCATCACGCGCTGGCGCATGCCGCCAGAGAACTGGTGGGGATAGTCGGCGACGCGCCGGGCTGCATTGGGGATATGCACGAGGTTCAGCATCTCGGCGGCGCGTTCGAGCGCGGCCTTGCGCGAGAGGTTCTCGTGCTGGCGCACGGTTTCCGCGATCTGGTCGCCGACCGTGTAGACAGGGTTCAGCGAGGTCATCGGCTCCTGGAAGATGAAGCCGATGCCCTTGGAGCGGATGGCGCGCATCCGCGCCGGTGGCGCATCCACGAGATTTTCAGCTGTACCATTTGTGCCGCCGCGCCAGTCGATCCGGCCAGCGACGATCTTGCCGGGTGGCATGTCGATCAGCTTGAGAACCGTCTTGGCGGTCACCGTCTTGCCGCAACCGGATTCACCGACAATGGACACGGTCTGCCCGCGTCCGACAGCGATGTCGACGCCATCGACGGCGCGCACCCAGCCGTCATCGGTCTTGAAGTGCACCTTCAGGCCCTGGATGTCGAGCAATGGCGACGACGCAGCGGTCACAGGATCATTGCCCACGGATCATTCCACCCGCCGCGGGTCGAGCGCATCACGCAGGCCATCGCCGACGAAATTGATGGTCAGCACCGTCAGGAAGATCGCAAGCCCTGGAAAGATCGCCCAATGCGGGGCAAAATCGAGATGGTCGCGCGCGTCGAACAGCAGCCGACCCCAGGTCGGGATGTCCGGCGGGAAGCCGAGACCAAGGAATGACAGCGTGCTTTCCGCCAGGATCGCGGCCGCGATGTCGATGGTGGCGGCGACGATCACGGGACCCAGCGAATTGGGCAGGATGTGGCGCGTCACCAGCCGCCAGCGCGAGGCCCCGAGCGCGCGGGCGGCCTCGACGAACTCCTTCTCCCGGATCGAGAAGAACTGGGCGCGCACGAGCCGCGCCACCTGCATCCAGTTGAACAGACCGATGATCGTGACGATCAGGATGAAGACGCCCATTGTCGTTCCCACCACCGAGGTCAGACTGTCGCGAAACAGGTAGATGATCAGCAGCAGCAGTGGCAGCTGCGGCAGCGACAGGAACAGGTCGGTCACCCACATCAGCGCCGCATCGGTCTTGCCGCCGGCCATCCCTGCGACCGCGCCGACGAAGATGCCCACCACGACCGCAACCAGCATCGCCATGAAGCCTGCCGCCAGCGAGATGCGCCCCCCGTAAAGAATGCGCGCCAGAAGGTCCTGGCCGAGGTCATCCGTGCCCAGCGGATGTGCCAGCGACGGGCCCTGCAGCGAGACCGCGAAGTCGATCTCGTTGATCGGCACGGGCCAGAGGAACGGGCCGGCCAGAACGCCGAGCACCAGCAGCGCCAGCACGACAAGGCTCGCGACCGCAAGCCGGTGCTTGGCGAAGCGCCGCCATGTTTCCGCCCAGGGGCTGACCGTCGGCCTGGTGCCGACGGGGCCGCTAGCGGTAGCTGATACGGGGGTCGAGCCAGCCATAAAGCAGATCCGCGACGAGGTTGAAGAAGATGACGAGGCAGGCGAACACGAAGGTGACCGCCATGATCACCGGGGTGTCGTTGGAGAGGATCGCGGTGATCAGCAGGCTGCCGATGCCCGGCACGCGGAAGATCTGCTCGGTGACGATGGCACCGCCAAACACCGCGGGCATCTGCAGCGCGACCAGCGTTACCACCGGTATCATGGCGTTGCGCACGACATGGCGCGTCGTGATCGACCCTTCGGGCAGGCCCTTGGCGCGGGCCGTGGTGACATGGTCGAGCCGGATCACATCGAGCACGGCAGAGCGCACGAAACGCACCCAGGCCGCGCCCTGGAACAGGCCCAGCACCATGATCGGCATGATCGACTGGCGGAACTGTTCCCACCACCAGCGCCAGCCGCTCGCATCGATGTTGGTGCGGTAGACGAAGGGAAACCACTGCAGGTAAATCGAGAAGAACAGGATCATCAGCAGGCCGGTGAAGAAGGTCGGCAGCGAAAAGCCGATGAAGGCGAGCGTGTTGGCGATCTGGTCGAACAGCGAATAGGGGCGCGTCGCGGCGTAGACGCCAACCGGCAGGGCGATGGCCAGCGCGACGAGCTGGCTGAGCCCGATCACCGCAATGGTCGTGGGCAGACGCTGCATGATGAGCTGGTCGACAGGAATGCGGCTGACGAAGGAATAGCCCCAGTTGCCCTGCAGCATCGCCATCAGCCAGGAGACATAGCGCACATAAATCGGGTCATCGAGGCCGAGCGATGCGCGCAGGTTGGCGCGCACCTCGGGCGGGATCGCCGGGTTGGTCGCCAACTCCTCGAACGGGTCACCCGGTGCCATTGCCAGAATGGTGAACAGCACGATGCTGATCCCGAGAATGCTCGGGATCGCGATCAGCAGCCGCCGGATGAGATATTGCATCATGAGAGGGATGATCCTTGTCACCAACCATGGTGGAGGTGGCCGCCTGCGTTTGTGGGCAGTGCGGCCACTCCATCGGTGCCGGATCAGGCCCTGCGCCACCAGTCCTGGATCATCCACATGGTGATGTCCCAGCCAGACAGCACATGCTGCAGGTTATTGACCGAGCCCGATACGATCGGGCGCATCACCAGCGGAATGATGTGGTTCGAGCCGACGATCAGGTCGTTCATCTTGATGAACATGGCGGCCCGCTTGACCGGGTCCAGTTCGCCCTCCGCTGCGCGGAAGAGGCTGTCGTACTCGTCGTTGCGCCAGCGAACGATGTTGCGGCCCTGCCAGTTGTTGGCACGCTGCGAGAGCTCCCACGACACATACTGGTTCATGAACCGCTGTGGGTCAGCCTGCGGCATGGTTGTCGTGTACATCTGCATGTCGGCCCAGAACTTGGTGTAGGTATCCGGGTTGGCGACGTCCGAGCCGAAGAAGACCGATGCGGTGACCGACTTCAGTTCCAGATCGATGCCGGCGCGCTGCGCCGCCTGCTTGTAGACAGCCTGCGTGCGCTGGCGCGGCGCGTTGACAGATGTCTGGTAGATGAAGCGCAGACGCACGCCATCCTTGGCGCGGATGCCGTCCGAGCCGCGCACCCAGCCAGCCTGATCGAGTATCTGGTTGGCGCGGTCGACACTGAACTCCATCCTCATGTTCGGTGAGCGGAAACGTGGCGGATTGTTGAGGTAGTTCGCCGTCGCCGGCCCGCCGCGGCCATAGATGTTCTGCTGCAGCGAATTGCGGTCTATCAGCAGGGCCATCGCCTGCCGGACGGCCGGGTCGCTGAAAGCGGGATGCCGCGTGCTGGGGTGAGAACGTTCGCCCTCGACCTCACGGTTCGGATCGGCAACCGACAGCTGCACGAATTCCAGCGCGCCGCCATCGACGATGTTGACCTTCCCGCGCCCTGCCTGTTCGAGGCGCAGCAGGAGCGCGTCTTCCACCTGGAGGTTCCAGGCGTAGTCGAAATCGGCTGTCTGCAGCACCGCGCGTGCAGCGGAAGCTGCGTCTCCGCCGCCCTTGATCTCCATGGTGTCGAAGAACGGGCGATTGTTCATGTGGTAGGTCGGGTTGAGCTCCGCGCGCAGCAGGTCGCCCGGCGCAAAGCTCTGCAGGCGGTACGCGCCCGTGCCGACTGGCTTGATGTTGGTTGGCGCGTCGCGCGAGTTGGCGCCGGCGAAATCCTTGAACAGATGGCGCGGGATCATCATGCCGGAACTGCCGACAAAGGCGTCCGCCCAGAATGGGGTGGGCTTCTCGAAGTCGATCCGGACAGTGAAATCATCGATCTTTCGCGCCGACATGCCTTGGTAGGAGCCCGAGGTGGTCGTGCCGATAGCGGTATTGCGCGCATACTCGAAGTTGAACATGACGTCGTCGGCACTGAAGTCCTGTCCGTCGTGCCATTTCACGCCGCGCTTCAGCTTCCAGGTGACACTGCGACCGTCGGCGGCAAGTCCGCCATTCTCAACCGACGGAATCTCGGAAGCGAGAATGGGATGGAGCGTCCCGTCGGCCGCCCAGCCAGCCAGCGGCTCGTAGAAGACGCGCGACGAGTCCTGATTGGTGGTGCCGACCGCAACATGCGGGTTCAGCAAGGTCGATGCCTGCCAGTACAGCACCTTGAGGTGACCGCCGCCGCCGCGCCTCGTGCCGCCGTAAGCCGGCACGCTTGCCGTGGTTGACTGCGCGTTGACGCCGTTGATGGCCAGAAGCTGAGTCGCCATCGGCGCGGTGAAGCCGACTGCCGCCAGGCGCTTGACGAACGATCGTCGGTTCATGGACCCGTTCCTGACGCGTCCGATCAGGCTCTTGAGATCATCTTCGTTCATGTCCGGCGCTCCCCTGCGGTTCCACGACACCATGCATCTGGACCGCCCGACGGGCTCCTGCATGGTAACTCATGATAGGCTAGCGCGATGTAACGTGTCCTGCCTAGGGGTAAGTTGATGACGAAAGCGGCAGGCGCGGCGCGTGTGTGCAACCAGCCCGCGTTACGTGCGGGCGGACCCCAGTTCGCGGTCGACAACACTCACCCACCAGGCAACGCCGAGCGGGATGATGTCGTCGTTGAAGTCGTAGTTCGGCGTGTGCAGGTAGGGCGACGTGCCATCCGGGCCGGAGCCACCGCCGATCAGCATGAATGCGCCTGGCCGTGCTTCCAGCATCAGCGCGAAATCCTCAGCGCCCGTCACCGGAGCATGTTCACCAACGCGTTTTTCACCCGCGACATCTGCCGCAGCCGCTGCTGCCAGAACTGTCTGCGACGGGTGGTTCACCACGGCCGGCACGCCGCGCAGGTATTGCACCTCGGCGGTTGCCCCGTGCGCCGCCGCCAGCCCGTGGGCGAGTTCGGCAATGCGCTTCTCCAGGATAGCGCGCACCTCCGTGCGGTAGTGCCGCGCCGTGCCGCCGATGGTGAGTTCCGCCGGCATCACGTTGGTGGACACCGGCGAGCCGCCCTGGATCGAGCCGACGCTGAGGACCGCCGCCTCCAGTGCCGGCACATTGCGCCCGATGATGGTCTGCAGCCCCAGCACGAAATGCGCCTGCACGATGGTGATGTCGGTCGACAGATGCGGGGATGCACCGCCGTGGCCGCCGGTGCCCCTGAATGTCACGAAGAAGCGGTCCGCCGCCGCCATGGATGGCCCCTGCCGTATGGCGAACTGGCCCGCCGGCATGTTCGGCATGTTGTGCAGCCCGTAGACCGCATCACACGGAAACCGGTCAAACAGCCCGTCCGCCAGCATGGCACGCGCGCCGCCCCGGCCTTCCTCCGCCGGCTGGAAGATCAGATGGACCGCGCCGGAGAAATCGCGGTGCTGGCTCAGCCAGCGCGCAGCCCCGAGCAGCATCGTCGTGTGCCCGTCATGGCCGCAAGCATGCATCACCCCTGGATTTCTCGAGGTGTATGCTGCGCCGGTCGTCTCGGTGATCTGCAGCGCGTCCATGTCGGCGCGCAAGCCAACGGCGCGGTTGCCCGGCCGCGAGCCCCTGATCGTGCCAACGACGCCGAAGCGCCCGACGCCTTCGGTAACCTCGATGCCGAGCGCGCGCAGTTCCCGCGCCACGAGCGCTGCCGTCCGCTCCTCCTCCATGCCAAGTTCGGGATGCGCATGGATGTCGCGCCGAATAGCGGTCAGTTCCGGATGGAAGGCGTTGATACCCTCCAGAACGGATTGCGCAGGAACATCCGGGTCACCCGCCGTGGATCGGGCGTCCTCGGCGGCGGGTCCAGCGGTGTCGGTCATGGTGGCAGTTGGCTTGATCGCGTCAGTGATGGCAGCATCGGTCATGGTCGGATCAGCCCCTCGCGGTTGTTTCCCGTCATTGATGGCCTGCTGAAGCCGCTGGGGCAACGAGCTTTTTTCGCGTGGGGCATCCTGCAGACATCCAGGGCGAGATCCGGCGTTATCACGTTGACGCGGGCTGGGCGTTGTCACATTAACTCTGTGGGGCCGCTCAGTACGGTTTGTTGCGGCGATCAAGCAGCGATGGCGACAGAATTCCACTGAGCGAGGGCATGGAGCCGGTGGAGGTGGATGCCGAGAGCGGAGCGGCTCGCGCGGGGCGGGACGAAGAGATTGCGGACAGCGGAAAAGACGGAGACGAAACGCTGCAGGGCTCCCGCCGATCGAAAATGCTGCAGGATCCGCTCCCGCTTTCGGAAAGGGACATGACTGTTCTCGGCCCGGTTGTTCAAGCCCTTGTGCGAACGGTGCTCCACGCCGGGCATGACCTGCTTCTTTGCCGCGCCGCAGGAGCCGAGCTTGTCGGTGATCATGCGCTTGGGCTTCAGGCCCTGCTTCTGCAACAGGCGGGTGAGAAGCCGCTTGGCGGCGTGCTGGGTGTCAACGCCAATCACCATTTTCGATCATGGGGTGACAAGCCGCGCGTAGCGGGCACGGCGGACGAGATTGCGCGTGAGCATGACCCTGCGCTGTGGCAACGGTTGTCATCCGGAGCCGGAACCAAGGGCGAAAGGCTTCATGACTGGGCCTACTGCGAACTCGCCGATCTTGATGCCGCCGAGTATAATGAAGGGCAGCCTGGGCCTCTGGACACGAGGTCTGCTGATCCGTCGCAATATTGCCGATGGTGAACTGGCCTTCTTCTCGACCTGGTGCGTGGCCGGAACTGGCATCGAAGCCCTCGTCAGGGTCGAGGGCCAACGCTGGGCCATCGAAGACAGCTTCGAGACTGCCAAGAACGAACTGGGCCTTGATCATAATGAAAGCCGTTCCTGGCATGGCTGGCACCGGCACGTCAGCCTCGTCATGCTCGCCTTCGCCATGATGGCCGCCATCCGCTACAAAGCCAATGTCGAGCCGCCCCCAAAAAGTATCCGGACAGTCACGCGCAGACCAAAGCGCCTCTGATCCGCTGGTCCATTCAGGAAATCCGCCGCATCGCCATCCGGCTCGCACAGCGCCGCATCAAACCTGCCCACATCATCGCATGGTCACTCTGGCGAAGAGCCCATCAGGCAAGCGCACAAAAAGCTCACTTCAAATCAAATATGCAACTGTAATGCTAGGACAGGCTAGCGTTCTGAGAGAGCACCGTCACGGCATCTTCACATCGAACAGCACCTCGTTGCGTCGCAAGAGGCCCGGCGTGAACGGGTCATTATAGTAAGCGTAGGTCGGAGGCCCGAGGATCGTGATCGCGCGGGCGGCGAGCCACGTCCGCAACACCCTCTTGTTCATCTCGATCAGCGCATCGGTGGCGACGCCGGAGAAGCGGATCGCCGCGCGGCGGCTCGGCGGCACATCGAGCAGGCGGACGTCATCGCCTGCAGCCTTCGGCAACGTCGCGAGCGTGTATTGCGATGGCATGATGAAGCGGATGACCCAGCTGTCGTTGGCGGCGTTGCCATCGCTCGACGGCACCGGCGTCTGCGTCACCGGCGCGGTCATGGCGATTTTCTGGTCTGACTGCGCGGTCTGCGTCTGCAGCACCGGCGCAGTCATGCTGACACTCCCGCCGCCCCGGTTCTTGGCAAAAATGTAGCCTGCAAGCGGTGAAAACCCTGCGCGCACAGCGCTGCCCCTGTCCCCGCGCCGCGTCACCTCGGCCACGACCAGCGCCGGGTAATCGCGCACCTCGATCGCGCCATCTGTCATGACAGTCCTGTATTTGGGCTGCTCGACCGTGCTCACAATGTAGATCCAGACTCCTGCCCCCAGAACAGCTAACCCAGCGACGAGACCAAGACCGAGCAGCATAGCTTTCTTCACATATCCCATAGGCGAGATATAGGTTGCCTCACCCCTGTTACGAGGCCCGCAGTGCCCGAAAGCCGATCTGTGACATCAGCCCGGCTGGTGACAACCTGGCCTCGCTGCATCCTTCGCCAATGAAGCTGGATGCCCTGTCTCCCCCGTGGCCTTGGCTATGATCGACCCCGCGAGCGACGACCTTTTCTATCCCGAGCGCCCCTTGTCATGCATATCGACAAGGTTTGGGCTGCATCGTCGGTGCGGACGGGCGACGGCAGCCTGATCGCCAGCGTTGTGCCCAGCGAGGCTCGCACATCACCTGTACCGGCGGCGCCTCAAGCCAGGAAAGCGGCGATGCTGTCAGTGGAGCCGGTGCGTACGGCGAGCCGAAGCGAGAAGCCGAAGCGGTGCTGCAGCCCGGGCGCGATCAACTGACCGGCTACAGAGAGAGTTGTGCGCCTGCCTCGGAGCATACGGTCGTCAGCGCGCGAACGATTGCCATTTCGTCGGTCACGAAACCATGGCGCCGGAGAGCTGGCACGAGGATCGCAGCCTCAGCGTGCCCAGCCGGGCCGATGACAGGACATGCTATGTCCGTGACCGCCATGATGTCCCTGCTGGCCGCTATGCGGTGACCCGCCGAGCGAAGCTCGGCGAAGACGGCGAGAAACTCGGTGGACCCGAGCCGTTCACGATCCTCCAGGCTGGCGTCGCGCATAAGGGATTGGCGGCGCGTCGTTGACTGGAAGGCGAGGATGAGCAGGCCGGAATTCGCCTCCAAGGCCGGGCGGCCATAGCCCAGCCGGACGGTCACGGCAGCGTCGAGATGGCCCGATGTCGTGGCGAGAACGACTGTCTGGGCCCGGCTGAGCACGACCAGATGAGCCGCATGCCCTGTCTCCTCGCTGAAGCGCTCCATCAGCGGCAGCACGACCGAGGTCAACTGGCGCCCGCCAGGCGTGCGAATTCCCAGGTCGAACAGGCGGCGCGAGAGCGCGAGCCGGTCCGTGCCCGCTTCACGGACAAGATAGCCGCGCTGGAGCAATACGAAGACCATGCGGAAGATTTCGCTCTTTGATCGCGCGAGGCGGCCGGCGATCTCCCGCGTCGAAAGCGGCTCGCCCGCTTCGGCCAGCAGTTCAAGGATATCCAGCCCCTTCTCCAGCGCCGGCGCGGCGTAGGAAGTGCGGTCCTCGTCGTCGCTAGCGCTGTCGGTCATGTCGATCTGTTTCATATGTAAAGCTTGACATCAAATAAGAAGCACACGTAGCCTGAGGTCTGCGAGGGATCAATGGTGACGCCTCCGACCAGTCCAGCCTGCCTGCTCATGCCGTCCGCAATAACAGCGGCCAGAGGCTGATGCCATGAGGTACGGGCTCCAGTTTCGCGACGTGTTTGCGGCCTGGGAGTCCCTCCTTGAAGGCGTCTACATCACGCTTCTGCTGTCCGCCTCCGCCATGCTCGGCGGTCTGATCATAGGGGTCGCCTGCGCGGCCGCACGCGTCTATGGCCCAGGCTGGCTGAAGCGCATCGTCGGGGCCTATGTCGAGATCATCCGCAACACGCCCCTGCTGGTGCAGCTCTTTTTGATCTTCTTCGGCCTGCCCAGCTTCGGCATCAGGCTCGACGGGCTGACAGCCGCGATCCTCGCCCTCGTCATCAATCTGGGCGCGTATGCCACCGAGATCGTCCGGGCCGGCTTCGAGGCTGTGCCGAAGGCCCAGATCGAGGCGGGCCATTCGCTGGGCCTGTCCGGCTTGCAGGTCTTTCGCTACGTCGTCGTCTTCCCGGCCATGAAGTCGATGTATCCTGCGCTCGCCAGCCAGTTCGTCCTTCTGATGCTCGCCACCAGCGTCGTCTCGCAGATCTCGGTCGAGGACCTGTTCCACGCTGCATCGATCATCCAGTCCCGAACTTTCCGGGATTTCGAGGTCTACACCGTTATCGGCGTGCTCTATCTCGGCCTTGCCTTCGCCTTTCGCGGCCTGTTCGCCGGCATCTATCATTGGGTGTTTGCACGGCGATGATCAGGACCTTCTCCTACATCGATGTCATGTATCTGGTCGCGGCCGCCCGCTGGACTCTGGCCCTGACCGCGACGGCCTTCTGCGGCTCGGCGCTGCTCGGGCTTGTCCTCGCCATTGCCCGCATATCCCCCGTCGCGCCCCTTCGCTGGCTGGTCGCGGCCTACATCTACATCGTGCAGGGCACGCCCCTGCTGGTCTGGCTCTTCTTGATCTTCTTCGGCCTGCCGCTGCTGGGTGTGTCGGTGAACCCGTGGCTTGCGGCCGCCATCGCCTTCTCGATCTACGGAAGCGCTTTTCTGGGGGAGATCTGGCGCGGCGCGCTCATTTCCATCGCGCGCACCCAGTGGGAAGCCGGTGCTTCGCTCGGCCTGTCGATGGCGCAGCAATTGCGCCACATCATCATTCCCCAGTCGGTCAGGATCGCGATTCCCCCGACCGTGGGTTTCCTGGTCCAGCTCATCAAGAACACGTCGCTGGCGGCCACGATCGGGTTGGTCGAACTCACTCGCGAAGGCCAGCTCACGGCTGCCGGCACCTACATGCCCTTCGCAGTCTTCACCACAGTTGCCTGCATCTATTTCGTCATGTGCTTCCCTCTGACCCAATGGAGCCGCTCTCTCGAGCGGAAGCTTGATGTCGCTCGTTGAGATCCAGGCCATCAGCAAGAGCTACGGGTCGCTTGCCGTGCTGAAGGACGTTTCACTCGCCGTCGCCAGGGGCGAGGTCGTTGCCGTGATCGGTCGCTCGGGTTCGGGCAAAAGCACCTTGCTGCGCTGCATCAACGGTCTGGAGCCGATCCAGGCCGGAACGATCACCGTCGACGGCGTTCGGGTCAATGATCCGAAGACCGATCTTCGGAAGCTCCGGCAGGAAGTCGGCATCGTCTTCCAGAGCTTCAACCTCTTCCCGCATCTTTCCGTCTGCGAAAACATCACGCTCGCGCCGCGCGTCGTAAGGAAGCAGCCGCCGGACGCAGCGCGTGAGGTCGCGCGCGAAGTGCTGCGCAAGGTCGGCCTCGAGGAGAAGCTTGACGCTTATCCCTCGCAGCTTTCGGGCGGCCAGCAGCAGCGCGTGGCGATCGCCCGATCGCTGGCGATGCGGCCCAAGCTCATGCTGTTCGACGAGGTCACGTCGGCGCTCGACCCCGAACTCACAGGGGAGGTTCTGAAGGTGCTCGAATCGGTCGCCCAGGAGGGCATGACCATGATTCTCGTCACCCACGAGATGGGCTTCGCGCGTCGGTTCGGCTCGCGCGTCGTCTTCATGCACGAAGGCCGAATCCATGAAGAAGGTCAGGCTGCGGCGGTTCTCGCCGCGCCGAGGACGCCCGAACTACAGACTTTCCTCAGCGCAGTCCTGCACTGAGGGGCCCATCACGAACACTACAGAAACAGGGAGAGAGACATGCGTTCATTCTTTGCAGGGCTGGCCGCGCTGGCCATGGCCTTTGTCGGCTCGGTCGAGGCCAGGGCCGACAAGCTTCAGGACATCATATCCAAGGGCGTTGTCCGCATCGGCGTGCCGCTTGATGCGCCGCCCTTCGGTTCGCAGGACGCCAGCCGCAAGCCGATCGGCTTCGACATCGAGATGGCGGAAATGGTGGCCAAGGGCCTGGGCGTGAAGCTCGAGATGCAGCAGATCACGGGCGCCAACCGCATCCCCTTCCTCCTGACCGACAAGGTCGACATCGTGATCTCGGTCATGGGGCTCACGCCTGAACGGGCAAAGCAGATCCAGTTCACGGCTCCCTACGCGAACACGTTCCTGGCCGTCTATGGACCCAAAACATCGGCGGTAAGCAGCCCCGAAACGATCGGCACGGCGCGCATCGCAGCAGCGAGGGGCACAACACAGGAACTCGCGATCAGCGCCTCGGCCCCGAGGGCGAACCTGATGCGGACCGAAGACGACGCGACAGCCGCGGCCGCCTACATCAGCGGGCAGGCCGAACTGCTGGCCACGAACAGCATCGTCGCGCAGGCGCTCGCCAAGCAGAACCCCAACAAGGAGTTCGAGCGCAAGTTCACGATCAGGCGCAGCCCCGCCCATATGGGCGTGCAGATGGACCAGCACAATCTGGTGCGCTGGCTGGACGGCTTCATCTTCTTCAACACGATGAACGGCGAGCTCGACCGGCTGCACCGGAAGTATCTCGACATGCCGATGGATCCGCTGCCAACGCTCTGAGCGCCTCGTGCATGGGCCGGGCACAGTGCCCGGCCTTTCTCCGCCGAATGCCGGGCCTGGATGCCCGGTCTCACCCCAGGCCTTGAAGCCAGGGCCTTGAGGCCGTGGCTTGGCGCCCATTCCCTTCGATCCGAAACAGAGCCAGCAAATGCCAGCCAAGCAGCAGCCCTCTCCACGTCCTTCCAGCGCGTTCCTGACGCTCGACCCTGAGCGCGAGGGCAAGCAGACCGGCTTTCTCATGATCCCGCATTCGCCAGATGACGATGCCTGGGGCGCGACGCGCGTTCCCATCGCCGTCATCAAGAGTGGCTCCGGCCCGACCGCCATCCTTGAAGCAGGCAATCACGGCGACGAGTATGAGGGGCAGATCACGATCTGCGACATGATCCGGGATCTTGATCCCGGACGCGTCCAGGGTCGCCTCATCCTCATGCCGGCCAACAACGTCCACGCCGTGATGGGGGGCAAACGCACATCTCCGGTCGATGGGCTCAATTTCAACCGCACCTTCCCTGGCGACCCGCGCGGGACCATCACCCAGCAAATCTCCGCCTACGTCACCGATCACATCATGCCGCTGGGCGATGCGTTCCTCGATCTGCACTCGGGCGGCTCGTCGCTCGACATCATCCCCAGCGCGATCGTCGAGCCGACAGACGATCCCGAACTGCACAGGCGCAATGTCGCGGCGGTGCTGGCCTTCGACGCGCCCATGACTGTGGTCATCAGCAATCTGGGCGAGCCGCGCACGGCGACAGCCACGGCCTGCCGGTCGGGGCTCGTCACGGTCGGCACCGAGATGGCCGGCGGCGGCACGGTATCGCTTGCGGCGCTCAGCGTTTGCCGGCGTGGGGTCGCCAATGTGCTCGATCACCTTGGAATTGTGCGCCGCGAGACGCCCGAGCCGCGGCGTGGCGACGGGGCCGTGCTCGAACTGCCGGGCACCGGGGCCTATGTCTTCGCCTCTTCCGATGGCGTCTTCGAGCCCTTCCACGCCAATGGCGAGAGGGTCAGCGCCGGCCAACCCGCAGGGCGAATCCATTGCACCTGGGATCCGGCGCGCGCGCCCGATCTGCTGCACTACGCCGCCGACGGCATCCTTTATGGACGCCGGCAGCCGGGCCGTGTCAGGCCGGGCAATTGCTGCCTGATCGTGGCGGCGCCCTACAAGGGGACGTTGTCATGATCGAGCTTGCCGAAATCGAAGCGGCCCGCCAGCGCATCGCGCCACATGTGCGCAAAACGCCGACGCTGGCCTATGCGCAGCAAAAGGATGGCCCGACAAGCGCAGCCTCCGTGGTAATGAAGCTCGAACTGCTGCAGGCGGCCGGTTCCTTCAAGGCTCGCGGCGCAATGAACCGGCTCCTGACCCTCGACAGCGCGCAACTCGAACGCGGCATCGTCACGGCCTCGGGCGGCAATCATGGCCTCGCCATCGCCAGGTCCGCGCATGTGATGAAGGCGGCGGCGCAGATCTTCCTTCCTTCAAACGTTGCTCCCGACAAGGTGGTGAAGCTGAAGCAATGGGGTGCGTCGGTGGAGATCGTAGGCCATGTCTGGGACGACGCGAACGCTGCGGCTCTCGCCTGGGCGGAGCGCACGGGCGCGACCTACGCCCATCCCTTCAGCGACCCCATCGTCGTGGCTGGCCAGGGAACGCTCGGGCTTGATATCCTGGAGGACATTCCTGACGTGGATGTCATCCTCGTCGCCATAGGCGGCGGCGGGCTCATCACTGGGCTTTCCACAGCGGTCAAGGCAAAGCGGCCTTCCACGCGCATCATCGGCATCGAGCCCGTCGGCTCGCCTACGCTGCACGCCTGTCTCGAAGCTGGCAGGCTCGTGGCGCTGGACAGGCTGGAGACGCGCGTCGCCACGATGTCATGCCGCCAGACGGATCAGGCGATCTTTGAGGTCGTGCGGCGCAATGTCGACGAGATCGTGCTGATAAGCGATGACGAGATGGAGCGTGCTGCACGCTCGCTCTGGTTCGAGTTCGGCATCGCGGCCGACATGTCGGGGGCAGCTTCGGTTGCCGTCCTGCAGTCGGGCCGGGTGGCATTCAAGCCGGGGGAGCGGGTCTGCGCGCTGATCTGCGGCGCGGGGGTGGATGGGCTGGCTGCTGCCTGACCCGAGCCTGCTCCGTGCGGTGCGGCTCAACTGGCCGTCACGCCGCCATCAACCACCGTCCGCCGTGTCGTCCCGGCTGTGGAAGTGGCTGCTCGAGGGCAGCCTGTGGAACCATCTGTCGATCACGCTCTATGCGACGGCGCTCGGCTTCATCATCGGATCGCTGGTAGGCTTCGTCCTTGGCCTCCTGTTCGGGCGGTTCCAGACAGTGGCCGACATCTTCGACCCCTACATCACGGCGCTCTATTCGATCCCGAAGATCGCTCTTGCGCCCCTGTTCATCATCTGGTTCGGCATCGGCATCGAATCCAAGGTCGCGGTCTCCGCCTCGATCGTGTTCTTCGTGGTGTTCCTCAACACTTATGCCGGCGTGCGCGACGTGAACCCGATCTTCGTGCATGCGACGCGCATCATGGGCGGCAACGAACTGGATGTGCTGCGCCATGTCATGATTCCGTCGGCAGCTTCGTGGGTCATCACCGGGCTGAAGGTCTCGGTGCCTTATGCGCTGGTCGGCACCGTGATCGGCGAGTTCATGTCGTCCAACCGCGGCATCGGCTTCATCATTGCGCAGGCGACCGGGCTTTTCGACACAACCTCGGTCTTCGCGGGGCTTGTGCTCCTTGGCGTCGTGGGCGCGATCATCAATGTCGCGCTGCGTCATGCCGAGACGTGGCTGCTCCGATGGAAGGCTGCGAACTGAGGCGGCAGGTCGTCCATCGCCTCCCGCCGGCAGGGTTCGTCGTTCCAACGCGCCGCAATGGCTGGACAGATCGCTGCGGCAGCCTGGAGCGCATCCACATTCCGGCGTCACGATGTTTCCGCTCAGCGGAACAGGGCGTCGAGATGGGACAGCACGCTCGCCCTGACATTGCCGACATGCGTGCGCATCGCATCTTCCGCTGCGGGCACGTTGCCTGCCAGCACGGCGTCGATGATGGCCAGATGCTCCACCGCTCCGGGGCGCAGACGTTCGGGCACGAGGCGGGTGTCGAAGATGCGGGTCTTGAGCCGCAGGTCGCTGATCAGGCTGGCGAGAAGGCGCGACCCCGCCATCTCGGCGAGCAGGCCATGAAGCCGATCATCGGCTCCGACGTGGTCCTCCACCGCAGGCGGCGGGCCATCCCGAAAGGCGACGAAGCGTTCACGCAAGGCGGCGAGCCCGGCCGAGCCCCCGCGCGTGGCGGCCATGCCGGCCGCCTCGACCTCGAGCAGGCGGCGCATGTGCAGGATCTCGACGATCTCGTGGATGGAGATGCGGCGAACGGTCGGCGTGCCGCCCGCTTCGCGCGTGATCAGGCCCTCGCTCATCAGGCGGGTCATGGCCTCGCGCACGGGGGTGCGCGATACGCCCAGCCGCTCGGCAAGGCGCTTCTCGTTCAGGCCTGAGCCGATGGGAAGCGTGCCGCTGAGGATCATGCCGCGCAGGCGCTCATAGGTTGACTGGCCCAGCAGCGAGGCCGGCGAGCGCGCCGTTGCCAGGGCGGGTTCATGGTCGGGCGTCGCGGCGGACATGGGCGCTTTCCTCACAGCTCCGGCAGCGTGCGCACGTCCAGCACGCCATCGAACCGCATCGCATAGACAGGATGGCTGCCTGCGAGGCCGATGCGGCGGCGGTGGTTGTAGACATAGAGCCAGGGCGGATCCTGCTGGAGCAGGCGATAGGTCTCGCAGCGCAGGGCCCGCCTCGCATTGGCATCGATGGTGCGGCGCGCCTGGTCGAGCAGGGCCTCGACGGCCGGATTCGCATAGCCCTCCCACCACGAGCCCTTCACGCGGGAATCGACCTTCTCATGCAGCACGCGGAAGGCGCTCATGGGGCTTGAATCGAACACGCAGATGTCGTGGATCTGCTTGAGTCTGACCTGATTGGCGTAACGGGTGCGGTCTGGCTCGACATGGCGGATGAAGCTGACGCCGATGCCGGACAGTTGCGCCTCGATCGCATCGACCAGTTGCGGCGCCTCGTCGGGCAGGCGCGTGGGGCAATAGACATTGAGCGCAAGCCCGTCAGCGTAGCCCGCCTCGGCGAGCAGGCGTCGTGCCTCGGCGCGGTCGAGTGCGAATTCCGGAGCTGCCGGATCGTAGCCGTCATGAGCCGGGCTGATGTAGCCATGCAGAGGCTGGCCCGCCCCGCCCAGCACGCCGGCGACCAAGGCTGCCCTGTCGATCGCGAGGTTGAGCGCGCGGCGCACGCGCAGGTCAGCCGCCGGGCCTGCAGCGGCGTTGAACATGAAGATCAGGGCCGTCGGCGCCAGATAGTCATGGAACGTCACGCCGGCTGTCGCATGGCCGGCCATAGGCAGTCCGTTGGCGACGTGGGCGCGACCGGACATAAGCGCATCGAGCCGAGCGGCAGCACTTGGCTCGGCCTGCCAGCGCAATTCGCCATGGCGGGACTTCGGCGCGAGGTGGTGGGGACTTGCGCTGGCCAGCAGATGCTCGCCCTCGCGGCAGCTTTCCAGCTTCCACGGCCCGGTGCCGACGGAACGCCGCGCCAGATCCTCGCCGGCGTCTGCGAGGGCGCGTGGCGAGACGATGTGTCCGTAGCCGACGATGTCGAGGATGTCGGCGATCGGCTCGGCCGTGGTCATAACGAGCGTATGCGGATCGGGGACGTCAATGCGCATGCCTTGCAGATACTGCGCGTAGACCCCGGGGGCGCCGAGGGTTGCGCCCATGTCGGGCCTCGCCATGCGCTCAAGGCAGAACCTGATGGCACCGGCATCGCAAGGCTCGCCATCATGAAAACGCACGCCGGCGCGCAGGGTGAAGGTGGTGGTGCGCGCGTCATCGGACATGCTCCAGCCCGTTGCCAGATTTGGCTCCCAGCCGCTGGCTCCCCGGCGCGCCAGCGCGTCAAAGAGCCCACCGAACACGGTCAGCACATCGCCTGAATCCGTGCAGGCATGCGGGTCATCGAGCATGACCCGGGGCTGGACGATTGTAAACGTGGAGGCGGACATGGCGCTTGGCCCTTCTGGTTCGGTTTCAGGCCGCGGCGGCGGTGTCGGACGCCGCGGCATCATGAAGGTGGCAAGCCACATGCTGGCCGTCTCCGAGCGCGCGCAGCACAGGGCGTTCCCGCGCGCAGCGATCGAAGGCAAGGGGGCATCGTGTGCGGAAGCAACAGCCGCTCGGCAGGTCGAAGGCGCTCGGCACCTCGCCCTTCAAGTGATCCTCGGCGGCGGGCAGCGGCTGGCCTACCTTGGGCGCGGCCGCGAGCAGGGCCCGCGTATAGGGGTGCCTGGGGTTCTCGAAGATCGCTTGCTTCGGGCCCGTCTCGACCATGAAGCCGAGATACATCACGCCGATCCTGTCGGAGATGTAGCGCACCACGGACAGGTCGTGGGTGATGAACAGGTAGGAGAAGCCGAACTCGTCCTTGAGGTCCATCATCAGGTTCAGGATCTGCGCCTGGATCGAGACATCAAGGGCTGAGACGGGCTCATCCGCCACCACAAGCTCGGGGCGCACGGAAAGCGCGCGGGCGATGCCGATGCGCTGGCGCTGGCCGCCGGAGAACTGGTGAGGATAGCGCTGCGAATGCTCGGCCCCAAGTCCGACGCGGCCGAGCAGAGCCAGCATCCGCTCCTCGAGATCCTCGCCCTCGGCACGCCCCACCTCAAGCCAGGGCTCCATAACGATGTCGGCCACCTGCTGGCGCGGGTTGAGCGAGGCATAAGGGTCCTGGAAGATCATCTGCATCTTGCGCCGCACAGGGCGCATGCGGGCAAAATCGTGATCGGTGATGTCCTCACCGTCGAGGATGATGCGCCCGTCATGTGGCTCGTGCAGCTTGATGATGGTCTTGGCGAGCGTGGATTTGCCGCAGCCGCTCTCACCGACGAGGCCGAGAACCTCGCCACGATCGATGTGCAGGCTCACGCCGTTCACCGCATGGACGATGCGACGCGGGGCGCTGAAGCGGCCCTTGTCGAAGCGCAGCCGGTCTAAGAAGCCTCCGGAGGAATCGAAGCGCTGATGCAGGTTCTCGACCCGCAGCAACTCGCCCCGTTGCTGGGCTGGCGCCGCGTTCATGATGCGACCTCGATCGGAAAATGACAGGCGGCGGCGTGGCCGGCGGCATCTGCCTGCAGCGCGGGAGCTTCGTGCGTGCACAGCGGCTGAGAGCGAGGGCAGCGCGGGGCAAAGCTGCAGCCGGGCGGGAGGCGGCGGATATCGGGCACGGAGCCGGGAATCTGGCTCAGCCGTTTGCGTCCCGGCGCATGGGCGGGGATCGAATCGAGGAGGCCGCGCGTGTAGGGGTGCCGGGGCCGCGCAATCAGTTCGGCCGCGCGCCCTGTTTCGACGACCCTGCCGCAGTAGAGCACCACGATGCGATCGGCCATCTGCGATACGGCCGCAAGATCATGCGTGATGAGGATCAGCGAGGTGCGGTTGCGTGCGACCTGGCTCTTCATCAGCCGCAACAGCTGGGCCTGGATGGTCACGTCGAGCGCCGTGGTGGGTTCGTCCGCGATCAGCAGGCTGGGGCCGGCGATCATGGCGATGGCGATGACGACACGCTGGCGCATCCCGCCCGAGAACTGGTGCGGATAGCTGCCAAGCCGCGCCTCGGGCTGCGGAATTCCGACCTCCGCAAGCATCTCGATGCAGCGCGCGCGCCGGGCGCGGGCATCGAGGTCGGTGTGGAGTGTGAGCATCTCCTCGAGTTGATTGCCGATGGTGTAGAGCGGGTTCAACGCCGTCATCGGATCCTGGAAGATCATGGCGACCTGCTTGCCGCGCACCTTCTGAAGCTCGCCTTCCGAGAGCCGCGCGAGGTCGCGACCGCCAAAAAAGATCTCGCCGGCCTCGATGCGGCCGGGCTTGTCGATCAATCCCATGATCGAGAAGCCGACCATCGACTTGCCGCCGCCGGACTCCCCGACCAGTCCGAGGATCTCGCCTGGAGCGAGATCGAAGCTGACGCCGTCGACCGCCTTCACCACGCCGCCGAAGGTATGAAACCAG
The DNA here is from genome assembly GCA_023910605.1 of Bosea sp. (in: a-proteobacteria). Lineage (NCBI taxonomy): Bacteria > Pseudomonadati > Pseudomonadota > Alphaproteobacteria > Hyphomicrobiales > Alloboseaceae > Allobosea > Allobosea sp. The sequence continues at coordinate 231,053 of JAAVVV010000001.1, read as the reverse complement.
GTCTTGAGGCCGCGAACCGAGAGCAAGGCATCCGTCATCGCTCTCACCCTCACTTCAGGCGTGGGTTGAGCTCGTCGCGCAGGAAATCGCCGAGCAGGTTGATGCCGAACACGATGAGCATGATGAACAGGCCCGGAAAGACAGAGATCCACCACAGGCCGCTGAACAGCACGTCGAAGCCGTTCTTGATCAGCAGGCCGAGGGATGGCTCCGTGATCGGCACACCAACGCCAAGGAAGCTGAGCGATGCCTCGATGAGCACGAAGGTGCCCACCTGGATAGTGGCGACAACGATGAGCGGCGTGAGCACATTGGGCAGGATGTGCTTGAGGATGATCTTGCGGTTGGGCAGGCCCGAGACGCGCGCCGCCTGGACATATTCGCGGCTTTTCTCGCGCAGCGTGGAGCCGCGCACCGTGCGGGCATAGACAACCCAGCCCACGGAGGTCAGCGCGATCAGCACCTTCTCCACGCCCGTGCCGAAGGCCGACATCAGGAAGAGCGCGATCAGCACGGACGGGAAGGAAAGCTGGATGTCCGCAATGCGCATGATCACGCTGTCGAGGCGGCCGCCGTAGAAGCCGGCCATGATGCCGAGCGTGGTGCCGATCAGGCATGAGGCCAGCATGGCGGCAAGGCCGATGAACAGCGAGATGCGGCTTCCGTAGACGATGGACGCCAGCACGTCGCGGCCCTGCTGGTCCGTGCCGAGCCAGTATTGCGCGCTGCCACCCTCCAGCCAGACCGGCGGCTTGAAGGCGTCCATCAGGTCGAGCTGGCGCACGTCATAGGGGTCCTGCGCGACAAGCCAAGGGCCGAAGGCGACCATGAAGGCGAACATTGCGATGATGAGGGTGCCGGCTATGGCGGAGGCATTGCGCCGCCAGTTATGGGCCAGCTCGGATTTGAGGGCGCGTTTGAGGCGCAAGGAGAGGGCGGTCACGGGCTGCCCCTCACTTGATCTTTATGCGCGGATCGATGAGCGCGTAGGCGACATCGACCACGAAATTGACGACCACGAAGAGGAAGGCGACGAACATCAGGTAGACCACGATCACCGGCCGATCGCCGCGATAGATCGAATCGACCAAAAGCTTGCCGATGCCGGGCCAGGCGAAAATCGTCTCGGTGAGGGTTGCGAAGGCGATGAGGTCGCCGAGCATGAGGCCGAACACGGTGATCAGCGGGATCAGCGCGTTCTTGAGGCCATGCTTGAACAGCACGAAGCGATTGGCTGCGCCCTTTGCGCGGGCGAACTTGATGTAGTCCTGCTTGAGCACCTCCATCATTTCTGCCCGAATGATGCGCATGAGGATGGCGAGCGTTCCGATCGACAGCGTGACCGAGGGCAGCACGAGATGGGTGAAGCCCTGCCAGCTGGTGAATGAGAAGCGCATGCCCATCCATTCGGTGGTCGGCCCGCGCCCCGATGAGGGGAACATCTGCAGCTTCACCGCGAAGACGAAGATCAGCACCATCCCCAGCCAGAAGCCGGGCAGCGAGATGCCGACTAGCGAGCCGGCCATCATGGCCCGGCTGGAGAAACGCTGCGGGTTGGCGCCGGCATAGACGCCGAGCGGAATCGCGACGACCAGCGCCAGCGCCATGGCGAGGAACACGATCTCCAGCGTGGCCGGGAGCCGCTCCATGATGAGTTGGAGCGCGGGTTGCCGGAACACGAAGGAGCGGCCGAAATCGCCCTGCACCATGTTGGACAGGAAGCGCCAGTATTGCACCAGATGCGACTCATCCAGGCCCAGGATGCGACGTGCCTGCTGGATCTGCTCCTCGGTGGCGTCGAGCGGCACCATCATGAAGGTCGGATCGCCCGTGAAGCTCATCATCACGAAAACGAGCACGGACACCACCCAGAGGACGACGACCATCTGGATCAGGCGCTTGAGAAGATAGCCGAGCACGCCGGGCCTTTCGGTAGCTGCAAGGTGGGAACGGCCGGCGCATGGCCGGCCGCTCGAGGGTCAATAAAGCCCGCGCCGGGTCAGGCGACGTCCATCTCGTAGGCCCAGATGAACTTGTCCATGCGGGGGACGACAGTGACGTTCTTCCTGGCGGCGTAGATGTCCTGCTCGTAGTGGACCGGGATCATGGGAATGTCCTTCACCGCGATCTTCGTCGCCTCCTGCAGGAATTCATGCCGCTTCTTCATGTCCGAGGTGGCGTCGGCCTTGTCGATCCAGTCGTCGAAGGCGGCGTTGGAATAGGCGCCGCGATTGGCCTGGCCGTAGCCGGGCTTCCTGTTCCGGCTGTAGAGCAGCACGTTGTACATGTTGCCAGCATCGCCGGAGGGCGTGTCCCAGCCGCTCATGATGAAGCTGGACTTGTCCGACGGCACGCGGATGTAGCCGAAGAAGTTGGCGCGCGGCATCAGGTTGAGGTTGAGCGTGATGCCGATGCGCGAGAGCATGGAGGCGAGCGCCTGCGCAATGGCGCCATCGTTGACATAGCGGTTGTTGGTCGTGTCGAGCGTCATGGTGAAGCCCTTCTCGAACCCGGCCTCCTTCATGAGAGCCCGCGCCTTGTCGAGATCGAACGGATATTCCTGACGGAAGTTGAGCCCCGGCACATAACCCAGATGCGAAGAAGGCACGTACTGGTCGCTCGCCGTGGAGAAGCCGTTCATCACCACGGTGCGGATGGCCTCGACATTGATGGCGCGGGCAATGGCCTCGCGCACGCGGCGATCCTTCATCGGGTTGACGGGCAGATCGATGGTCGGCGACTTGTCGCGCGTGTCCAGCGCCAGCACGATGTTGAGCAGGCTCGGCCGGGTGATCACGTTGAACGCGTTGTTGGCCCGCACGCTGGCCACATCGCGCACCGAAAGATCCTGAATCACGTCCACGCCGCCGGTCAGGAGCGCCGCCGTGCGGGTTGCGGGGTTGGTGATGGGCTTGAAGGTGACCCGGTCGATCCTGGCCTTGCCACGCCAATGGTCGGCGAAGGCCTCCATCACGATGCGGTCCTCCTTGATCCACTCCACCAGCCGGTAGGGGCCCGTGCCCATGGGCTTGAGACCAACCTGTTCGTCCCCGATGGCCTTGGTGTGCTTTTCGTTGAGGATCAGGATCTCGGCCAGCGCCATGTGCAGCACGGCGTATGGCTTGGGCGTCTTGAACTCGACGGTGTAGTCGTCGATGGCGCGCGCCGCGGAGATGTTGGCCACGAGGCTGGCCATCAGCGCCTTCTTCAGGCGCTCTACGGTGAAGACAACGTCCGAGGCCTTGAGTTCGTCGCCGTTGTGGAACTTGGCGCCGCGCCGCAGCTTGAACACCCAGGTCGTATCGTCGACCACCTGCCAGCTCTCGGCCAGCCCCGGCTTGAAATCCAGCTCCGGCGTGCGCTGCACCAGAGCATCATAGAAATGGTAGAACATGATGTTGCCGGTGAGCTCATTCGCCGCATGCGGATCGAGGATCACGGCGTCTGCCGTCAGCGCGATGGTGAGGCTCCTGGCCGGCGCCTGCGCGCGCGCCATTCCCGGCCATGCCGACGCAGCGATCGCGCCCGCCATCAGGGCCCTGCGGCTCACCTCTCCGAAACGGGTGTTGCTCATGACGGTGTCTCCCCGGGTTGATGATGCGCTCAGTCGAGCGCGGACTGGATTTCGATCTGGTAGCCTTCGGGATCGTTGAACACGAAGGCGCGAATCTTCAGTTCCTGGTTGGATTTCGGGCCGCGGAGCGCAGAGACGCCCTTGCTTTCGATCCACGCATGCCAGGCGTCTACATCCACCACGCGGATGCACAACTGCACGGGCTTGATGGGATTGGCGCGGTGGCTGCCGCGGGTTTCATCCACGAGTCCGACATAACCATCCGCCGTCACGGCGTAGATCTTGCTCCAGCCCTGATCGATCGCGAGCGGCAGGCCGATCACCTCTTCATAAAAGCGCATCGCGGCGGGCAGATCGCGATAATAGAGGAAGGTGATCTGCTTGACGTTGTCGGCATGGGGCGGGCGCTGGACGGGTCCGGACATGGAGGGCCTTGGGCTGGAAGGGGCGCGCCGGCCCCTGAAAACATCGTTGACGCGCGGGCCTCGGGGATCGAGAGCCGAGGCTCCGGCAGTCCCCCAACAGGGCTGAACGTTTACGGTATACCTGCGGTATTCTTTGTCAACGCCGATTGACCAGAGCTGGCCGCCTGTGGAAAAGCCGAAAAACCCCGCCGAGGCGGGGCTTTCGGACCCCAGCAGCGCCAGAGGCGCGTCTGACACGCCGCGATCATCCTGGGTAGCGTCCGTCAAGCTGGTGTAATTTGCGGGATGGCCATTCTGGATCATCGGTCAGGCGGCCTGTGTTGTAATGCTTAGAAGCGGGTCGATCTGGGCGGTATCAATCTGGCTGAATGCCTCGACCATCATGTAGCGGTGTTGGCTCTGCCAGTCGTCATTCTGCTCGAATAGGACGGCACCGATCAGGCGCAGGATCGACTCTTCGTTCGGGATTGAGGAGGACAAAGCCATTCTTCCAGTGGAAGAATGGCCCGACGAGCGCCGACCACATCAGCGCGGCGCTTCACCTCCTTGTTCAAGCGTTCCAATGGGTTGGTGCTATGAAGCTTGGTGCGATGCTGGGCCGGGAATGCCATATAGGCCAACACGTCGGCTTCGCTCTCGTCCATCAGTGTGGACAGTTTCGGCCAGCGGGGGCGGAGCTGGTCTGCGACGTGCCGCCAGACCTCGACAGCCCCTTTATGATCGGACTGATTGAAGGCTTGCCGGATCGCGGCGGACACGACGGTGTGCTGGCCCTTCGGCACATGGGCCAGCGCGTTGCGCATCCAGTGAACGCGGCAGCGCTGCCAGGTGGCATCGAAGACGCGCCGGATCGCCGCCTTTAGCCCGGTATGAGCGTCCGAGATCACCAGCTTCAGCCCGTTCAGCCCGCGGGCCTTCAGGCTGCGCAGAAACTCGGTCCAGAAGGTTTCTGCCTCTGACGGGCCGACGGTCAAACCGATGATCTCGCCCCGCCCATCCGTGTTCACCGCGACAGCGATTATCGCCGCCACCGAGATGATCCGCCCACCCTGGCGCACCTTCAGATAGGTGGCGTCCAGCCATAGATAGGGCCATTCACCAGCAAGCGGGCGGTCGAGGAACTCATGCACCCGATCATCTATGTCCTTGCAAAACTTGGACACCGTGCTCTTCGAGATGCCCGATAGCCCCATCGCCTGCACCAGATCGTCTACCTTGCGGGTCGAAACCCCGCCGATCCATGCCTCCTGAATGACCGCCACCAGCGCCTTCTCCGAGGTGCGGCGCGGCTCGAGGAAGCCCGGAAAGTATGGCCCGGTCCGCAGCTTCGGCACCCGAAGGTTCAAAGCCCCCATCCGCGTCTTCAATTCGCGGTCACGATAGCCGTTCCGGTAGGTCTGGCGGCCCTCGCCGCGTTCATAGCGGCCAGCGCCGATCATCCCCTCGACGTCATGCTCCATCAGAGTCTGAAGCACGGCCTCGGTCACGGCGCGCAGAAAATCGCCCTCATCATGCTTTTGCAAAAGCTCGATCAGGGGCATGTTGGTCTCGGTCATCGGGGTTCTCCTCGGTCCGTGGTTGAAGCTCGCAACTCCACCATAAACCGACGTCCTCGATGACCACCCCGGTTACACCGCCAGAACGGCGAAAATTTCCACCACGTCCTCGGACACTACCTGAGGCTCCGTATTGCCTCATCCCTAAATGTTCCCGTCATGGGCGATGAGGCGGCGGTTCGAGATCGCGACGCGGTGGGTATAGCGGGCGAGATAGGCGAGCACGGCCTCCGGGCCGGCGAAGGGCGGCTTGGCGTAGACGACCCAGCGCTTCTTGCCGATCGGCGCGAGATGACGCTGGAACAGGCGCGGGTCATTGAGGTTCGCCAGCGCGCCATAGAACCTGAGCTTGCCTGTGCGATGCAGGGCCAGCAGGCCATCGAGGAAGAGACGCCGGAACAGCATGCCGAGGACGCGCACCGGCAGGAGGAAGGCCGGGCGCGAGGAGATCCAGCGCGTTCGATCCGCGCTGACGCCGCCACCCGGCACGATCATGTGCAGATGCGGATGATGCGTCATGGCCGAGCCCCATGTGTGGAGCACCGCCGTGATGCCGATCCTGGCGCCGAGATGCTTCGGGTCGGCGGCAATCGCCAGCATCGTTTCCGAGGCGGCCCGGAACAGCAGGTCATAGACCGGCGCCTTGTTGTGGAAGGCGATCTCGCCGATCTCGGCCGGCAGGGTGAAGACGACATGGAAGTAGCCCACGGGCAGCAGGTCGGCTTCACGCGCATCGAGCCAGGTGCGCGCGGCTGCACCCTGACACTTGGGGCAGTGTCGGTTCCGGCAGGAGTTGTAGGCGATGCGCCGATGCCCGCAATCGTCGCAGGCCTCGACATGGCCTCCGAGTGCGGCGGTGCGGCAGGTCTCGATCGCCGACATCACCTTGAGCTGGTCGAGGCCGAGATGCCCGGCATGGTCTGCCCGATAGGCAGGGCCAGCGGTGCGGAAGATATCGGCGACCTCGAGCGAGGCCGACATGACCTCAGCCGTCGGGCTTCCCCAGTCTCATCGGGGCTCTGCCTTCCTCGATCCGCTTGCCCTCCATCAGCGCCATGAGATGCTCGAGCGGGCTCGCCACGGCCTGGAGCGTCCGGGTCGAGACCTTGGTGTAAAGCGCGGTCGTCTCGAGCTTGCTATGGCCGAGCAGCACCTGGATGACGCGGATATCGACATCCTGTTCCAGAAGATGTGTTGCGAAGCTGTGGCGCAAGGTGTGCGGACTGACGCGCTTGCGGATCCCGGCCCGCTCGGCCGCTTCCTGAACCGCGCGATGGAGTTGCCGGGTCGAGATCGGCTCCGTGCGGCCTTGCCAGTCCCGGAACAGCCAGCCATGGGGCAACATCACGCCGCGTCGCTTGCCCTCGCGCCACCACAGACGCAGCTGGTCCAGAAGATGCGGGGAGAGCATCGCATTGCGATCCTTGCGGCCCTTGCCCTGCTCGATGCGGATCAGCATGCGCGTGCTGTCGATATCGTCGATCTTGAGATGCGCGACCTCCGAAACCCGCAAGCCCGCGCCATAGGCCACGCTCAGCGCAGCCTTGTACTTGAGGCCCGGCGCGGCTTCGAGCAGCCGGGCAACCTCTTCAACGCTGAGGACGTCGGGGAGCTTGCGGTGAAAGCGGGTCACCACAAGGCTGCGCGCGAGATCGCGCCGGCCGAGCGTGACAGAAAACAGAAACCGCAAGGCCGAGACCGCGGAGTTGATGGTGGCGACACCGATGCCCCTCTCATGCTGCTGAAGCTGGAAACGGCGGACATCGTCCGCCGTTGCCGTATCCGGCGAGCGCCGGATGAAAGCCGCGAAGGCACGGACGTGGCGGATATAATCCTGGCGGGTATGCGAACCCAGGCCTCGCATCAGCATGTCGTCCTGCATGCGCTGCCGAAGCGGGCTGACCGGTGTGTCGTTCGAGATCCTGTCCATGGCAAGTTCCTTATTGTTGAAGGAACCCCATGATCACGCGGCAGAATCAGAGCGCCAAAACCTCAACAAGCAGCACAGAACGTCCACACGAGTGCCCATCCCGCGAAGCGGGTTCGTGCATGGGGGCGCGAAGCTGCCCGGCCGCTTTGAATCAAACTGATGTTCTGGTGCTCTTGCTCACCTTCATTGGCCTCGTCACGCTTATCAAAAGCAGCGATTTGTCGCGCGGTATCTTCATCCTTCTTCGCTGATCCATTCGGCGAGGAGAATGGACGCCTCAACCTCATGTCACGGTCCAGGGGTTGATCACGGTCAGCCCCGCAGCGTGGAATGCGCTCGTGTCCCGCGAAGCTATGGCAAACTCATGCGCAGCAGCGATCGCGGCGATATAGCCATCAGGTGTGGGGAAACCCCTGCCGGCCATGCGTGCCTTGACCGCGAGATCGGCATAACGCCGTGCCGCGCTCGCATCGAAGGAGAGGATGCGCACCCCAAATAGGTCCATGACGCCATCGAGCGCTGCGGCCAGATTGTCCTTACGCTTGCCTCTAGGCAACACGCCGATCCCGAACAACAACTCGGCTACAGTGACGCTGGAAATGAACAGCGTCTCAGCCGCCTGCGCATCAAGCCAATCACGAACGGACAAGTGCGGCTCAGGTTTCATCGCCTCGGACACGACGTTGGTGTCGAGCAGGATCATCAGAATTGCATCGGTTCGGCGGGGTTGGCGTTGCGAGTCTGTTCGAGCGCCTCGACATCAGCATTGGTGAGGCCGATCTTCCGGCTCATCTGCGACAAGGCAGAACCAAGACGAAGCCGGCTATCGGGGCGAACAGCGGTCTCAAGAATGGCGCGCATCTCGGCTTCCGTGCTGCGATTATGCCGAGCGGCACGAACTTTTAGGGCGCGATGTGCCTCATCTGAGAGATTGCGGATGGTGACAGCTGCCATGATAGCGATCTCCATAAAACGATTGCGATGCCATCACTCTATAAAAACGCCATCAAATTTCAAGTGCATTGTCGAACGCGCTTTCCCAATAGCTGCTCACGGACTGAGCAAATTGGCTTTCAAACGACCGCCATGGTGAAGGGTTTCGGGTGCCGGGGGTGGCTCTCACGGCTCTATTGCAGTTCGCTGAGATCATACATCTTTGGAAGCAGACTGCACCCCGTGTCAATGGCCCAACAATTTTCCCCGAAAGTGGGCTTTCAAAATTCCATTTCCTCGCCAAGGTGGATTAATGGATATGGCCCGTTCCCGCCGATGATGTTCAGGAATATGGACTTGCCCGAACCCGACGGACCCAGCATCACCACGAACTCGCCTGCCGCCGCCTCGAAGTCGATGCCGCGCAGCGCGTGAACCTCCACATCGCCCGATCTGTACACTTTGGTCGGACCGCAGGTGCGGAAGACCGGGGGGCCAAGCCCAGTCACCATGATGCCACACGCCTCTGCGTTGGAGCCTGGCGCTCCCGCCGCCAAGCTCGCGGGTTCGAGCGAAAACGGCATTCAGCTCCATATTTCAGCTACCTGACCGGCAGCTGTCTCTGACCTCCATCAACTTCTGCTCACACCCGACGTGCCAGGAAGGCCTCAGCCAGCCGCAGCGGACATTGGGATGAACCGGAACGTCGACCCCCCCAGCCAGCAGACGGCCGCGAGCGTCGGAAAGCCTCGGGCGGCGCTGCGATTTGTGTGGACGCATCGCTGGTTCGCCCTTGCTGTCCTGGCGGCGCTGTCTATTGGCGCATGGCAGGCAGGGCGTGTCCTGCTCGGGCCAGCCGTCGTCGTCGACCGTGTCGGACGCGGCGTGCTCGTCCAGACAGTTGTCGCCAGCGGTCATGTCGAAACGCCCTTTCGCGTCGAGATCGGGGCGCAGGTCACCGGCGTCGTCGCCGAAGTGCTGGTTCAGGAAGGCCAGACGGTTCGCGAGGGCCAGCGGCTCATCGAGCTGCGGCCGGAGGAATTGCGTGCAAACCTCGTGCAGGCGGAAGGGGCCGTCGCGCAGGCCGAGGCGCGCCTGCGCCAGCTGGCGGAGCTGACCTTGCCCATGGCGCGCGAGGCTCTCATCCAGACGCGCGTGACCTTGCGCACGGCGCAGGCGGCCTACGACCGGACCGCGGAGCTGTTCCGGAACGGCAACGCCACGCGCGTCGCCTATGACGAGGCCCAACGCGCGCTGGACGTCGCCCGCACCCAGGTGCGCACGGCCGAACTACAGGAGTTCACGGCAAGCCCGGGGGGAAGCGACGAGGTGCTCGCCCGCACCCAGCTTGCTCAGGCGCACGCCACGCTCGACACGGCGCGGGCCCGGCTTTCCTACGCCACGATCGTCTCGCCGCGCGACGGCCTGCTCATCTCGCGCAACGTCGAACGGGGCGCAGTGGTCCAGCCGGGAAAGACGCTGCTGGTCCTCGCGCCGGCCGGAGAGACGCAGCTCGTCATGCAGATCGATGAGCGCAATCTCGGCCTCATCGAAATCGGGCAGAAGGCCGTGGCCTCGGCCGACGCCTTTCCCAACCGCCGCTTCGAGGCCTATGTCAGCTTCGTGAACCCTGCGGTCGATATCGCGCGCGCCTCGGTCGAGGTGAAGCTCACCGTGCCGGATCCGCCGGCTTATCTCCGGCAGGACATGACGGTCTCGGTCGACGTCGAATTCGCGCGCCGCGATGACGCCCTTGTCCTGCCGGCGCGCGCCGTGCGCGATATGCAGTCGGGCCGCGCCTGGATCCTGGTGCTTCGCGACGGCCGCGCGGTGAGGCGGCCGGTCCGCGTCGGCATCCGCGGCCAGAGCCAGGTGGAGATACTCGAAGGAGCCGGAGAAGGCGATCTCGCCGTGCCGGTCAACGCCGGCGTCGTGACCGGCCAGCGCCTCAGACCCGTCGTGCCATAAAGCCATCGCCATGAAACCACTGCCATGAACCCGCTTCTACCCTTCGACTGGATCGCGGCGCTGCGCTTCCTTCGCGAGGGGCGGCTGCAGACGCTCTTCATCCTTGGCGGCATCGCCATCGGCGTCGCGGTGATCGTCTTCATGTCCGCCATGCTCGCGGGGCTCGAGCAGAACTTCCTGAAGCGCATGCTCACCTCCCAGCCGCAGATCCAGCTCCTGCCCGTCGATCAGGTCGCCCGCCCCTTGCGCTCCGGGTCCGGCCTCTTCGCCGACGCCATCGTCCAGCGCCCGAGCCAGCGCGTGCGCTCCATCGATCAATGGCAGGCCATCGCCGAGGACGCACGCCGGATGGAGGAGATCGCCGTGGTCTCGCCCAGCATCTCCGGGACGGCGATCGCGGCGCGCGGGGAGGCGAGCCGTTCGATCTCGCTCACCGGGATCGACCCGGAGACCTACTTCCAGATCGTTCGCGTGCCGGATTACCTCGCAGCCGGCCAATTGCGGCTGTCCAGCGACGACATCCTGATCGGCACGGACCTCGCCAACGACATCGGCGCCCAGGTCGGCGACAAGATCAACGTCACGGCGGCCTCCGGCGTAAGGCGCGTGCTGACCGTCGCCGGCCTGCTCGATTTCGGCATGAAGGCCGTGAACCTTCGCACCACCTATGTCGCCCTGCGCACGGCCCAGTCCCTGCTCGGCATGATCGGGGGCGTCACCTCGATCGACATCACCGTGCGCGACATCTACGCGGCCGAGCGCGTCGCGCAGCGGATCGCCGGCGACCATGCTGTGCAGGCCGACAGCTGGATCAAGACGAACGCGCAGTTCTTCTCGGCCATGCGCGCGCAGGTTAACACCAACACGCTGATCCGCGTCTTCGTCGGCCTCTCCGTCGCCTGCGGCATAGCGGCCGTGCTCGTGGTGTCTGTCATCCAGCGCTCGAAGGACATCGGCATACTGCGCGCCATGGGGGCGCGGCGTGGACAGATCCTGCGCGTCTTCCTGATCCAAGGCGGGCTGCTTGGCTTCCTCGGCTCGCTGATCGGCTCGGCGCTGGGCCTCGGCGCGCTCATCTGGTGGCACTCCCTGGCGCGTCAGGCAGATGGGAAGGAGCTGTTCCCCCTGATCGTCGATCCGTCGCTTCTCATCGGCGCGGCGCTGATCGCGACACTGGTCGGCGTCCTCGCCGCCGCCTCACCGGCCGTCCGGGCCGCGCGGCTCGATCCCGTGGCGGCGATCCGTGGCTGAGGAAATCATCCGGCTCGAGGGGGTGACGAAGGCCTACAATGTCGGCCTGCCGTCGGAGACGGAGGTGCTGCACGGCATCGATCTGACCATCACCCGCGGCGACTTCGTGGCGCTCATGGGTCCGTCCGGCTCCGGCAAGAGCACGCTGCTCAACATCATCGGCCTGCTCGACCGGCCGACCTCCGGCCGGCTGCTGATCCATGGCGTCGACACGGGTCGGATAGACGACGCGGCGCTGACGCGGCTCAGGGGCCACACCATCGGCTTCGTCTTCCAGTACCACATGCTGATCTCCGCCTTCACGGCGACCGAGAACGTGATGATGCCGCTTGTTCTGGATCGGGGCCGCCCTTCCGCTGAGATCGAGCAGCGGGCGCGCTCCCTGCTCGATCAGGTCGGATTGACGGCGGTGGCCGACAACCTCGCCCAGAACATGTCGGGCGGACAGCAGCAACGTGTCGCCATCGCGCGGGCCATCGCCATGAACCCGGACCTCGTCCTGGCGGACGAGCCGACGGGCAACCTCGACTCGAAGTCGGCTGAGGATGTCTTCGCGATGATGCGGCGCGTCAACGCGGGCGGCGGCTCCAGTTTCCTGATCGTCACGCACAACGCCGCGCTGGCCGCCAGATGCGACCGCATCATCCAGGTCGTAGATGGCCGCATCGAGACAATGGCCAGGTGACACGGCGGCCACCATGCTCCAGCCGCATCATATGGTCCGTCCAACGAGCGCGCCGATCACGGCGGTCGAAGCCATCGCGAGAGCTCCCCAGAAAGCGACGCGGAGCGTCGGCCGCAAGACCGGAGCGCCGCCCAGCCGCGCCCCGGCCACACCGAGCGCGGCAAGACACAAGAGCGAGCCGCCAGAAACGATCCATGTGACGTGCGCCTGCGGAGCGGCGAGCGCGCACAGAAGCGGAACCGCCGCGCCGATGGCGAAGGTCGCGGCCGAGGTCAGGGCCGCCTGGACCGGTCTCGCCGCCGTCTGCTCCGACAGCCCCAGTTCATCCCTCGCATGCGCGCCGAGGACATCCCGCTCCGTCAGCTCCCGGGCGACCTGTCGGGCAAGGTCGGGAGAAAGGCCGCGGCGGATTTGGATCTGGGTCAATTCCTCCAGCTCGGCCTCGGGATCCGCCGCGAGCTCCTTGGCCTCACGGGCCAGATCGGCCGCCTCGGCGTCGGCTTGTGAACTGACCGAGACGTATTCGCCGGCCGCCATCGACATGGCGCCGGCGACCAACCCGGCGATGCCGGCCACCAGCACATCGCTCTTGCTGGTGGCTGCCGCCGCCACGCCGACAAGGAGGCTTGCCGTCGAAATGACGCCGTCATTGGCTCCAAGCACAGCGGCGCGCAGCCAGCCGATGCGGACAACGAGATGGGTTTCACGGTGCAATGGGTGCAAGTACGTCCTCCTTTGGGCAAAGCATTTGTTGGCAGTCCGCTGGTCTTGCTCAAGGCGGCCGACGGTCGTTGAATCTGCGTGTCCTGACAAGGAGGGTCTGATCCAGACCGATCCCGCCACGATGGCCGCAGATATTCCCGCCGGAGACTGGCGGACCCTGGCGGCAGGGGAAGGCTCCAAAGGTTTGCGGCTCTATGATTGGGCTTCGATCAAGCTGCCCTGGGTCACGCAAGATGGCTTTTGCCGTTGGCTGCTGTTCCGCAGATCACGCAAGGATGCCGGGAAGCTGGCCTGTTGTCTCGTCTTTGCGCCCGAAACCACAAGCCTTGGCGAAATGGCCGCTGCTGCTGGCTTGCGCTGGACATCAAAGGCCTCGTTTCCTGACCCACGGGGGATTCCCTCGGCGTTCCGGGCGTAATCCCGTGGCGCGGGGAGGATTCGCGCGATGCCCGCACCCGTGAAGATGCGGACTGATTGTTCGGTGGAGAACCTGCGCCAGCTGACGAAGGAGCAACTGGCGGAACTCGCCGAGATTGTCTGACGTGATCAGGATCGTCCGATGACCCGCTGCCGCATGTGCCGGGATGGCCTGCAGGGTTCGATGAAGGCAGGAGTGTTCCTAGAGATCGCCCATCCATCGTGGCAGGAACAACGCTATATCCGGAAAGAAGGTGACAAGCAGCAGCGCCAGCAGCATCGAAAGCACAAACCAGATCACCCACGGAACGGTCGATTCCATCGAACAGCCCGCGACCTTGCAGGTCACCATCAGATTGACGGCCATCGGCGGGGTGAACTGGCCGATGGCGATATTCATCGTCATGAGGATGCCGAACCAGGTCAGATCCCAGCCATAGGTCTTGGCAATGGGCAGCAGGATCGGAAGGAAGACGAGAAATATCGAGACGCCGTCAATCAGCATGCCAGCGATCAGCAGGATGACTGTGATAGCCAAAAGCATCACTGTTTCGCTGGCAGTGAAGGCAATCAGCGTCTTCGCGGCGGCATCGAAAGAGCCCACGGTCGAGCCGGCATGGGCGAAAACGGAGGCCAGCGCGATGATGATCATCACCACAGCCGCGATCTCGGCTGAATCGGCCAAGACCTTGTAGACAGCCTGAAAATCCAGCGTGCGGTAAATGAAGACGCCGACGAATAGCCCATAGAACACGGCCACGACTGCGGCTTCAGTCGGTGTGAAAGCCCCAGAGCGCATGCCGCCTAGGATGACGACGGGCGCCGCCAGACCCCATATCGCCTCCTTGAAGGTCTGCCATAACGGCGGGCGCACATCGTTTGGATCGGCCATGCCGAAACCGCCGCGCTTACACAGCCATATGGCCGGCACAAGCAAGGACAGGCCAGCGAGGATGCCCGGGATCAGGCCGCCCACGAAGAGGGCATTGAGCGAGACACCCGGCACCAGCACCGAATAGACAATGAAGGCGATGGAGGGCGGAATCAGGATCGCGGTCGAGCCCGCAGCAGCCGTAAGGCTGGCGATGTAGGGCCGCGGATAACCCTGCTTAAGCATGGCGGGAGCAAGAACCGCTGCGACCGCTGCCGCATCAGCCGGACCAGAACCTGAAATGCCGCCAAGGATCATGCAGACCAGCACAGCCACGACCGCAAGCCCGCCAGTGCGGTTGCCAACGCAGGCTGCGGCAAACCTCACCAGCCGCTCGGCCACGCCAGAGCGCTCGAACACCATCCCCGCCACAATGAAAACGGGCAGCGCCAGCAACGGATACTTGGCGATGCCCGTCCAGACATTGGTGGGAAACGCCATGATGCCGAGTTTTTCGACACCAATGACAGTGACACCGGCAATCCCAAGCGCGACACCAAGTGGCATGCCGACAAAGAGCAGCCCAAAAAACAGTCCCAGGAGAATGATCGAACCTTCGAGCGCCATCTCAGCCGCTCACCCGGCGCGTGGTCTGCCAGACGCGAGCCAGGCGGCCCAGGATGCGCAGGCAGATGATGAAACTCAGCACCGGGAGAGCCGCCGTATAGCGCCATTGCGGGATGCCGAGACCGGGTGACATCACATCGAAGCGGTATTCATCCCAGACATAGGATGCGGACAGCCAGGTCAGCAGCGCGAACAGGCCGAAACAGGACAGCATGATGACAAGCTCAAGCTGCCTTTGCCGCTCGACAGGCAGCCGCTCGACCAGAAAAGTCAGCCTGATATGCCGATCGGTGGCAAAAGCCGCCGAGGCCCCGACCAGCGCCACCACCACCATCAGCGCCACCGACAATTCCTCGGTGAAGGCGAATGAGACGTTGGTGAAATAGCGGATCACGACGTTGGCAAAGGTTATGAGGCACAGAAGCCCCATAACGGACGCGCCAACAACCCGCTCGATGCTTTCCGGCACGCGCGGCGCCGCCTCGCCGAGCTTGAGGCCCGGCTCCTGGATATCGGCATGCTCAGTCATCGTGCTGGAAGCTCGTCAGGCGCCGGCTGCGATGGCGGCTTCTGCCTTCTTGACCAGATCGGCGCCAATCTGTGCTGCCCATTTGTCAAACACCGGGCGGGTTGCCCTTGCGAAGGCCTGCTTTTCGGCTGGCGTTGAGTCGATCAGCGCAACCCCACGTTTCACCAGTTCCTCATAGGAGGAGCGATCCGCGTCAAGGACGCCAAGCCCCTTGCGGGAGGCACGGATGTTTTCGACCGAGGCTTCCCGCGCGGCGTCGCGGATCAGGTCCTTGTCGGTGGCGTTGAAACTGTCCCAGACCGGCTTGGCGACATGGTAGATCGCGGCGTCGGCACAGTAGTTCCAGGCAGTGAGATGCTTCTGGGCCAGGGTGTCCATCTTGAGGGCGAGGAACAGGTTGACCGGATTCTCCTGGCCATCAACCGCACCACTCGACAGGGCGGGCTGCAAATCGGCGAAAGACATCTGAACGGGATTTGCGCCCATTGCATTGTAGATATCGGCAAAGATCGCACCGGCCGCAAAGCGGATCTTCAAGCCCTTGAGGTCGTTCGGCTCGCGGATCGGGCGCTTGGAGTTGGATATCTCGCGGAAGCCGTTCTCGCCCCAGGCCATCGGCACCACGTCGCGGCTTTCGAGCACCTTGAACAGGTCCTGCCCGACCGCGCCACCAATGATGGCATCGAAAGCCTTGTGGTTGGGCATCAGGAACGGCATCGAGAACAAGGTCAGTTCGCGCACCTGTGGCGACAGGTTGATGGTCGAGGACACTGTCATGTCGATGACGCCCTGACGCATTGCCACCAGTTCGCGCGTCTGGTCGCCGCCCACCAGCGCCGAGCCGGGATAGACCTTCATGTTGATCCGGCCCTGGCTCTTCTGGGTCACCAGTTCGGACCAGCGAAAGGCTCCATCCGCCATCGCCGTCGGGCGATTGCCGACGACGGAAACCTTGTACTCGGTCTTGAGGCTTTGGGCTTTGGAGACCCATGGCATGGCCACGCCAGCTGCTGTGGCTCCCATCAGGATCGTACGGCGAGAGATAGTTGTGGTCATGCGCGGTGCCTCCCGGGCGTTTTTTCAGCGGCCAGCCTTGAGCTGGCTTGGTTGCAGTGAAGCGGATTAAGGGGATTTGCGCAATGGGCCGTGGGAATTGGCGATCAGAGCGCCAGCACCTCATTCACGGCCCTGGTGATCATGCCAGGCCTGATCCAGCAGGCCTCTTCAAGGGTCGGCGCGAACGGAACGGGAATACGCGGCGAGGCGACACGGCGGATGCCCTTCAGGGCGCTGACGGCTTCACCCACAGTCGCAGAGACTTCTGCACCAAAACCGGCAGCACCCACGCCCTCCTGCACCACCACAAGCCGCCTTGTGCGGGTGACAGAGGCGACAATCGCTTCGCGATCCCAGGGCCAGAGCGAGCGCAGATCGAACAGATCGACGCCGACGCGCGCATCTGCAAGCTCAGCGGCGGCAGCTTTCGCAACAGGCATGGCCTGCGCCCAACTGACGATGGTGACGTCATCGCCTGCCATCAGGTGTGCGGCCTTGCCGAAGGGAATGGCTGGCCAGTCATCGGGCATGTCAGCGCTGGTCTTGAACAGCGCTTTGGGTTCAAAGAACACCACTGGATCATCGCTGCGCAGGGCTGTGCGGAGCAGGCCCGCAAGATCGAGCGCCGTCGATGGCGCGGCCACCACGAGGCCCGGCACATTCACGAACCAGCTTTCGATGATCTGGCTGTGCTGCGCCGCAGAGCCTGCCATCAGTCCATGCGGCATGCGTGCCACGAGACTGGCGCGGGCCTGCCCGCCGAACATGTAGCGAACCTTGGCGATCTGGTTGACCAGCTCGTCAATGGCTGGCAGCACGAAATCGGCAATCCTCATTTCGATCACCGGGCGTGTGCCGACAAGCGCAGCCCCGAGGCCAGCGCCCATGATGGTCGATTCGGATATCGGCGTATTGACCACGCGTTGAGCGCCAAACTCCTGAAACAGGCCCTTGTACTGGGCAAAGATACCGCCCATTTCGACATCCTCACCAAGCACCCAGATGCTTGGATCACGGCGCATCTCGTCGGCCAGCGTACGGGCGGCAACCTCGCTCATGGTCAGCGTATTGGAACTCATGCTGGCGCTCCCATGTCCTGAACGTCCATGAACGCCTGGGCGCGTTGTGGATAAGGCAGCATGCGTGCACGAGCCTGCGAGCGCAGGATATCGGCCTGGACCTCGCTATCCAGTGTTTCGATGTCTGCCTCGGGCATGCCGGCCTTTGCGAGTTTCACCCGCGCCAGCGCAAGCGGATCGTACGCCAGGGCTGCATCAAGATCAGCTTGCGAGCGGTAGGTGGCGGGATCGACCGAGACATGGCCACTGAAGCGATAGGTCTTGGCCCACAGAAAACGCGGTCCACCCCCGGCGCGCACCTCCGAACTCAACCGGAGCGCGGTCTCGTGCACCGCAAGCACATCATTGCCATCGACCCGCTCGCCGCTCACCCCGCAGCTTTCCGCGCGGGCCAGTGGGCCGGGGCCTGCCGTGGTCGTGCTCGAATGGGTGAATGCGGAAAAGGTGTTGTCCTCGCAGACGAACAGCACCGGGAGTTTGTAGATCGCTGCCCAGTTCATGCCTTCAAGGAACGGGCCGCGATTGACCGCGCCGTCGCCGAAGAAGCAGGCTACGATGGCGTCCGAGCCCAGAAGCCGCAGTCCCTGCGCCGCGCCGCAGGCGATCGGGATGCCGCCAGCAACGATGCCATTGGCCCCAAGCATGCCGACGGAGAAATCTGCCACATGCATCGAGCCGCCCTTGCCACCGCAAAGGCCGGCCTCCTTGCCGTAAAGCTCCGCCATCATGCCATCGAGATCGGATCCCTTTGCCAGACCATGGCCGTGGCCGCGATGGGTGCTGGTGATGCGGTCATCCGTGCGCAGGACCGAGCAGACGCCAACAGGCACCGCCTCCTGCCCGGCGGAGGAATGAATGTAACCGGGCATCTCACCCGCCTTGTGGGCGGCAACACAGGTGTCCTCGAACACCCTGATGGCTTTCATACGGCGATAGAGTTCGCGCAGGAACGCGCAATCATCTGTCGGGTGCGATGGAATTTGCATGAGGAAAGATCTCGGATTCGCTGTAATCTCGCGGGCCGAAACCGATACGTCAAGCCTGGCGCCCAACGAACCAGGGCAACGAGTCCAGGTTAACGCGGTGAGGCATGGATGATCTGGGCGAGGGTGTTTGTGTTCCATCCAGCGGCTTTTCGGGCTGTTTTGATGGAGCGGTTTCCCTTTCCTGCGCGGACGAGGTTGAAGGCGAGCCTTCGCACGAGGGCCATGTTCTGCGCTCCATGACCGCGCCTGAGGCGTGATTGATCCTCCTTGAAGACGACATCGAGCACCCAGTGGAGGCTTTCGATGCCCCAATGGCTGCGAATGGCGGTTGCAGCGCGTTCGGGTGTGAGAAGGGCGGAGGAGATGAAGAACCGCGTCTCCCGGGAGGTCTTGCCCTGCCGTTCGACTTGTGTGGTGGCTCGCACGATGCTTCTGAGACGGTGGAAGCGATGCTCGCCGGGATGGCGTCGCCCGCCTTCCAGCCAGCCGATCTCATGGCTGACCGTGGTGGTACGGGTCTCGATGCGTCCATGATCCTTGTCGACGCTGATGCTGGTGGCGAGCCCTGTCGTGGCCGGATCGTCGAAATAGGCCGCGACCTCGTCGTGCAGGGTCGGCTGGTTGCGCTTGAGGGCCAGAAGATAGTCGCCTTCCTTGTCCGTGATCGCCTTGGCCATGGACGGGTTGGTGGCGATGGCGTCGATGGTGACGAGCGCGCCCTTGAGCGTCAGCCGCTCCAGGATTGCCAGCATGGCGGCGCATTCGTTGTCCTTGGCGTCCACGGCCTCCTGCGCCAGCACGAGGCGCTGGGTCGAGGCCCAGGCGCTGACCAGATGGATGGGGGGCAGACTGCGGCCAGCCTCGCCGCTGCGGCGCGCTGTCTTGCCGTCCAGCGCGATCAGGTCCGCCGCGTCCGGTCGCAGCTGCGTCGCCCAGGCCGTGAAGCAGGCCGCAAACAGCGCCGGATCGATCCGGTTCAGCACCACCCGCAGCCAATCCTCCTTGGGAGTGCCGAAGAAATACTCGGCATGCTCGCGCAGGAAAGGCAGATGCGCATCGCCCCAATCGGCGATCTCGTCATAGTCGTCGCAACCCGCGACAGACGCGCAGGTCACCAGAAAAAGCACTTCCGCAAGCGGATACTTGACCTTGCAGCTCTCGCGCGGGTCCCCGACGCGTCCGAAGTGATCCAGCAGAAGGCGCAACCGGTCCTTGACGAAAATCTGATCCATCGTTCGGGCTCCTGATCCGAGCCCGTTGAATCAGAAGCCATACTCCAAAGCTATCCCGTGCGCTCCGCCGTTAACCTGACAAAGTTGCCGTGCCCAACGAACCAGGGCAGTCTCGGTAATCGCCCCGATCCAGCCTTGTTCAGGCCGCGCAGGATTGACGGCCTTTCACTGGCGGTCAGGCTCCCTGGTGGATTGGTGTCGGCCCGGTCCACTGGCGGGATGCCCGCCAGCCCTGCCCGGACCGCGGGATCGACGTTGATCGTGAAGCATTCCCGACGTGCGCAAAACTCGCGTGTCGCGTCGAGCGGGTCGATCAGGAAGAACGCAGACGGCTCGTCGCGTGCAGGGCTTTCGACATCCTCCTCGCTGATCAATGGCATGCCGGGGCAGGCCGCATCGAGCGCCCGCGCGAGCATCTCATGGCTTGCGAGATCGGCTTGCGAGATCGGCTGGCGAGATTGGCTTGCGAGATCGGCTGGCGTGACCGGCGATGCATCGGGTTTCGCGTGCGTCTGAAAGCCATCCGTGCGGAGCCGCATGACCGTCTCCCCAGCTTGCCCGACAACCGGAAGCAACGCCTCCATGATCTGCGACATGCCTGGTTCTGTCAGTCTGGTGTCTGGCTGGTCCGCGGTCCGGCGAGCGGGCATGGTGAATCTCCCGCCGGCACGCTTTCCTGTTTTCGATGCGCCATCTCTGACGCAGGTCAGCGCCCTGTCCCCTGGCATGAGGAATGCTGCCGGCTTTGTCGGACCTTGCCGCACGGAGTGTCCCGCCATCGAAGACCCGCAAGCTGACGTGATCGCGATGATGACGGACCCGCGCAACCACGGCGGCGCTCCCGTCGAGCGGATCGACACACACATCTCGCATATCTTCCTGGCAGGTGATCGCGCCTGGAAGATGAAGCGCGCCGTCCGGCTTCCTTACGTCGATTTCTCGACGCCTGCGCTCCGGCTTGCAGCCTGCCGGCGCGAGGTCGAGTTGAATTCCATGACCGCTCCAGGCCTCTACCTCGGCTGCCATGCCATTTCGCGGCGGCCGGGCGGAGAACTCATCAGGGGAGAAGAGGGCGAACTGCTTGATGCAGTGGTCGAGATGCGGCGCTTCGACCAGGCCGCGCTCCTCGACCGCATGGCCGTCCGGGGTGACCTGGACGCAGGCATGATCACCCGCGTCGCGTGCATGATCGCCGACTTCCACGCGGGGGCTCCTGTCGGGCCGCGCGCGGGAGGGGCTGACCGCATGTCGGCGGTGCTGAAGATCAACGAGGCCGGGTTCTGGACGAGCGGCGTCTTCGACGACGCGCAGATCAAGGCGATCACCCGGGCCTGCACAGAACAGCTGGAGCGGCATCGGACCCTCCTGGACCGCCGGGCGTCGGAGGGTCTCGTCCGCCGCTGTCACGGTGATCTGCACTTGCGGAACATCTGCCTTCTCGACGGCGGGCCAAGGTTGTTCGACTGCATCGAGTTCAACGATGAACTCGCCACCACCGATGTGTTGTACGATCTGGCTTTCCTGCTGATGGATTTGTGGCATTGCGACCTTAGACAGCTCGCGAACCTGGCCGCCAACCGCTACCTTGACGTAGCCGGCCATGACGAAGCCTACGTTCTGTTGCCGTTCCTGATCGGGGTTCGTGCCGCCGTCCGCGCCCATGTCAGCGCCACGCAAAGCATGGATGGGGGACCGCAGGCCAATGCGCTGCTGGACAAAGCGCGCAGCTACCTGGCTCTGGCCCATGCGGCGCTGGAATCCAGGCCCGCGATTCTGGTCGCAATCGGCGGACTGAGCGGCGCCGGCAAGTCGACACTCGCCGATGCGCTCGCTCCCCATCTCGGTTCGCCTCCCGGCGCCCGGATCGTCGAGAGCGACCGCATCCGCAAGGCGCTGCATGGCGCTCCGGCCGAGGCAAGGTTGCCGGCCGATGCCTACCGGGCGGAAGTGTCGGTGAAGGTCTACGAGAGTCTGGCCGAACGCTCGCGGCGTCTTCTTGGCGCGGGTGCCAGCGTCGTGTGCGACGCCGTGTTCGAGCGGGCGTCCGACCGCGGACAGATCGAGGCCGCCGCGCGCGTCGTCGGCGCGGCTGTCCACGGGTTCTGGCTGCGCGCTGATCCCTCGCTCTTGCGCACGCGGGTCGCCGCGCGCCGCGGCGGCGCCTCGGATGCGACGGTCGAGGTCCTCGACAGGCAGCTCGCGCGCGATCCCGGCGAGATCGCCTGGATCACGCTGGATGCCGCGCTGCCAGTCGAAAGGAACGCCCGGATGATCAGTGACCTGCTCGCTTCACACGAATGTCGCACGCTGAGCGGGGACTGACGCAGATCAGTGTTGCGGCTCACGCTTGGGGCACGTTCACCAACGAAAACTTGAGGAGATTGCCCATGCCCAGGATGAAGGCCGCTGTCTTTGTCGAGCCTGGCCGGATCGTCCTCGACGAGAAGCCAATTCCCGATATCGGCCCCCTGGACGCGCTCATCCGCATCACGACCACGACCATCTGCGGCACCGACGTGCATATCCTCAAGGGCGAGTATCCCGTCGCCAGCGGTCTCACCGTCGGCCACGAGCCGGTCGGCGTGATCGAGAAGCTCGGCTCAGCGGTCACCGGTTATCGCGAGGGGCAGCGCGTGATCGCAGGCGCCATCACGCCGAGCGGCTGGTCGAATGCCTGCCTGTGCGGTTGCCATTCGCAGGACGGCGCCGGGACGAAGCATGGCTGGAAGGCGATCGGCGGCTGGCGCTTCGGCAACACCATCGACGGCTGCCAGGCCGAGTTCGTCTGCGTTCCCGATGCGATGGCGAACCTCAGCCCCGTACCCGACGCGTTGACGGACGAGCAGGTGCTGATGTGCCCCGACATCATGTCGACCGGCTTCAGCGGGGCTGAACGGGGGGGTATCCGCATCGGCGATACGGTCGCCGTGTTCGCGCAAGGCCCGATCGGACTGTGCGCCACGGCAGGAGCCCGTCTGATGGGCGCCACCAGGATCCTTGTCGTGGACCGCCTGCCGGAAAGGCTGGCGGTGGCGAAGAAGCTTGGCGCTGACATCGCGATCAACTTCCGCGAGAAGGATCCGGTCGAGGCCATCATGGCGGCGACCGATGGGCGCGGGGTCGATGTCGCCATCGAGGCGCTGGGGACGCAGGGCACTTTCGAGGCGGCGCTCAAGGTGCTCCGGCCAGGCGGCACGCTGTCGAGCCTCGGTGTCTATTCCGGCGACCTGACAATTCCTCTCGGGGCTTTCGCCGCCGGGCTCGGCGACCACACCATCGTCTCCACTTTGTGCCCCGGCGGCAAGGAGCGGATGCGGCGGCTGATGGAGGTCGTCGCCTCGGGCCGCGTCGATCTCACGCCGCTGGTGACCCATCGCTTCAGGCTCGACGACATCGAGAAGGCCTATGATCTGTTCTCCCATCAGCGCGATGGCGTGCTGAAGGTTGCAATCACGCCGTGAACCGGCGCATTCGGCGCCTTCGCTTCAGCGGGCCATCATCAGGCTGCGGCGGGACATGCGCACGACCTTGTCGGACAGGACGCCCGGCGGAAGGACGGCGGAATGGCTGAGCCCATTGCGGCGCACGCTGGCGGCAAGGCTGGGTTCCTGCGCAATGACAGACAGTCCTGGCGCCGCAACGGATGTAGCAGCTGTCTGTGAATGCTGGGCCCGAACAGCGACCCATTCCCGTGCATTCTCACTTTCCACGACCGCTATCTCCTCGACGTTCCGATGGTGAACCTGCCCCAAGCGTGAGCCGCGCCACGATGAGCGGCCTGTGCCGTTTGTGATGGATCAACGACGGGGTGGCGGAGCTGCACGACCCATCCTGCACTGCGCTAAACATCCGTAGAGTTCCCTAAAATGCCACATTGCAGGGAACCCAATGACGCTACTGCATGTTTCCTACCCTCAAGGAGCAGTTTGATGGCGACCTTCAATGCGCCCGTGGCAGTCCGGATCGACGACAGTGAAGGTCGCCAACCCGTCAAGGGAGGAGGGGCCGTCGGGCTTTGCAGGGCATATGCGAAGCGAAGCGCCATCTTTCACCAGGGGGATCCCGTCACGCATCTCTACCGGGTCGAGAGCGGCGCCGTGGCGCTCGAACTCTTCCTTGAGGATGGCCGGCGACAACTCGCGGAGATTCTCCTGCCGGGAGACTTCTGCGGGTTTGCAATCGAGCACTCGTATCATGAGACCGCAATCGCCTTGCAGCCGACAGTCCTTTCCGTGATGCGCCAGTGCGATCTCGAACGGGCGGGGATGTCAGGCTGGGACGTGGCCCGTCAGGCTGGGCGGCAGATTGTGCGGACCCACGACCATCTGCTGGCGCTTGGCCGCAAGACGGCTCAGGAGCGGATTTGCCAACTCCTGCTCCGGTTGGCGCGCGTCATTGGAGATCGTCCTTTCCAATCCCCCCGCGCATGCCACGGACCGATCCGCCTGAACGTTCCCCTGACGCGCGGCGAGATGGGCGACTACCTTGGTCTGTCTCTCGAGACCGTCTGCCGCACCATGAGCGCGCTGCAGAAACAGGGCATCATCGAGGTCGGTCCCCGGCAGGGCGACGTGACCGTGCGGGCTCCTGAACTGATCAGCCTGCTGGCCGGCTGACGAACAGTCCCACATCACCGGACGGATGTGGAAACCGTGGTGCCTTCGCTGCCGGCAAGGAGACCGGTGATCTGGCTCCTTGTGCCGATGACAGCCGGCTTGGCCATGCTGTCGGCGACAAAGCCGATCATCTCCCGCAGGATATCGGCGTCGGGGGGCTTCTCCACAATCGTGCTAAGGTCCATCATGTGATGGGTCATTTGGCCGTCCTCAGGTTCGCCTGGTTGTCGCAAACCAGAGCCTCACCCGAAGACCATTCAATGGCCACCGCCGTCTGCCCGGCTGCCAAGTCGCTGCTGAAGGCGCGCAGCCGGGACGATGGCAAACGTCGAGCTGCACCATGTCCCGGGACGTCACCCACGCCAACGTCCAGCCTGCCTCTACGATAGGCCGCCACCAGGCATTTGCCATCCTCCTGCGACGCAGCTTCAGCCCCTGATCGCCAACTGTTCCCATGCGCCCGAAGAAATCGCACGATTCGCCCTTCGAGCAGCATGCTGGGCTGGTGAATTAACCCTAACAAACGAAGAACGCGCGGGAGTAAGGCGGTATCATTCTGATAGTATATCTTCAACACTTTATAAGATATAAGGATCACGTTCATTTCCGTCTCAAGAGGTCGAGTTCGTGATGCCAATGCCGATACGCAAACTCCGGAACGATCAAATGATGAGATCCCTCGGGCGGTCCGAAAGCGGCGCCGTCGGACTCATCTTTGGGCTGGCCCTCGTTCCGATGGTTGGCCTGGTCGGCGCAGCCATCGACTACAACAGGATGAGCAATACTCGCGTGAGCATGCAGAGCGCAGCCGATGCCGCTACGCTGGCCGCGGCCCGAATGCCAGTGAGCGCGACCCTGGCCGAGCGCAACCAGGTCGCCAAGGCTGTGTTCAGCGCAAATCTCAGCCAGGTCTCAGACGCCAACCCGGGCGCGGGCACACTCACCCGCGTCGCCGATGGCCACTTCCGGTACGAGGCCTCGGCCCAGGTGCCCAACCAGTTGACGCGCGTGCTCGGCTTCTCTAGCTCGAATATCTCGGTGGCTTCCGAGGCCGCGCAGGGCACGACGGCAGTGTCAGGGCAGGCCGAGTTCGTGGTCGCCTTCGACATCACCAACTCCATGTTTTCCTCACAGGCGGAATACGATACTGCGATCGCCACGATGCAGGAATTCGTGACCAACATGTTCACGGGAGCCAGCGCCGGCTCCGTCGTGGGAACCGTCATGCCCTTCTCCGATCGTGTCCGGCTTCACGATGGCGCCGGTGCCTGGGCATCGGGTTCGAAGCCGTCGGGCTGGCATGGCTGTCTCGATGTGCGCGAGCAGACCGTCAGTGGCCGGATCCAAACGCTGACCGACGATCCGCCGAGCGTGGCCAGCTTCAAGTATTTTAAGAATCGTCCCTCCAGTGCCCCCGGCGGGTATTCCTACACCTTCGATTGTTTCGGCGAGAGAGCCACCGTGGCGCAAGTGGGGCCTGGCCTGCTCGTGCCGGCGCTCAAAGACATGGGGGGCGGCGGAACCGGCCGGCCCGACGAGGGCATGGCCTGGGCATGGCGCATGCTGTCCCCGCGCTGGAAAAATCAGTGGGCACGCGCAAACTACCCAGCGGACTACGGCACCGGACGCAAACTCGCCGTGTACGTCACCGACGGACGCACCGAAGCATACCGGTATGAGGTTCTGCCGACCGGCGGCCCGGCAGTGGTCTACGGCGGCAATATGGGCTCCAAACGGGGCTTCGACAATCTCGAGGATGTGTGCAGCCGCATGAAGGCAGCCGGCATCGAGGTTGCAATCGTTCAGCTCACCGGCAACAATAATGCCACACCCCATCTGCAGAGATGCGCATCGGCCAGCCGCCATTTCATGATCAACTCGGTCAACGACTTCAAGGCGGCGTTCAAAACGATCGCGGGGGGAGGCACAACAACCACAACCACAGCCGTGCGTCTCGTCCGCTGACGGGCCCCCACGAGTGGTGCGGTTCGAGCTTGTTGCATGAAGATGGCCCGAACCGCAGTTCCCCCCTTTCCCCATCGGCTTCAGGCGACCCGGATTGAGGCAGGCCTGCCCAGTTCATTCATGCGGTTGAGAGCGTTGACGGTGATTTTGACTTCGGTCTTTCGCTGAGGATCACCGCATGATCGCAGCGCGTCGCCGGCGACGCGCCTGTAGCGGCTGATCTGCACCTCGACCTTTGATCGGCGCGTGCGCGCTGAAGTCTCTTGCCATGTCGAACGCCCGTGCGCCCAGATATGCATGAGGTGCTTGTCCCGCCGGGTGGGCGCGGCGGCGGCATTCGTGCTTGGCGCAGCATCCTTGACGGAATCTTGCTAAATTCCGTCAACTTTGAGTTCTTCGCGAACAAAATCAAAAAATATCGAAATGTAATGGTCAAAAAAAGCCTTCACATTCTCAAAATCCGTGTATTCACTATCGCGCTTGCGCCAATTCAGACAAAAGCGTTCTTCTGAATTTGCATTAATGTGTCGCCTGCCTCAGAAGACAGACAAAAACGCGGCATCGGATAAGGCTCATCAGCAACGCTCATCTGAATTTTTTGCTACAGAAAAAGCGTGATAATCAAAGATTTACGGAGAAGCCCTGGTGGAGCTGAGGGGATTCGAACCCCTGACCTCTGCAGTGCGATTGCAGCGCTCTCCCATCTGAGCTACAGCCCCAGAGCGAGCGGCTTTTAGGCCGGCCGGGGCATCGCTGTCAATCCGGCCGGCGCTTCAGCGCCATGCTTGCGTCTATTCCTTGAGCCGAGAAGCACTCACATGCAGTCCGTCCTCGATGTCATCGACCTTGCGCTCGGCCTTTACACCTGGCTGGTCATCGCATCGGCCATCATCAGCTGGCTCGTGGCGTTCAACGTGATCAACGCCAGCAATGATCTGGTGCGCACGATCTGGGATTTCCTCTATCGGGTCACGGAGCCTGCGCTGCGGCCGATCCGCAAGGTCATGCCCAATCTGGGCGGACTCGATCTGTCGCCGATCGTGCTGCTGCTGATCATCTTTTTCCTGCAGAGCGTCATCGCGCGTTATCTGCGTCCCCTCGTCTTCTGAAGCGTGCAGGGGCGTCAGCGCAGCAGCGCGCCGGGATCAGGCCAGGCCAGCACCAAGGCCACGAGCCCGGCTGTGATGAAGGGGAAGGGCAGGCTCACGATGAGCCGCGCCCGCACGAACCATGCGGGCATGTAGGGCAGTTCCCAGATCAGCGTCCGGTTGAGCGTATAGAGCGACCAGCCGGTGACGAAGGCCATGACCTGGGGCAGGCCCGCCCCGGCCTTCAGCGCCACCGCGCCAAGCGCGAAGCCCACAACCGGCCCGCCCGGCGTCAAGGCGCCTGCCAGCGCCGCAAGCGCGACGCCCAGGATGCCGCTGCCCTGGCCGAACCAGCTCACGATCTGGTCCTGCGGCAGGGCCTGCGCGATGAAGCCTGACCCGATCACACCGAGCGCGAGCCGTGGCGCCAGGTGCAGCACTTCGCGCACCGCCGCAGTGACCGAGAGATTGAGCGTGCCGTCATGCCGGCGCCAGGCGATGAGCATCAGCGCCACCACCACGCCATAGAGAAAGAGGGTCAGCGCCAGCAGCATCACGGGCCCTGCCTTGCACCGTCCGAGCCCTTGCCGGGGGAGACTGGCAGCCAGCGCGCCATGAGCCCGGCCGCGAGCGGCATCCACCAGCACAGCGCCATGCGCAGGAAGACCACATCTCCGCCGAAGAAGGGCAGTTCCCAGATCAGCATCCGATTGAGACCGATCAGGAGCCAGCCCGTGATGAAGGCGACGGCCGCACCACGGTCGGCGCCGATCACCAGCAGCGCGGCCGCGAGCGGAAACACAGTGAACGGACCGGCGGGAAACAGAAAGCCGATGAAGGAGGCGATGGCGAGGCCCTTGAGCCCGGAGCCCTCGCCGAGCCAGCGCACGATGACTTCCCGCGGAACCAGTCTGCGCACGAGTTCGCCGATCAATGTGCCCGCGATAACCTTCGGCACGATCTCGACGAAGAGCCACAGATCCTCCGTGAAGATGTGCCGGACGACGCCGACGCCGTCACGGCGCCACACCACGGCCACCGAAGCCACCGTCAGCCCGGCGATAAGCCAGAAGCTCCAGTCGAAGAGGCGGCGTTCAGAGGACTTGTCCACGCGAGCGGGGCTATCCGGCAAGGGCATCATGAAAAAGAGCCCCGCCCGGACAGGCGAGGCTGGTCATTAGTGTCGCCGTTCGGCTGCGGACGCAACCGCGTCCACCGCATGGCGGGGTCGGCATTGCTCAGGCGTGAAGGTTCAGGCCTTGACGCTTGCCGCGGCGAGGTCGATCTGGCCGACAAGGCCGGGGTCGAGCCCCAGGGACTGGCCAAGGCCGGCCAGGAAATCGGCTTCCGGCTGGGTGTCGGGCTCTATGGCGAGACGGGCCGCGGTGTAGACTTGCGCCGCCAGTTCGGGCGTGGCCGCGCCAGCCGCCAGATCCGCGAGCCTGGCCGGATTGGCCATCTCATGCTCCAGCCAGGCATTGCCTTCCGGATCGAAGCCGGCTTCCGCGAGCCCGCCCACGATGGCCTGACGCTCGGTGGCATCGATCAGGCCATCGGATGCAGCCGCGGCGATCATCGCGCGGATGAGCAGGATCGCTGTCTCGTTGCTGGCGGCCTCGGGCTCGAAGCCGGAGCCAGCCGGCGCCGGCAAGGCGGCAGCCTGAGCCTGGCCAGGCACGGGCTGTCCGGCCTGATGGTTCTGGTAGGCCTTGTAGGCGAGGCCGCCGATGAGCGCGAGGCCGCCCATGGCCGCCGCCGATCCCACGACCGAGCGGCCGGTCTTGGAGCCGAGCACCAGTGCTGCCAGGCCGCCCAGGGCCGCGCCCGTCGCCATCTGGTTCTGGCCGGCCAACTCGCGCGCCCGGTTGAGCAGATCGCCCGCCTGCGTGCCGGCGAGACGCCCCTGCAGCTTGTCGAACGCGCCGGTGGCGGCCTGACCTGCCTGACCGGCCATGCCGCCGGCCTGCTGCGCCGCCCCTTGCGCGCCCTGCTGAAGCTTGCCCAGCACCGAGCCGACAATGCCGCCATGGCCGCCGCCCGCCGTGGGAGCAGTTCCCGCAGCGCCCTGACTGACCTGCGAGATCTGGCCCAGAACGGAGCCCAGAAGCCCGCCAACGCCGCCGGCCTTTCCGGGCTGGGTCGGCTGCGCCGCCTTCTGCGCCATTTGCGAGCCAGCGCTCACAAGCGCGTTGAGTAACGACTTCGCGTCGAACATGTCACCCTCCAGGGGCGCGCCATCCGGCGCCCTCGCCGGGATGTAAGCGTTATGGTCACACTTGCCAGTGATGTTTTGAAATAAATGTGGTGTCCGGCGGCGTTCTTCTATAGCCCGCACTTCAATCAGTGCTTGAAGAGTTGTGCCGCGTCATGCGCCAGTGCTGTGATGGCGGCAAAGTCACCCTTGGCGATCAGGCCAGCCGGCGCGATCCACGAGCCGCCCAGGCCTGCAACATTGGCCAGCGCGAGATAGCCCGGAGCGCGCGCGGCGTCGATTCCGCCCGTCGGGCAGAAGGCGAGATCAGGCAGCACGGGCTGGAAGGCCCTGAGCGCGGCGACGCCGCCCGAACTTTCCGCGGGAAAGAACTTGAGAGTGGAAAAGCCAAGCTCGCGCAGCCGCATGGCTTCGGAGATGGTGGCGATGCCCGGCAGGAACGGAACGGGCGACTGGGCCGCGGCGGGGGCCAGTTCGGAGGTCATGCCCGGGCTCACCAGAAAGCGCGCGCCTGCATCCAGCGCGGCATGCACCTGCGCCGCTTCCAGCACGGTCCCAACGCCCAGCACCGCCTCGGGCACGTTCTGCGCTATGGCCCGGATCACGGCCAGCGCATTGGGGCTGCGCAAGGTCATTTCGACCAGCGGCAGGCCGCCGGCGACCAGCGCGCGGGCCAACGCCACACCGGCATCGGGATCGTCGCCGCTCACGACCGGGACGATGCGCGCCAGTTTGAAGAGGTCGCGCGCCGTGCTCTGGGCCTGGGTCTGGCGGATCATGTCCCGCTCCTTCGCTGCCATGTCCATTGTCCGCCATGTCATAGGCATGGGCCTGCGCAAGGCCAAGCGCCGAATGCGCGCCGCTCAGCGGCGCGGCAGGGCAGATGCCGGCAGGGGCAGGCCCGAGGTTTCCTTGAGCGTCTCGAGCACGATCTCGGAGCGCACCCGCGCCACGCTTTCATGGGGAAGGAAAACCTCATTCACCAGCGCCGAAAGCTCCTTGAGGTCGCCCACCGCCAGCTTGATCAGATAATCCGCCTCGCCCGTCAGCGCATGAGCCTCGAGCACGGACGGCGTGGCGCGCACGAGATCGCGGAAGCGGCGCGCATTGTCGCGCGAATGCGTGTCAAGGGCGACATGGATGAAGACGGTCACCATCAGGCCGACGGTGACCGGTGCGATCAGGGCCCTGTAGCCCTGGATCACGCCCTGCTCCTCCAGCCTCTGGCGTCGGCGCGAAACCTGGCTGGCGGAAAGGCCGATCTCCTCGGCGAGCGCGGCGTTGGTGCGCGAGCCATCGTCCTGAAGGCTGGCCAGGAGCTTCCAGTCCAATCCGTCGAGCTCGATCGATCCGCGCATGATGGCCTCAATATATGCACGGATCGAGCATACAAGGAAGATGACAGACGTAGTTTGCACGCTCCATGCGCGCCTGATGCGATAGACTTGACGCGTCAGTGCGCGCGACCGGCGCGACGCAGCCGCCCGGCATGACCTGGGCGCACAAGGAGCATGCCATGGGACCCTTTCCGCACGACACCGCCCCGCCCGCGATATCCCCGGCCAATCCGATGGGAACCGACGGGTTCGAGTTCGTCGAATTCGCCCATCCCGAGCCCGAGACCCTCAAGGCGCTGCTGGAGACGATGGGCTTCACGCCTGTCGCCCGTCACCGCTCCAAGAACGTCACGCTCTACCGCCAGGGCGACGTCAACTTCGTGGTCAATGCCGAGCCTGACAGCTTCGCTCAGCGCTTCGCCGCCGAACATGGTCCGTGCGCCTGCGCCATGGCCTTCCGTGTGGTGGACGCCAGACATGCCTATGACCGCGCCATCGCTCTGGGGGCCGAGCCGTTCGAGGGCAAGGTCGGCCCGATGGAGCTGAACATTCCGGCCGTGAAGGGGATCGGCGGCTCGCTGCTCTATTTCGTCGACCGCTATGGCGAGAAGGGCTCGATCTGGGATGTGGACTTCGTCTGGATCGGGGAGCGCGACCCAAGGCCAGAGCCGGCCGGCCTGTTTTATCTCGACCACCTCACCCATAATGTGCAGCGCGGGCGCATGGATCACTGGGCCGGCTTTTACGAGAAGCTGTTCAACTTCCGCGAAATCCGCTTCTTCAACATCGAGGGCAAGCTCACCGGGCTCATCAGCCGGGCGCTGACCTCGCCCTGCGGCAAGATCCGCATCCCGATCAACGAGAGCCTCGACGACAGGAGCCAGATCGAGGAATACCTGCGCCAGTACAAGGGCGAGGGCATTCAGCATGTCGCCATGGGCTCGCGCGACATCTACGCCTCTGTGGAAGCGCTCCGGGCGCGAGGCCTGCCCTTCATGCCATCGCCGCCGGCCACCTATTACGAGAAGATCGAGCAGCGCGTGCCGAACCATGGCGAGCCGCTGGACCGGCTCAAGGCCAATGGCATCCTGATCGATGGCGAGGGCGCCGTGGCCCTTGGCGAAAAGGAGGGCCGGATGAGCAAGGTGCTGCTGCAGATCTTTTCCGGAACAGTGCTCGGGCCGATCTTCTTCGAGTTCATCCAGCGCAAGGGCGACGAAGGCTTCGGGGAAGGCAATTTCCGCGCCCTGTTCGAATCCATCGAGGAGGACCAGGTGCGCCGGGGCGTGCTCACAGCGGCGGAGTGAATGGCTATCCGGCCCGGAACAACGGCGCGCGGCAATCTCGCTTCGCGCCCCTGAAGGCCCGGACGCTTCTCCCCCCTCCCCCCCAGACAGCGGCGAGCCAGGATGTCGCCCGCGATGGCCAGGCCCCGGCAGGGCCTTCAGCGTGACGTCGCCGCCCGAGGCCGCGAGAGCCTCGGCACAGGAGAAGGGCGCTTCCCTGTCATTGTGCGCGTGGAGCACGAGCGTGGGCACGCGGGTCTGGCGCGGCACGTCCGCGCTCTCGAAGCTGGCGCTCGCGCCCGGCCAAGCGCTTCACATGGGCGTCGAACCAGCTCTGGCTGCGCGCATTCAGGCCGATAGTCCGGCCAAAGCGATGAAGGAGCCGGGGCATCGAATGCGGAGCGGCGATCAGCGCCAGCCGCTTGACGGGAACCGGAGGCTGGCCTTCCACCAGCCCGCCAATCAGGGCCGGAGCGATGGCGCCGCCGAAGGAATGGCCGATGACGCCATGCCATGGCCCTGTCCGGGCATGCGACGCCTGTAGCGCACGAGTTGGCGGGTGACCTTCAAACCGGGCTGTGCCATTCTCGGGTCCAATCGTTCAACCATGAACAGGAATGTTCAATGTTGAACTATATCGTTCAAGATTGAACAGAATGCAAGATCGATCGAACGGGAATGCGACCTTGAGCGGCCAGGATGCGGAGCAGTCCGGACAGTCGGGCCAGATGCCCTGGGACCTGCCGCGCTTCCGCAACTGGATCGCTGTGGCGAATGTGCATCTGCTCGTCGAGAAGGCGATGGCGGCAGGCCTTGTGCCTTTGTCGCTCAAGCTGCCGCACTACGACATTCTCGCCAATGTCTACCGGTTTCCAGGCCTCACCCAGCAGGAGCTGGCCAACCGCCTGCTCGTGGGCCGCTCCAACCTGTCGATGCTCCTGCCCGAGCTGGAGCGGCGCGGGCTGGTTCGGCGCGTGCCTGACCGCGACGACAGGCGTGTGCGCCGGCTCAACCTGAGCCCCGAAGGACGGATCCTCACCTTGCGCGCCCTCAAGGTGCAGGTGCAGGTGATCGAGAACATGATGGCGGCGCTTTCGGCGGAGGAATGCGCCACGCTGGGCGATTTCATGCGCCGCGTCGGACAGCACATGCTCGCCCACCCTTTGCCGCCTGATGGCGCAGGCCCGTCTCCATGGGATGGTCGATGAGGGTGCGGATCTCCGACCGCATCGCCAGGGCGGGCGCTGGCGGGCGGGCGCTGGCGGGCGGTGCGGCCTTCCTTCAGCCAGGCCCTGTAGCCCTGGCTGAAGCCGATGCGGGGTCAGGGCCCGCGCCAGCAGTCCCGCCGCTCTTCAGGCAAGGGCCGTCATGCCCGATGCTTCGCCAAGGCGGATCGGATTGGGCCCGGCATGGTGGCAGGCCGCCGCATGGCGTGCGCCCACCGCCCTGAGTTCGGGACGTTCCTCCCGGCAGCGCGCGGTGGCCATCGGGCAGCGGCTGTTGAAGGCGCAGCCGCGCGGCACGTTGCTGGGGCTCGGCACATCGCCGCGCAGCACGATCTGGCGGCGGGGCGCGTCCGGGTCCGGGTTGGGCGCGGCCGAGAGCAGCGCCTGCGTGTAGGGGTGATGCGGCGTCGCATAGATCTCGTGCTTGGGGCCCATTTCGACGATGCGGCCCAGATACATCACGGCCACGCTGGTGGCGATGTGCCGCACCACAGCGAGGTCATGAGCGATGAACAGATAGGTGAGCCCCCGGCTTTCCTGCAGGTCCTGCAAGAGGTTGATGACCTGGGCCTGCACCGAGACGTCGAGCGCGGAGACAGGCTCGTCGGCGACGATGAAGGATGATGTCGGCGCGCTGCAGCGTGTCGACCAGCGCCTCGGCATCCTCGCCGGCAAGACGCGCCTGGATGATCGCGAAGAGCGCGGCCCAGTTGCGGCGGCGGATCACGGGATCGGTGAAGCGCTCGTCGTCGATCAGGTGCCCGATGCCCACCGTCTCGCAAAATCGCGTCCAGCGATGATTGTAGATCCAGATGCACACCCAGCCGTCGCGGCACAGGACCTGCCCGCAAGGGTTGGAGATGTCGGCGCGGCGGCGGAGCGTGCCGCTGTAGATGTGCTGGAAGGGAAAGGGAAAGCCCATCGCGACTGCGGTCTCCGCAGCCGAAATCTCGACATGCTGGCCGGGCCCGTCCGCCCCTCGGGCCAGAAGCGCCGCCAACGCTCCTATATAGGCGGCCACTCCAGCGGCGTAGGAAGAGCGCTCGCCGCAGCCGTAAAGCGGCTCGCGTCCGTCAGCGCCATTGTTGAACATCATGCCGGACAGCGCCTGGATCACGATCTCGGGGCCGCGCCAGCCTGCGCGTGGCCCTTCGCGCCCGAAATCGCTGATGTCGACGGTGATGGTCGTGGCCGGAAAAGGCAGGGCGCTGCGCTCTGCGTTCGGAAGGATCGCGACATCGGCCGAGGCGGCAAGCGCCTGAAGCTCCGCAGACGACGCCCCAAGGACAACGGAAGACTTGCCTGAATTGAGATGCAGAAACGTCAGCGAGGCCCCGGTTGTGGCCGAGAACGGGCCTTTGCGTCGCATTGCCGAACCGCCAGGCGGCTCGATCAACGTGACCGAAGCGCCGAAATCCGCAAAAAGCCGCGAACAATACTGCCCTGCCACCGATTCAGACAGGTCAACGACGCGGATACCATGCAGCGCACGGCCCGACATGCCCTTGTTCCTTCCCGTCTCGTCTTGTCCGTCCGGACCTCCGGACATCTGCGAGTTGCGAGGATCGTAGATTGATATGAATGCCGATGCAACATGCCGCGTGATTCTTTTCTCGCGCTTCAGGATTTCGACTCATTTTCGAGCCTTCAGGAGTAATTCCATTGCAATATCAACACCATTATTGGGTGACATGAGCTGAAATCCCCCATGTCTGGCACCATAAAGCTCGCTGCGGACTATTGCATCAATGATGCACGTTATGTTTCATGGCGGCCATGAGCGACTCACCCCTCACCTCCCGCGACCTTGCCGAGTTGATCGGCGTCAGCCAGTCGGCGGTTTCACGCGCCTTCACGCCGGGAGCCTCCATCTCACCCCAGCTGCGCGCGCGTGTGATCGCGGCGGCGGAGCGCCTTGGCTACAGCCCCCATCCGGTGGGCCGCAGCCTTGCGGGTCTCCAGCGCGATGTGGTGGGCCTCGTCATTTCGGACCTCAGGAACCCGTTCTATTTCGCGCTTCTGGAGCGGCTGACGCAGTCGCTTCAACAGGCGGGTCTCCAGACATTGCTGTTCAATGTCACGCAGGGCGCCGACGTGAAGCAGCAGCTGGCCGCATTGAGGCTCTACAATGTGCCTCTGCTCATCGTCATCTCCGCCACGGTGCTGTCGGCGAAGGACTTGCTGTGGGCGGCCGAAGGGCGCCGCCTGATTCTCGTGAACCGCGTGGCGGCGGAGACCGACCTGCCTTCGATCACCTGCGACAGCGTGGCCGGAACGCGCGCGGTGGCCGACCATTTTCATGAGTTGGGCGTGCGCAAGGTCGCCTATGTCGGGGGGCTTGCCCATACCGTGATCGCCCGCGAGCGGCGGGACGCCTTCATCACCCGCATCGCCGAGCACGGCATGACCCTGACGGATGCGCTGAGCGCAGGGGAATACAGCTACACGGCGGGCTGGAAGGCCGCGCAGGAGTTGTCGCTGTCGAGCCGGCCCGAGGCCGTGTTCTTCGCCAACGACATCCTTGCCGCAGGCGGCATGGACGCATTGCGTGATCAATGCGGGCTTTCGGTGCCGCAGGATGTGGCCGTGGCGGGCTTCGACGACATCGCCATGGCATCATGGCCGCGCTACCAGCTCACGACAGTCCGGCAGCCGATCGCCGCCATCGTCGACGCCGTCATGGTGCGGGCGAAGCAGTCGCGCGAGCCTCACCCCGGCCCGCATGATCTGCGCCTGCCGGGAAGTCTGGTGGCGCGCGCCTCGACGCTGGCAGGCGAGGCCGCCACGAAAGCGGGCGCTGCGCGCTGAACCAGGCCAGCTGCGCCCTGACGCCGCTGCCATGCTGGCGCTCAGGGCGCAGCGGGCCCGGCGCTGGCGGCTGGCCGCATCGCCGATGCCATGGATCAGGAGCGGCTGCGGCAAGCGTGCACTTGCCGCAGCCGCACTCACCAACAAGCCCCGGCGTCTCGCCGGCATGGAGCGCGAGGTCCACGCCGGCCACGGGCGACAGGTCATGCATCAGCCGCCCGGCCTTCTGGCAGATCTCGCCGCGCCTGGCGACAGCGATCTCCCGCGCGCCGCGCCTGCAAGGCGGCCGACATTGAAAAGATCATGTCCGGGAACTGGCTGCGCGTGGTCTCCGGGGTCTGGGGCTGATTCCTCTGCGGGAAGCGGACGGGTGGGACTGGCGAAGCACCAGCAGTTGACGCACTATGTGGCGATGCCGTTCATCCGCTTGCCCTTCCGCCCTCGCCTTGCCTGTCCAACCTTGCCTGTGGCGTCCGGGCGCTCCATGCCGCATCCGCGCCGCGTCTTCGGAGGTTGAGGACGATGAGCGCCCCCGCCATGGACCATGCGCGCATC
The DNA here is from genome assembly GCA_023910605.1 of Bosea sp. (in: a-proteobacteria). NCBI lineage: Bacteria > Pseudomonadati > Pseudomonadota > Alphaproteobacteria > Hyphomicrobiales > Alloboseaceae > Allobosea > Allobosea sp. The sequence continues at coordinate 194,118 of JAAVVV010000001.1, read as the reverse complement.
AGGCTTGGCCTGATCGGCGACAACATCGCCGCTTCGCAATCGCCCAAGCTTCACCGCCTTGCGGGTCGTCAGGTGGGCCATCCCGTGAGCTATGATCTTCTCGTGCCGCGCGAGCTCGGCATGGACTTCGACCATGTCTTCGCCTTCTGCGCCGCCGGCGGCTATCGCGGCGTGAATGTCACCTACCCCTACAAGGAGCGCGTGGCCGCCAAGGTGCGCATCGACGAGCCCCTGGTGAAGGCCATGGGCGCGGTCAATACCGTGGTGTTCGAACCGGATGGCCCGCGCGGCTACAACACCGACCATACCGGCTTCATCGCCGCCTATCGCCGCCTGCGCGGAGCGGCGCCGCCAGGGCGGACCTTGCTGATCGGCGCGGGCGGCGTCGGCAAGGCCATCGCCTTCGGGCTTGTCGCGCTCGGCCTCGACCAGCTCGCCATCGCCGATCCGGACCTTGCCAAGGCCGACGCGCTGGCGGCAGCGCTGGCGACGGGCGCGCCGGGGCTGGACATCGAGACAGGACGCGACCCGGCCGCGCTGGCGCAGGGGGCCTGCGGCCTCGTCAACGGCTCGCCCGTGGGCATGGTGGGGCTCGGCGGCACGCCGCTGGCCCAGGCCGCGATGGCGGGCGCTGCCTGGGCCTTCGATGCGGTCTACACGCCGGTCGACACCGCCTTCCTGCGTGACGCCGAGGCCGAAGGGCTCGCGATCATCCCGGGCTATGAGCTGTTCTTCGCGCAGGGCGTGGATGCCTGGGCCCGCTTCACCGGCCTGCCGCTTAATGACGAACGCCTGCGCGCGGCGCTGCTGGAACCGGAGGCCGCATGATCGGCAGCACCGTCATCGCCGCCATGCCGAATGTGCGCGACCGCCGCGCCTTGACCGGCGAAGATAAGGTGGATCGGCGGTCGCCGATCCATCAGACTGCCCGCGGTCGAGACACGCCTTTTCTAACCCTCGCGTGTCGAGACACGCCTTTTCTAACCCTCGCGTGTCGAGACACGCCTTGCCCAACCCTCGCGTGTCGAGACACGCCTTGCCCAATCCTGGCGATGGCCTGCCATGGGCGTGACGCCAGCACCGTTCGAAAGGACGCGACATGACCGGACCCGCCGCCTTCTTCCAGCGCGACCGCACCTGGCATCCGCCGGCGCTTGCGCCTGACTACAAGACCTCCGTGGCCCGCTCGCCGCGGCTGGCGCTGCTGTCGATCGAGAACACGCCGTCGGAGCTCACGGGCCCGGTCTTCGGCCATGGCGACATCGATCCGCTCGATGCCGACCTCATCCGGAACTACGCCCATGGCGGCGATCCCATCGGCGAGCGGATCATCCTGCATGGGCGCGTGCTCGATGAGTGCGGCCGGCCGGTGCCGCAGACGCTGGTGGAAATCTGGCAGGCCAATGCCGGCGGGCGCTACAGGCACCGCAAGGACAGCTATCTTGCGCCCATCGACCCCAATTTCGGCGGCTGCGGCCGCACCATCACCGATGCAGCAGGCTCCTATGCCTTCCGCACCATCAAGCCTGGCGCCTATCCCTGGCGCAACTGGGTGAACAACTGGCGGCCGGCGCACATCCACATCTCCGTGTTCGGCGCGGGATTCGCCCAGCGGCTCATCACACAGATGTATTTCGAGGGCGATCCGCTGATCCAGCGCTGCCCCATCGTGCGCTCCATCCCGGACCCGCGGGCCATCGAGCAGCTCATCGCCCCGCTCGACATGAACGCCGCCGTGCCGCTCGATTGCCTCGCCTACAAGTTCGACATCGTGCTGCGCGGCTCCCGCTCGACCCTGTTCGAGAACCGGCTGGAAGGAAACTGAGAGATGCCTCAAGCCCTGCCCGAACTCAAGGAGACCGCCTCGCAGACGGCTGGTCCGTTCGTTCATATCGGTCTGGCGCCCGGCGCCGCAGGCTTCGCGATCTATCGCAATGAGCTGGGGCTCGACATAGCGGGGCCGAATGCGGCCGGGGAGCGCATCCGCATCGAGGGCGTGGTGCGCGACGGCACGGACGCGCCGGTGAAGGACGTGCTCATCGAAACCTGGCAGGCCGACGCCAACGGCATCCATCCCCATCCGGGCGATCCGCGCTGCGCCGAGGTGGCGCCGGGCTTCAGGGGCTGGGGGCGCGTCATCCCGGATTTCGACACCGGGCTCTGGCAATTCGACACCATCAAGCCCGGCCCGGTGCGCGACCGGTCTGGCCGGCTCATGGCTCCGCACATCAGTCTGTGGCTGGTAGCGCGGGGCATCAACATCGGGCTGAACACCCGGCTGTATTTCTCCGACGAAGCGGCCGCCAATGCCGCCGATCCGGTTCTCAACCTGATCGAACAGGGGCATCGCCGCGAGACCCTGCTTGCCCGCCGCCAGCCCGGCGAGGGCCAAGCGGTCTATCGCTTCGACATCCGCCTCCAGGGCGATGGCGAAACCGTGTTTCTCGATATCTGAGGCCGCCATGAGCGAAGCTGCGACACCTTGCATCCTGTGCATCGCCATCACTGGCAGCGTCCCGACGAAGGCGGACAATCCGGCCGTGCCGATCACCATCGCCGAGCAGATCGAGAGCACGCATGAGGCTTTCGAGGCCGGCGCGGCGATCGCGCATTGCCATGTGCGCGACGACGATGGCAAGCCGACCTCCGATCCCGAGCGCTTCGCCCGCCTCAAGGAGGGGCTGGAGAAGCATTGTCCGGGCCTCATCATCCAGCTTTCGACAGGCGGGCGCTCCGGCGCGGGGCGCGAGCGCGGCGGCATGCTGAAGCTCAATCCCGACATGGCCTCGCTCTCGGTCGGCTCCAATAACTTCCCGACCCGGGTCTATGAGAATCCGCCCGATCTCGTGGACTGGCTCGCGAGCGAGATGATCGCCCATGAGGTGAAGCCCGAGATCGAGGCCTTCGATCTGTCCCACATCGTGCAGGCCACGCGCATGGCGGCGGATGGCCGGCTCAAGGGGCCTTTGTATGTGCAGTTCGTCATGGGCGTGAAGAACGCCATGCCGGCGGACGAGGCCATACTCGACATCTACATCGCCACGCTGAAGCGGCTTGCGCCCGATGCGCTCTGGTGCGCGGCCGGCATCGGGCCGGCCCAGATCCTGCTCAACGAATGGGCCATCGCCCGGGGCGGGCACACGCGCACAGGCATGGAGGACAATGTCCGGCTCGATCGGGAGCGCCTCGCGCCCTCGAACGCAGCGCTGGTGCGGCGAGCTGCTGAAATCTGCGCGCGTCACGGACGCCAGGTCGCGACCTGGCGGCAGGCGCGCCAGATGCTGGGCCTGCGCCCGGCCTGACAATCCCGCGCGCGGCGGGCGAGGTCCGCGCCGCAGCCGACGCGGCGTCGCACCGCATTGAACGGGTGCGCACGGGCGACGATCTACGCGGCTGTCACGCGAAAGGCCGCTTCGATGTCACCCCTCAACCCGAGCCGCGAAGCGGGTCTCCATGCCCTGCGTGCCTTTGTTCCCCGGATGGGGCGGCGCTATGCCGAAGGGCGCAACCATGACCATGGCCCCGGAGCGCACCGGGCCGTCTCCGGCCTTTCGCCCTATATCCGGCGCAGGCTGCTGAGCGAGCGCGAGGTGGTGGCCGCCGCGCTGGCGGCGCACGGGCCGGACGAGGCCGAAAAATTCATCCAGGAGGTGTTCTGGCGCAGCTACTTCAAGGGCTGGCTCGAGCGCCGCCCGCAGGCCTGGCGCAGCTATGCCGCCGGTCTTCGCGGCGACATCGCCGCCATGGACGCGGACAGGCGCCTGAGGGGGGAGGTCGCCCGCGCCCAGGCCGGGGAAACCGGCCTCGCATGCTTCGATGCCTGGGCCGAGGAACTGGTGGAGACGGGCTATCTGCACAACCATGCCCGGATGTGGTTCGCCTCGATCTGGATCTTCACCTTCGGCCTGCCCTGGCGCCTGGGGGCGGACTTCTTCCATCGCCACCTCATCGATGGCGATGCGGCGTCGAACATGCTGGGCTGGCGCTGGGTGGCGGGCCTGCACACGCGCGGCAAGCCCTATCAGGCGCAGGCCTGGAACATCGCGACCTTTACAGGCCAGCGCTTCTCGCCGCGCGACAGCGACCTGGCGACAGTGGTCCAGGGGCTGGAGGCGGAGGAGCCCGACGGCTTGCCGCCGCTGCTGCCGCTGCGGTCGGTGACGGCTCCGCGCGAGGGGCAGCCGACAGCGCTGCTGATCACCGACGAGGACGGGCTTGTCGAGGAGTTCGATCTGCCGAGCCTCGCCATCGTCTCATGCGCCACGTTGTCGGCCACGCATCTGCGCTCGCCGGGGACAGTGGCCGGGGCTGTGGCCATGTTCGATGAGGGCGCGCTGGCCGACGCGGCCAGGCGGGCCGGCCCGGCTCCCGTCAGGCTGCATGCGGGACCCGTGTCCGATCTGGCGCGGTGGGCGGCCGAGGCCGGAGCCAGCCAGATCGTCACGCCCTATGTCGCGCAAGGCCCGGTGCGCGACTGGCTGGTGGAGGCCCAGCCCGCGCTCGCTGCGCGCGGCATCGCGCTGTGCGAATGGCGGCGCGACTGGGACAGCGCCATCTGGCCCCACGCCACCGCAGGCTTCTTCAAGGTCAAGCAGCAGATGCCCCGGCTGCTCGCGGAGCTTGCGCCGGCGGCCTGAGGGCGCTGCGCGTCCGTTCAGGCTGCGGGCGAAGCGGCCGTGAAAGGGCGGCGGCGGGGCCGGGCCTCAAACCCACCCGCCATCCACGATGTATTGCTGCGCCGTGCAGGCGCTGGCCTCGTCGGAGGCGAAGAACAGCGTCGCGCTGGCGATCTCGTCCGGCACGAGCTTGCGCTTGAGGCACTGGCGCTGCATCAGCTCGGCCTCGCTCTCGGGGGTGAGCCACAGGTCGATCTGGCGCTGGGTCATGATCCAGCCTGGCGCGATGCTGTTGACGCGGATGTTGTGCTTGCCGAAATCGCGCGCCAGCGAGCGCGTGAGCCCGAGCACCGCCGATTTCGCCGCCGTATAGGCCGCCATGCCGCCCTGGCCGATCATCCACGAGGTCGAGCCGAAATTGATGATGGAGCCAGCGCCTGCCGCGATCATGTCGGGCAGCACGGCCTGCGCCGCGAAGAACTGGTGGCGGATGTTCACCGCCATGCGGTCATCCCAGTATTCGGGCGTCACGGCGAGCGTGGCATGGCGCTGGTCATGGGCGGCATTGTTGACGAGCACCTGCACGGGCCCCAGCGCCGCCCGCAGCCCGGCGATGCCGGCGCGCAGGGCCTCGATGTCGGTGAGGTCCGCATGGGCGAACGCCACGTCGCGGCCTTGCCCCTTGAGGTCCGCCAACAGCGCCTCCGACGGCTCGCGCGCGATGTCGATGAATCCGGTCCGCGCGCCCTGCGCGGCGAAGCGCCGGACGATGGCTTCTCCAATGCCGCTGCCGCCGCCGGTGACGAGAACGGTCTTGCCCGCAAGATCGGGATAGATGGCGCCAGCCATGGGAGCTCCTTTTTCTCTGATGATCGCCATCGATATACATGAGCCTGCCGGGCCCGCACCGCCAAATCTGGCGGCATGGCCTGTGGTTCGATCATGGAACAGCGCGGCCCATGTCAAGCAGGAGCATCGGCCCAGCGCTTGCGCGGCGCAGGGCAGGCGTGCATCCCTTGCGGGCTGAGGCACATGACGAGGACGGGGCGAAGCAGTGCGCATCGAGAGGTCCGTGATGGATGAAGGCGCCCGCTCGCGCCTTGCCGCCTGGCTGGCCGCAACCTTGCGCGAGCGGGTCGACACGCTCACGATCTCGCGGCTGTCGGGCGGCGCGATCCAGGAGAACTGGCTGGTCGAGGCGGCGCTGGCCTCGGGGCCGCGCAGCTTCGTGCTGCGCAAGGATGCGCCCGCCACGATCGGCGCAAGCCATGGCAGGGCCGAGGAGTTCGCATTGCTGCGGCTGGCGCGGGCGGCCGGGGTTCTGGTGCCGGAGCCGGTGGCCTTCTGCGACGACGCGTCTGTGCTGTCCGGCCCCTTCGCCCTGATGGCCAAGGTCGAGGGCGTGGCCTTCGGGCCCAGGATCGTGAAGGACCTGTCGCTGGGCGGCGACCGCGAGGCGCTTGTCGAGCGGCTCGGCAAGGAACTCGCCCTGATCCATGCCACAAGGCCGCCGGCCGATGGCAGCGCCCACGCCGCTTTGCCCTTTCTTGGCCCACCGCCGGTTGATCCCGCCCGCACCGAGGTCGCCTTCCTGCGCGGCGCGCTCGACGCCATGGGGGCGGTGCGGCCTGCGCTGGAATGGGGCCTGCGCTGGGCCGGGCGTCATGCGCCGGCGCCATCGCGGATCACGCTGGTCCACCGCGATTTCCGGACCGGCAACTACATGGTGGATGGCGCGGGTCTCACAGCCATCCTGGACTGGGAGTTCGCCGGCTGGGGCGACCCCATGGCGGATCTGGGCTGGTTCTGCGCGCGCTGCTGGCGCTTCGGGCGCGACCGGCTCGAGGCTGGCGGGATCGGCTCGCGCGAAGCCTTCCACCGCGGCTATGCAGCAGGCGGGGGCTTGCCGATCGATGGGGACGCGGTGCGCTACTGGGAGGTGATGGCGCATCTGCGCTGGGCGGTCATCGCGCTGCAGCAGGGCGAGCGCCATGCCTCCGGCCGCGAGCCCTCGCTAGAACATGCGCTCACGGCGCGCATCGCTGCCGAACTGGAGCTGGCCGTGCTCAACATGACGGCCCCTGCGCAATGGAGGCCAGCATGAAACCGGAAACCACGGGCCTTGCGCTGATCGCAGAGGTGGAGCGCACCATCGCGGCCGAACTCGTGCCCCAGCTCGCGGGCGAGGCACGTTACAAGGCGCTGATGGCGGCCAGCGCCCTGCGCATGGCGTTGCGCGAGTTGGGCGAGGCCCCGCCGCGGGGCGGCGATGCCGCCGACGCCGCGGACGCGGCACGGGCTGCGCTCTGCGCCGCGCTGCGCGCCGGCTCGGCCGATGCCGACGCAGGTCTCCATGCCGAACTTGTGGCGGACGCGATCGGGCGCGTGCGCATCTCAAATCCGGCGGCGCTGGCCGGCGAAGGCTGAAGCCGGGGCCTCGCCCGGGCGGCGCTGTCGTCATAATGTCATGTGCGGCGCCCTTAAGATCGGGCGTAAGGGGGGCTGACGATCTTGGACGGGAGTGCGGCAATGGCGCGGGCTGGCGGCAGCGGGGCCGGAGGGCCGGGCGCGGGCGCGCGGAACTATGCCATCGTCACCGCTGCCTACTGGGGCTTCACGCTCAGCGACGGCGCGCTGCGCATGCTCGTGCTCTTCACCTTCTTCAAGCTGGGCTACTCGCCCTTCACGCTGGCCGTTCTTTTCATGCTCTATGAGGCGGCCGGGATCGGCGCCAACATGATCGGCGGCTGGCTGGCGACGCGGCATGGCATCCGCCGCATGCTGATCGTCGGGCTCGCCACCCAGATTGCAGGGTTCGTGATCCTGTCGGCCATGAATCCGGGCTGGGAGGCGGCCCTCTTGGTGAGCTGGGTGGTGCTGGCGCAAGGCGTCTGCGGCATCGCCAAGGATCTGACCAAGACCGCCTCCAAATCCGCGATCAAGCTCACTGCCGTCGAGGCGCAATCCGGCGCCGAGGGCCGGCTTTTCCGCTGGGTGGCGTGGTTCACCGGCTCCAAGAACGCGATGAAGGGCGCGGGCTTCTTCCTTGGTGGCGTGCTGCTCGAGGCCTTCGGCTTCCGGCTTTCGCTCTGGCTCATGGCGGGCGCGCTGGCGCTGGTGCTGGCCGGGGTCGTGCTCTCGCTGCCCCCGCTCAAGGGCAGGGCCAGGGCCAGCAGCAACGCACGCGAGCTGTTCGGCAAGAGCCGCGGCGTGAACCTGCTGGCGCTGGCACGGATCGGGCTTTTCGGCGCGCGCGATGTCTGGTTCGTGGTCGGCGTGCCGGTGTTCCTCTATGCGGCCGGCTGGACCTTTCCCATGGTGGGGGCCTTCCTCGCGCTGTGGACCATTGGCTACGGGCTCGTTCAGGCTGCGGCCCCGGCGGTGGTGCGGCGCAGCGCCGACGGGCTCTCGCGTGAGGCGCCGGCGGCGCGGGCCTGGTCGCTGGCGCTGACGCTCGTGCCGCTTGCGCTGGCGCTCGTGCTGGCGCTTGGCCCGCCCCGGCCCGACATCGTGTTGGTGGCCGGACTGTGCCTGTTCGGCGCCATCTTCGCGGTGAACTCCTCGGTGCACTCCTATCTCATCCTCGCCTATGCGGGCTCGGAGAAGGCGGCCGAGGATGTGGGGTTCTATTATGCCGCCAATGCAGCCGGGCGCTTCATGGGCACCGCCTTGTCCGGCCTGCTCTACCAGTGGGGCGGGCTTCAGGCCTGCCTGATCGGCTCCGGCCTCATGCTGGCGACCTGCTGGCTGGCGACGCAGTGGCTGCCAGGGAACGCGCAAGAACCCGCCTCCCCCTGACACTGCGCTGGCCTTCGGGCGAAGATTCGGGTCGCTGCCGGGCGCGGGCCAAGGCGTTCAGGCCCGTGCGAGCGCAAGGCTGACGCCTTGTCCGACGCCGACGCACAGCGTGGCCAGCGCATGGCGGCCGCCGGTCCGGACCAGCTGCCGCGCCGCCGCCATGACGATGCGCGCGCCAGACATGCCGAGCGGATGGCCCAGCGCGATCGCCCCGCCATGCGGGTTGACCCGCTCATCGGCCTCATCCAGCCCGAGCCCGCGCAGCACGGCGAGCGCCTGGCTGGCGAAGGCCTCGTTGAGCTCGATGGCGTCGAACTGGTCCAGGCCCAGCGCCAGCCGGCCCAGAAGCTTCTGCGTGGCCGGCACGGGCCCGATGCCCATGATGCGGGGCGGCACGCCGGCCGTGGCCATGCCCAGAATGCGCGCCACCGGCACGAGCCCATGGCGCGCCACGGCCGCCTCGCCGGCCAGCAGCAGCGCCGCCGCCCCGTCATTGACGCCGGAAGCGTTGCCGGCCGTTACGGTGCCGGGGCTGCGCACGAAAGGCTTCAGCCTGCCCAGGCTCTCCAGAGTGGTGTCGGCGCGGGGATGCTCGTCCGTGGCCACCGGTTGGCTGGCGCCTCGGCCGGCCGGGACATCCACGGCCACGATCTCCCCGGCGAGGATCCCGGCTGCTGCGGCGCTGGCCGCGCGCTGCTGGGAGCGGAGCGCGAAGCCATCCTGATCCTCGCGGCTGATCCCGAACGCCTCTGCGACGTTCTCCGCAGTCTCGGGCATGGAATCGACGCCGTATTGTGCCTTCATCAGCGGGTTCACGAAACGCCAGCCGATGGTCGTGTCGTGCACCTCGTTCGTCCGGGTGAAGGCTTCGGTGGCTTTCGGCATCACGAAGGGCGCGCGGCTCATGCTCTCGACCCCACCGGCGATGGCGAGCTCGATCTCGCCGGCCATGATGGCGCGCGCCGCCGCGCCCACCGCATCCATCCCCGAGGCGCAGAGGCGGTTGAGGGTCACGCCCGGCACGCTCGCTGGCAGACCAGCCAGCAGCAGCGCCATGCGCGCGACATTGCGGTTGTCCTCGCCGGCCTGGTTGGAGCAGCCGAGATGGACCTCCTCGATCGAGGCAGGGTCCAGCCCCGGGTTGCGCGCCAGCAGGGCGCGGATCGGCACGGCGGCGAGATCATCGGCGCGCACACGGGCCAGCGCGCCGCCATAGCGCCCGATGGGCGTGCGCGCGCTGTCGCAGATGAAGACGGCACGGAGCGTCATCAGCCTTCTCCTGACCGGGCGCACCCTGCGACCGCGCCGCCATAGAGACCGCCCGGCCCGGCCGCGTCAACATGGCCGATCCCGGCGCGGGCTCAGCTGCGGTCCGAGATGGGCGCGGTCGGCAGGGTCCTTGAGGTCAAGCGCGAGGGAGGCCTTGCCCCGGTTGAGAAGGGCGAAGCTGGCGCTGTCCCTTCCCCAGAGCGGGGCATAGGCCCGCATGTCCTCGCCGCGTCCGGGCCGCTCGATCCTGATGACCTCGGCGCCAGCCTCGGCCAGCAGCAGGCTGGCCATGGGACCCGGCAGCAGCGTGGAGAAATCGAGCACAAGGAGCCCGGACAAAGGTTGCATCAGCCGGTTCTCCGCGCGCTGCCAAGCCAGACTCCCAAGCCAGACTGCCTGCCAGCATGCCACTCCAGCATGCCGGGCGGGGCCTCTTGGCCGGGCCTCCTGGCCGGGCCTCCTGGCCGCAAGGGGCATGGACCATGATGGCGCAGCGCCCGCTTGCGCTCAAGCCCGGGCGCATCCTCGCCGCGCCGACGCCATCCTGCTCGAACGGAACGATGAAGGGGCCGTCCAGCGCGCACGCTGCATGACGCTGGAAACCATCGCGCCGATGAGCGATCGTCCCCTCACCAGCCTGCCCGCCGTCGCGGCCTGACGAAACCGCCCGGGCTCATCCCCATAGCAGCCAGTGATGATCAGAAGCTGCGCCACGTCCGGGGACTGCACACGACAGTCGTCGTTCGCCGGTCAGCTGCTCGGCACATCACCCGGATGCATCCGCGCTCTCGCGTATTGTATGCATGATGATGATCAGACCGCTTGAGAGACGATGCGCATGGCAAGATTGGATGCATGATGCTCTGCCGAAGCTTCACCTGCCAGTTCCTTGCAGATGTGCAAGCTCGTGCCGGCCCCCGTGGCGCTGAAACCGGCCGGGGCGGACCCTATCTGCGAGGCATGAACCCGGCGCCCATGTCGGGCCCACAGGAGCGCACCCATGTCCCTCACCGGCCTTCATCATCTCACAGCCATCTGCGCCGATGCGGCCGCCAATCACCGCTTCTACACGCAGGTGCTCGGCATGCGCCTTGTCAAGCGCACCGTGAATCAGGACGACACCTCGGCCTATCATCTGTTCTACGGCGATGGCCGCGCCAGCCCCGGCAGCGACATCACCTTCTTCCAATGGCCCGTCCCGCCTGCACAGCGTGGCACGCGCTCGGTGATCCGCACGGGGCTGCGCGTCACGGGCGAGGCCGCGCTGGAATGGTGGGCGCAGCGCCTCGCCGCCGCCGGCATCGCGCATGGCGGCGTCGTGGAGCGCAACGGCCGGCTTGTCCTCGATTTCGAGGATCATGAGGGTCAGCGTCTCATGCTTGTCGACGATGGCGGCGAAGGGGATGGCGAGATCTGGGAGAAAAGCTCCGTTCCGCCGCATCATCAGATCCGGGGCCTCGGGCCGATGGTCCTGAGCGTGCCCGATCTTCAGCCCACCGACATGGTGCTGCAGCGCCTTCTCGGCCTGTCCCCGGCAGGGCAGTTCCGCGACGCTGCCCTCGCCGATGGCGAGCTTCATGTCTATGCCATCGGCGCAGGCGGGCCTGCGGCGGAGCTCCATGTGGCTGTCGAGCCGCACAAGCCCGTCGCCCGCGAGGGGGCGGGCGCGGTGCATCATCTGGCGCTGCGCATTCCGACCTTCGAGGATTACGATGCCTGGGCGGCGCGCCTGTCGACCGCGCGCTATCCCAATAGCGGGCCGGTCGATCGCCATTACTTCCGCTCGCTGTACTTCCGCGAGCCGAACGGCATCCTCTTCGAGCTGGCGACCGATGGCCCGGGCTTCGATGTCGACGAGCCCATGGAGACGCTTGGCGAGAAGCTGGCGCTGCCGCCTTTCCTCGAGCCGCGCCGCGCCGCCATCGAGCGGGGGCTCGTTCCTCTCGCGGTCTGAGCCGTCAGGAGGGGCCCGGTTCCTGATGCGGACGCCATTGGCCTCGACCCGATGCAGGATCATGCTGCCGGGAAGCCCGGCTTCCGCATCCAGCCTGGAGGCCACGCGCCCCGGCCTTTGCCGGGCTGCGGCGCCGCGCGACGCCGGCCACGCGCGCCGGGTGCCATCAGGGTTCGACGTGTCAGGCTCGTGGACGTTCAGATCTCGGTTTCCTTCGACGCGTCGTTTCGCGCGCGGCCAAGGGCCCCTTGGACCGCAAGTGCAGACGCTCATTTCGCCGATGGCCAACCCATCGTTACGGAGGCTCCGCCGGTCCTCGCCTGCGGAGCGGCATCGCCATCACCGCCAAGCAAACGCCTGGTGACTGCAAGTGGCCCAGGCCGCCCGCGCGCCCCCTTCTGCAGCCGCCGCGTCGCTCTGGCCCGCATCAGCATGATGCGGGCCATGCGCGGCTTGCACTGCTGCGGCATTGACCGGCCGGGTCTGGCCGCGGAAAGCTAACGGACATGACCACGCTTCCCCTGGCTCCGGCCGCCGCCCGTCCGCTGATGCCCGTGCTCGCCGCCTTGAGCGTCGCGCATCTGCTCAACGACCTGATCCAGTCGATGATCCCAGCGATCTACCCGCTTCTCAAGGAGGCCTATCAGCTCGACTTCACGCGGATCGGGCTCATCACCCTGTCCTTCCAGGTCACATCCTCGCTGTTGCAGCCGCTGCTGGGCTACCTCACGGATCGCCGCCCCTGGCCCTATGCCATGGTGGCGGGCATGGGATCGACACTGGCGGGCCTGCTCGGGCTCGCCTTTGCCGGAAGCTATGGGATGGTGCTCCTGTCGGCTGCGCTGGTCGGGCTCGGCTCGGCGGTGTTCCACCCGGAGGCGACGCGCATGGCGCGCCATGCCTCGGCCGGTCAGCAGGGCCTCGCGCAGGGCGTGTTCCAGATCGGCGGCCATGCCGGCTATGCGGCGGGTCCGCTGCTGGCGGCGCTGATCGTGGTGCCGCGCGGGCAGACGAGCCTGGCCTGGATATCCATCGTGGCGCTGGCTGCGATGGTGCTGATGAGATGGACGGCCCGGCGCTATGTCGCGCTGCGCAAGGAGCAGGCCGCATCGCGCGCCGCTGACGCCGCCGAGGCCGCGCCGTCGCGTCTGCCGGCGGGGCATGTGGCGCTAGCCATGGCGATCCTGATCGTGCTGCTGTTCTCGAAGAACGCCTACACTTCGGGCTTCACCTCCTATTACACCTTCTATCTCATCGAGCGCTTCGGCGTGACGGTGCAGCTCTCGCAATTGATGCTGTTCCTCTATCTTGTGGTCGGCGCGCTGGGCGTGATCATCGGCGGCATGGTGGGCGACCGGATCGGGCGCGACCGCGTCATCTGGCTGTCGATCCTGGGCTCGCTGCCTTTTGCGCTGATCCTGCCCCATGCCGACCTGTTCTGGACCGGCGTGCTCAGCGTCATCATCAGCCTCATCATGGCGAGCGCCTTCTCCTCGATCCTGATCTACGCCATCGATCTTGTGCCGCACCGGGTCGGGTTCGTCGGCGGCCTGTTCTATGGGCTTGCCTTCGGGCTGGGCGGGCTGGCCGCGGCCGGCCTCGGCGTTCTGGCCGACCGCATCGGCATCGTGCAGGTGTTCCAGCTCTGCGCCTGGCTGCCGGCGGTGGGCCTGCTCACATTCCTGCTGCCAAAGGCGCGCTGAGCAGTTTCAGGCTACGGGGACCTTGCCGCCTTCCGGCGCGCGCAGGGTGATGCGGCAGCAGCCGCCGCCGCGCGCCTCGCTCCAGGTCGAGTTCTCGAAGCCGAGCCCCGCCCCCTCGAACAGGCCCTTGTCGAAGGCTCCGGCGATGCGGCACAGCGTCGCCACGGTGTCGGCGGCAAGGCCTGAATCGAGCCAGGCCTGCTTGAGCGGGCAGGCATGCACCGCGATGGTGAAGCGGCCCGGCGCCGCTTCGGCGTCATGCGGATAAAGGTCGCCGCCATCGGGGCTCACAGAGAGAAATCGTCTCGCAACGGCTTCGGGCTCGGGCTGCATTCCGCCGAAGAGCAGCGGCGCGACCTCGCGTCCGCGCCGCTCGCAGACCTCCATCAGGATCGCCTCGGCCTCCGCCGGCCCATGCCGCTCGCCGATGACATCGAGCATGAGACGATACAGATGGGCGCGGTTGCGGAAGGCGTCGGCCAGTTCGCGGCGCAGGGTCTCGGCGGAAGCAGGCATGGAGGGCTCCTCAGCTGTTGCGCCTGGACAATGCTTGCGAGACAGCCTCGCCCAGGAGGCTGACGGCGAGCACGGCGAGAAAGAGCGCAACGCCTGGCGCGATGATGACATGGGGGGCTGTCCGCATCACCTGCCGGCCTTCGGCGATCAGCGCGCCCCAGCTTGGCCGGTTGGGGTCGCCAAGGCCGAGAAAGGACAGCGCCGCCTCGGAGAGCAGCGCGCCGGCCACGATCACCGCCACCAGCGCCAGCGCCACGTTCAGCGCATTGGGCAGCACCACCTCGAGGGCGACCGCAGCGCGGCTTCGCCCCAGCAGGAGCGAGGCCTCGACGAAGGGCGCCTCGCGCAGCCGCAGCACCTCGGCCCGCACGATGCGGGCCGGCCCGGTCCAGGCGCTGAGCGAGAGCGCCGCCACGAGCCCCGCCAGCGAAGGCCCGGTCACGGATACCACCGCCAATGCGACGACGAAGGAGGGCACGGTCTGCAGCGCGTCCGCCACTCGCATGATGGCTTCATCGGCCCAGCCGCCCAGCATGCCCGCCAGCGCGCCAGCCACAAGCCCCACGCCAAGCGCGACCGCGGCCACTGCGAGCGCGGTGAGCAGGCTTGGCGCCGCGCCATGCACGATCATGGCGAGCATGTCCCGCCCGAGGCGATCCGTGCCGAGCGGATGCCCGGCGAGGGCGAAGGGCGGCAGCAGCGGCCGGCCCACGATGTCGAAGGGATCGGCCGGCAGTAGCCAGGGTGCGGCGAGCGCCATCAAGGCCGCGCCCAGCAGCAGGACCGCGCCCGCCAGCCCGGCGGGATGGGACAGCGCCGTCAAGGCTGCCGAGTCACGCATCGGCCGCCCCGATGCGCGGATCGAGCCGGGCGAGCGCGAGGTCGACGACGAGGTTGATCGCCAGCACGAGCAAGGTGGCGGTCATCACCACGCCCACCATAAGCGCCGTGTCGCGCCCGGTGACGGCCTCGAAGGCGAGCCGGCCCATGCCGGGAATGGCGAAGACGGTCTCGACCACCACGCTGCCGCCCACCAGCGTGCCGATGTTCTGGCCTGCAACGACGACCGTGGGCAGCAGCGCCGGGCGTACTACGCCCCGCCTCAGCACATCGCGCTCGGCGAGGCCTCTGGCCCGTGCCGCACGCACATGGTCGGCGCTCCATGCCTCGATCATGCCGGCGCGCACCGTGCGCAGGTACAGCGCGATGTAGCCCGCGCCGAGCGCCAGGGTCGGCAGGACCAGGTGCCGGGCTGTTTCGACAGCGCTTCCCAGCCAGCCCGCGCCCAGGGTCACGCCGCCAAGCCCGCTGACGGGAAAGATCGGCCACATCACGGCAAGGGCCACGACCAGCACCAGCGCCAGCCAGAAATTGGGCAGCGCAAGCAACCCCAGCGCGGCCGTCGAGACGGCGCAGTCCGTCCATGATCCGGGCCTGCGCCCCGCCACGATGCCGAGGGCGAGGCCCATGCCGCCGGCGAGCAGCGTGGTGGTCGCCATCAGCAGCAGCGTGTTCGGCAGCCGCTCCGCGATGACGCTGGCGACCGGCCGGGAGAAGATGACCGAGCGGCCAAGATCCAGCGATGCCAGCGACAGAAGGAAGCCTGACAGACGCTCGAGCACCGTTCCGCCCAGCCCAAGCGAGCGCCGCAACTCCGCCGCGTAGCCCGCATCGCCCCCGGTCTGCGCCAGATACGCATCGACGGCATCGCCGGGCGCGAATTCCAGCAGCAGGAACGCGCCGCACGCGACGACCAGCAGGGTCGGCGCCATGCTCAGAAGGCGCAGCAGGATGATGCGGGCGGCGCGGGTCATCGCGTGCGCGCCCGTCCGGTCCGGGAGCGTGGACGCCGCGTGCTGCGGGGCAGCCGCGTCATGGGCTGAGCCAGGTGTCGGACCAGTGCGAGGTGGCCCAGCGCGGGTTGTTCGCTACGTTCATTACCGATTTGCGTGCGACCGTGACGAAGGTGAACTCGGCGACATGGATCAGCGGCAGCTCCGCGCCCGCCAGCCGCTGGAACTCGCGGTAAAGCTGGGTGCGCTCGCCAGCGTCGACGGTTCCGGCCGCAGACCGGATCAGCGTGTCCATCGCGCTGCTGGCATAGCCATACTGATTGGAGAAGGGCACGCCAGCCGGCAATCCGCTTTCATAGAGGATGGTGGTCGAGATTGCCGGATCGTTGCGATAGACCGGCGAGCCGACGGCCAGATCGAAGGCGTGATCGGTGTAGACCGCGCGCAGATGCGCCGCAGGATCGTTGTTGACGATCTGGGCGTCGATGCCGACCGCGCGCAAGGTCTGGCGCAGATAGTCGCCGAACTGCCGGGTCTGCTCGAACCAGGGCGCCGGCAGAAGCCGGAGCGCAAAGCGCATGCCGCCGGCGCCTCGCGGCAGCCCGGCCTCGTCCAGCAGCGCCTCGGCCCGGCGTCGGTCGAACGCGGTGGCAGGCACGTCATGCGCATGGAACTGGCTGTCGAAGGCCGGGATGGGTCCGTTGGACGGCTTGGCGTAGCCCAGGAAGATGGTGTCAACCACGAAGTTGCGATCGATGGCGTGGGCGATGGCCCGGCGCACCAGTGGATTGGCCAGTTCCTTGCGGCGATGGTTGATCTCGACCGTGAGCTGGTAGGTGATGCCGTCATAGCCTTGCGGGATCACCGCGATGCCGGGCACCTTGGCGAGGCGTTCGAGATCGGCCAGCGGCACGGCCGAAAAGGCGGCCAGCTGTATCTGGTTGGCTTCGAGGGCGGCAGCGATGGCGCCGCGATCGGGGAGCACGCGGTAGATGATCTGGTCCAGATAGGGCCTGCCCGCCTCCCAATAGGCGCCGTTGCGATCGAGGCGGTAGAACTCGCCCGGACGGTGTTCGGCGAAGCGGAAAGGCCCCGTGCCGACCAGCCGCGCATTGGCCGCGTTGGCGGCGATGTCCCCCGTTTCATACAGATGCTTCGGCACGACGCTGGCGAGCCCCGGCAGGGCATTGCGGATGAGCTGGAACGGCGTGGGCTCGGAAAAGCGGAAGATCGCCGTGCGGGCATCGGGTGTGTCGACGGCCTCGAGGTTCCTGAAGACGACGCGGCCGAGATTCTGCAGCGGCTTCCACAGGCGCATGGCGCTGAAGGCGACATCAGCCGAGGTGAACGGCCGCCCGTCATGCCAGGATACGCCCTCGCGCAGCGTGAAGGTGATGCTGCGCCCTTCGGGAGCGCCCTGCCAGGAGGTGGCGAGGCGCGGAGCGAGCCCGTCGCCGCCCTCGGCCATTTCCGCCAAGGGCTCGATAACCTTGGACGCGACATAGAACACGCCGTTGGACGCCACCATGGCGGGATTGAGGTTGCGCGGCTCGGTGTCGGCCGCCACGGTGAGGATGCCGCCCTGACGGGGCGCGCCCTGGGCCCAGCTTCTGCGAGACAGCGCCGGCATGGCCAGCCCCGCCATCGTCGCGCCTGCGCTTGAAAGGATCTGCCGCCGCGTCCGTTGCATGTGCCAGCCTCCGCTTCGCCATGATGGGCTGGCCTCATGGTGCGCGTTTTTCGCCAGGAGGCAAGGCGAAGCACGGCATGGCGCGCGGCAAGCCAACCCGGTCACGATGATCGCAGGCTTCAGCCGGGGATGTCCGGCGAGGTCGCCCTGGCCTCAGCGCGGGTCTTCCTGCCGATGCCGCCACGGCCCCGCTGGTGGACGCCATGGCCCGAGCGCCGGACCAAGCACGGCGCCGTTGGCTGGCCCCGTCGCCTTGCCATTGCGGAGCGGGCCAGATTGACCCATGGTGAGGTGTGGAGATCGGCGTTGCCGGCCGACAGGGAGCGTGAGGCATGGTGAAGTCAATCCTGGGCGTGATCGGAGGCTCGGGCGTCTATGATCTGCCGGGTATGGAGGATGTGGAGGAGCGCACGGTGGCGACGCCCTGGGGCGCCCCATCCGACTCCCTGCGCATCGGGCGCATCGGCGCCACCACTGTGGTGTTCCTGCCGCGTCATGGCCGGGGGCACCTGTTTTCCCCCTCCGACATCAACTACCGGGCCAATATCGACGCGATGAAGCGGATGGGCGTCACCGACATCGTGGCGCTTTCGGCCTGCGGCTCGTTGAAGGCGCAGCTGCATCCGGGGCTTCTGGTTTTCGTGGACCAGTTTGTGGACCGGACCTTTCGCCGGGCAAGCTCATTCTTCGGCGCTGGCTGCGTCGCCCATGTCTCGATGGCGCATCCGGTGGGGCCGCTGCTGCAGGCGCGCCTCGCCAAGGCCGCACGCGACGAGGATGTGCCTGCCGTTACGGGCGGAACCTATCTGTGCATGGAGGGACCGCAGTTTTCGTCTCTGGCCGAGTCGCAAGGCTACAGGGCCAGCGGCCATGATGTGATCGGGATGACCAACATGCCGGAGGCCAAGCTCGCACGTGAGGCCGAAATCACCTATGCGACCGTGGCGATGGTCACCGATTTCGACTGCTGGCATCCCGAACATGACGTCGTGGACGTTGCGGCCGTCATCGCCACGGTGAAGTCCAACGCGGCGAGCGCGGCGAGGCTGATCGCCCGGCTGGCGCGCGATTTCCCCGCCGAGCATGAGGCCTGTCCGGTCAAGTCTGACCGCGCCCTCGACGGCGCGATCATGACCAGGCCCGACGCGCGTGATCCGGCGCTGCTGGCGAAGCTCGACGCCGTGGCCGGCCGGGTGCTGAGGCTTGAGCGGGCTGCTCGCAGCTTGCCGCCCGATGCGGGCTCGACGGCTTGCGCGATCGCGAACTCGTGATTTACGTCATTCACATGCCATGGCAGGGCCCACTTGATGCGCGACGACTTCGCTGATCGTGGAGACAGCACGGAGCCTGCCCGAGGGGTCGGTCACGCCGTCGGGCGAGGCGCCCCCGGCGCCGATCCCACGCTCTACCGCGAACTCTGCCAGGCTGTCGACCAGGGCTTTGCCCTGATCGAGATGGAGTTCGACGCGGCGGGGCGCGCGACCGATTACCTCTTCATCGACGTGAACGCCGGCTTCGCATGCCAGACGGGGCTAACGGACGTGGTCGGGAAGACCATCAAGTCTCTCGTGCCGGATCTAGAAGCCTTCTGGTTCGATGTCTTTGGGCGCGTGGCGCGCACCGGCGAGGCCACGCGCTTTCGCCACGATGCGAAGCCTATGGGCCGCTGGTTCGACGTCTATGCATTCCGCACCAAGTCGCTGCCTGAGCGGCAGGTGGCGCTGCTGTTCCGCGATGTCACGGCAGAGCAGAAAATGGCCCAGTACCTGCGCGAGACGGAGATCCGCTACCGGTCCGCCCTGCGGGTGGGCCGGATCGGCGCCTGGGAGACCGATTTGGTGAACCTGCGCCGCATCTGGTCGGATGAGGGCAAGAGCCTGTTCGGGCTCGCCCTTCCGGGACCGTATGGCGCGGTCGGCGGCCCGGCGGACGAGTGGCGACTTGCGCTGCATCCTGATGATGCCGGAGTGGCTGATGAGGTCTGCCGCACGCTCGCCAAGCAGGACCGGCTGCAGGTGCGCTACCGCATCAGGCGGCCCGATGGCGTTGTGTTGTCGCTGCTCGGACACACGGAGGTTTCCCAGCGCGGCCCGGACGGCTCCGTGGAGCGGCTCATCGACGTCGTGGCCGACATCACCGAGATGACGGCCACAGAAGCGGCGCTGCGCCGGAGCGAGACACGCTTTCGCGCCGTCCAGGAAACCTCGATCGACGGCTTCATGGTGCTCGACAGCGTACGCGACGAAGGCGGCGCCATCGCCGATTTTCGCTGGAGCTACGTCAATGACGCCGGGGCGCGGATCGCCGGCAAACCCCGTGACTGGTTCGTCGGGCGAAGCTTGCTGGAAGAGATGCCGGGCAATCGCGAGGAAGGCCTCTTCGATGCCTATGCCCGCGTCGTCGAGACCGGCGAGCCCTGGAGGCGGGAGTTCACCTACCAGCACGAGGGGCTGGATCTTTACATCCGCGCGATCTGCGCCAAGGTCGATGACGGCATCGCCATCAGCTTCGTGGATCTGAGCGAACGTCGGCGCTCGGAAATGCGCGTGCAGGAAAGCGAGGCGCGGCTTGCTTCCGCGCTGGTCGCAGGCGAACTCGGCGTCTTCGATTTCGACCCGCGCACCGGCGCGCTGCAATGGGACCAGGCGGTCCGCCGCATCTGGGGCGTTCCGGACGACGAGGCCATCACCAACGACACCTTCCTGTCCGGGCTGCATCCCGATGATGTGGCGCCGGTGGAGAGCTTCCTCGCCGCCGCGCTCGATCCTGCGGGGTCGCGGCGCTTCGTCGTCGAATACCGGGTCATCAACCGGATCGACGGGCGGACGCGCTGGATGATCGCCCATGGCGACGCCAGTTTCGACGGCGAGTTGCCGGTCCGCGTCGTCGGCACGGTGCGCGACGTGACCGACCGCAAGAAGGCCGAAGCCGACAGGCGGCTCCTGGTCGAGGAGCTCAACCACCGCGTCAAGAACACGCTCGCCACGGTGAAGGCCATCGCCTCGCAGACGCTCAAGGGCGACAATGCGAAGCCGGAGGCGCGCGAAGCCTTGAACGGCCGGTTGATCGCGCTCGCCGGCGCACATGATCTGCTGGTGCGGGACGAATGGTCAGGAGCGCGCCTGCGCGCCGTTATCGAGAAGGCGCTTGCCGCCCATTTCGATCCGGGCTCGGACCGCGTCGCGCTTTCGGGGCCGGATGCCGCGCTTCCGGCCAAGGCGGCGCTGGCCTTGACGATGTGCCTGCACGAACTTGCCACAAATGCAGGCAAATATGGCGCGCTCTCCACCGAAGCCGGCCGCGTCGACATCGTCTGGTCCCTCGAAGGCCCGCGCCTGTCGCTTGTCTGGACGGAGAGCGGCGGGCCGCCCGTGACCCCGCCCAGCCGGCGTGGGTTCGGATCGCGTCTGGTCGAGGGTGTGCTTGGGGCAGATCTCGCCGGCGAGGTCCGGATCGAGTTTCCCGAGAGCGGGGTGATCTGCATGCTGAGCGCCCAGATCGCTCCGCCGAGCCTGTCCTGACGCCGACGCGCTCCGTCGCAGTCCACCTTTTGGGCCCCCGTTCTGGCGGACAAATGCCTCCTGCGGTCAGGCAAGGCATGGAGCCCCGGAAAACGGCTGCGTCGCCGCTTTTGTCCGCTCGAGACATCCAGCTTTGTCGCCTCCAGCGCAACCGCAACCTTGGCTGCGCTCACGCATTCAGGCTCCGCGGCTCTGACGGGTCGCAACCCTCGCATTTTTGAGCCCAACCATGTTCCCGCCTCTTCGGCGGCAGGGCTTCGGACCTCGCGAGCCGGGGGATCTCGGCAAGGCATGAGCAGATGAGGCGCAGACGACTCCCTTGGCCGATGTTTGAATCCCGCTCCTGGACGTCCCTGTCCTGTCAGCGCCCTGCCTTCTTCCTCGATTTCGATGGAACCCTGGTTGAGCTGGTCGCGCGGCCCGACCCTGTTCGTGAGCCGCGCTGTCTGGCGACCGGCAAAAGCAAAGGGCCGCCCATGCAGGGGCGGCCCTTCCTCATGGATGGCCATCGACGGCCTGGCGTCACTCCGCCGGGCGGGGAGCTGCCGGATCGTTCCGGGTCTTCCACAGCGAGTAGAAGATGCCGGCCGCGATCAGCGCGATGGTGATGCCCAGCGAGTACTCGGGCGGGAACTTGCCCACGAGGTTGTTCCAGAAGATCTTGAGGCCGATGAAGACCAGCACGATCGCCAGCGAGTACTTGAGGTAGTGAAAGCGGTGAACCATCGCCGCCAGCGCAAAATAGAGCGCGCGCAGGCCGAGGATGGCCATGATGTTGGCGGTGTAGACGATGAAGGTGTCGGTGGTTATGGCGAAGATCGCCGGCACCGAGTCCACCGCGAAGACAAGGTCGGCGATGTTGATCACGACCAGCGCCAGGAAGAGCGGGGTCGCCCACAGCACCATCTGGCCGGTCTGCGTGTCGGGCTGGCGCACGAAGAATTTCTGCGCATGCAACTGGTCGGTGACGCGCATGTGCTTCTTCATGAACTTCACGACCGGGTTTTTCGACACGTCCGGATCGCCCTCCGGCACGATCAGCATCTTGATGCCGGTGGCGATGAGGAAGGCGCCGAAGAAGTAGAGGATCCAGCTGTAGTTCTGAACCAGCGCTGCGCCGACCGCGATCATGATGCCGCGCAGGATAATGACGGCCAGGATGCCCCAGACGAGCGCGCGATACTGATATTTGCGGGGAATGGCGAAGAAGCCGAAGATCAGCGAAATCACAAAGACATTGTCGATCGACAGGGCTTTTTCGATGAAATAGCCGGTGAAGAAGGTGATGCCGGCATGGGTGTTGTCCGAGGTCTTGATGACTCCGGCCTCATAGGCCCACCACACGCCAGCCCCGTAGACAATCGCGAAGGCGAAATAGAAAGCCGACAGCCAGAGGCTTTCGGTTATGCCCATTTCCTTGTCGTCCTTGTGCCAGATGCCAAGGTCGAAGGCGAGGAGGGCGATGACGATTGACAGGAAGCCTGTCCACATCCAAAGCGGTTTGCCGAGCCACTCGGCCAGAAAAAATTCAGGCATGGGTTCCGTTCCGTGAAATGTTCAATCGATGCGTCAGATGCGCAGCTGGTTCCGACATCACGGGGCGTCCGGATGAAATCCACGGAACGCCTAGCCGCCAGAGGGGCCCGGTCACCAACAGTCCAATGCACATGGTGCGTGCGTGGTCCATGTCAAGCTTTCGCCATGATTGAATCGGGCGAAAAGGTGCAATTGCATCGCCTGGAGTCAAAAAAGCCAGAAGGCATGGCGCCCCGCCGCACCAGGGCCTGTGAAGCCGCTGGTGAAGGCCTTGCTTATTTTGGCGGCAGATGCCTGAAATAGCGGCGTCCTTCTGCCTGCTGGCCCTGCGGCTCGCATCAAGAGATGAGGAGAAAGTCGGCACGAGCCTTGCCTTACTGTCACGAGCCTTGCCTTACTGTGTAGATTTCGTCTCAATCCGTTGATCCCGGGTGCGGGATGCTCGTCTTGATCCTTGCCTCTGGAGCCTTGTCGGGGCAGGAACAAGCTGCTCCGCTATCCTTGTTCCTCTCAACCTTGCCCAGGCGCCCATCCTTTCCCGTGGAGTTCAGCTTTCAATGACCGCCCCAACCTTTTCCCTTCGCCAGCCCCTGTCGCGCCTGAGCCGCCGCGCCGCCATCGCCGGACTGGGCGTCGCAGCCCTGCTGCTGGGGGCTCCCTTGTCCGAAGCCCAGGCCCAGACGCCGATCCGGTTCACGCTGGACTGGCGCTTCGAGGGTCCGTCCGCCCTGTTTCTGATGGCCCTCGAGAAGGGCTACTTCAAGGCTGAGGGGCTCGACGTCACCATCGACACCGGCAACGGCTCGCGCGAGGCCATCCCGCGCGTCGCCTCGGGCACCTACGACATGGGCTTCGGCGACGTGAATTCACTCATCCGCTTTCGTGACGAGAACCCTTCGGTGGATCTCAAGGCGGTGATGATGATCTATGACAGGCCGCCATTCGCCATTGTGGGCCGCAAGTCGCGCGGCATCACCACAGATGTGAAGAGCCTCGAGGGAAGGAAGTTCGGCGCGCCGGCCGCGGACGCCGCCTACGCGCAGTGGCCGATCTTCAAGGCCGTGAACAAGCTCAATGACGCCGCCATGCGGTTCGAGAATGTCGGCTTCCCGGTGCGCGAGCCGATGCTGGCCTCGGGCGAGGTGGACGCCGTGTTCGGCTTCGCCAACTCCTCCTACATCAACGTGAAGTCGCGCGGCGTGCCGGTGGACGACATCGTGACCATGCTGATGGCCGATTATGGCGTCGAGCTTTACGGCAATGTCATCATGGTCTCGCCCAAGTTGATCACCGAGAAGCCCGAGGCCGTGCGCGGCTTCCTGCGCGCGCTGGTCAAGGGCGTGCGCGATACGGTGAAGGACCCTGCCGCAGGCGCCGCCCTCGTGATCAAGCGCAATGACGTCGCCCGCCTGGAGGTCGAGACCGAGCGCCTCAAGATGACGCTCGACCAGAACGTCGTGACGCCCTGGGTCAAGGCCAACGGCTTTGGCGGCATCGATCGCGACCGCTGGACCCGCGCCCTCGACCAGATCGGCCTGACCTTCACCTTCAAGGACAAGGCGCGCGCGGGCGATGCCTTCGTCGACGCCTTCCTGCCGGCTCAGGCGGATCGGGGCCTGTGAGGTTGTCCCCTGCCGCCTCGGGGCGTGCGGGACCAGAGCCATCCGGGACAGCCTCCCGGGTGGCCGCACGATAAGGCGGGATCGATGAGTTACTTTGTCGACGTTCAGGGCGTGACGCATGTCTATGGCGGCGGGGACGGCACGCCGGCTGTCGAGGATCTGACCGTTCGTGTCAGGCAGGGCGAGTTCGCGGCCATTGTCGGGCCTTCCGGCTGCGGCAAGTCCACGATGATGAAGCTGGCCACGGGCCTTCAGTTTCCCAAATCCGGATCGGTCGTGGTCGATGGCGCGGAAGTCACGGCGCCGCTCAAGATAACCGGCATGGCCTTCCAGAACCCGGTGATGCTGCCCTGGCGCACGGTGCTCGACAATCTGCTGCTGCCGCTGGAGATCGTCGAGCCGCACCGCTCGCGCTTTCGTGCGCACAAGCATGAATATGTGGCGCGGGCCGAGAACCTGCTGCGCTCGGTCGGCCTTGCGGGCCTTGGCGAGAAATACCCCTGGCAGCTTTCGGGCGGGATGCAGCAGCGCGCCTCGCTCTGCCGCTCGCTGATCCATGAACCCAAGCTCCTGATGCTGGACGAGCCTTTCGGCGCGCTCGACACCTTCACGCGCGAAGAGCTGTGGTGCGTGGTGCGCGATCTTCATGCCGAGCGCGGCTTCACGGTCATCCTCGTGACCCATGACCTCCGTGAGGCCGCCTTCCTCGCGGACCGGATCTTCTGCATGAGCTCGCGGCCCGGCAAGATCATCGCCGAACGGGTCGTGGACCTGCCGCGGCCGCGCGATCTCGACGTGACCTACACGCATGGCTTCGCGGACATCGTCCAGGAGCTGCGCCACCAGATCAAGACCGCACGCGTGGCCGCCTGACATGACCCGCAAGACATCGCTCCAGCTTGCGCCCTACCTGTTCACCATCGGCTTCTTCGTGCTGTGGGAGGTGGCCTGCCGCGTCTTCGCCATCTCGAACTTCGTGCTGCCGCCGCCGTCCGCTGTGTGGGGCGCGATGGTGCAGTTCAAGTGGCCGCTTTTCATCAACGCCTTCCACACGCTGTGGATGACCAGCGCGGGCTTCGCCATGTCCGTGGTGTTCGGCATCGCGCTCGGGCTCATCGTCGGCTCGTCGCGTTTCCTTTATGCGGGGCTGAACCCGCTGCTTGTCGGCTTCAACTCGATCCCGAAGGTCGCCGTCGTGCCGATCCTCGTGATCTGGTTCGGGGTCGGCTGGCTGCCGCCGGTGCTCACCGCCTTCGTGATCTCGTTCTTCCCCATCGTGGTGAACATGGCCACTGGGCTCGCGACCATCGAGCCCGAGACCGAGGACGTGATGAAGGCGCTGGGCGCCAGCCGCCTCGACATCATGCGCAAGGTCGGCATTCCGCGCTCGTTGCCCTATCTGTTCGGCGCGCTCAAGGTGTCGATCACGCTGGCCTATGTCGGCTCGGTGATCGGCGAGCAGAATGCGTCCAATCTCGGCATCGGCAACCTCATCACGCGCGCCTCGGCGGATTTCAACGTCCCGCTGATCTTCGCCGCGCTGATCGTGCTCGCAATCCTGGGCGTGTTCCTCGTCGTGATCGTCGACATGATCGAGGCGCGCACCACCCAGTGGGCACGGCGCTCGCAGATGTCCAATGCCTGAGGCGCGTCAGCCGGCCCACGCCGGCGCGCTGAAGATGGCGATGGTCGAGAACCAGCCGATGGCCCAGAGCACCGAGCGGGGTGTGGCGAGATCAGTCATGTAGGCGCCGGTGTAGCCGATCCGCGCCGCGAGGAAGATCACCGCCAGCAGATCCACCGTGGCCTGCGGCGCGTCAAACTGGCTGGCGGCCAGCACGGCTGCGGCGAAGAAGGGGAAGGCCTCGTAGGCGTTCTGATGCGCGGCATAGGCGCGCCGGCGATAGCCTGTGAGCCCGTTGGCCCAGTCGCGCGGATGATGATTGTCGATGGGCGCGCCCCATTTGGCGATGCCGGTGGTTATGACGGGCAATATGCCGGCGATCAGCACGATCCAGAAGGCCAGGGTCATCCATCTTCCTCCGGGACAGGGCCTCGGACGACAGGGCCCTCCTGGATCGGATACGTTGGCGGGTGGCCGCTGGATCGTCCTCGCCAAGGATCGTCCTCGGCATGCGCGCGCTGCGCTTGAACCCGCGCCCTGGCTGCGACACAGTGTGCGGACCGGAACAGGAGCGGGGACGCCAGCGCCATGTCGATCGTGAAGATCCTTGCGGATGACGAGTTGCCGGCCGCATCGGCCGAAGTCTTCGCCGACATCCGCGCCACGCGCCGCACCGATTTCGTGAACAATTTCTGGCGATCCATCGCCCATGACCCGGCGCTGCTGAAACGCACCTGGGAGGGCGTGAAGGCCGTGATGGCGCCCGGCGCTCTCGATGCGCTGACCAAGGAGATGATCTACGTCGCGGTGTCGGTCGTCAACAACTGCGAATACTGCATCCGCTCGCATACAGCAGCGGCGCGGGCCAAGGGCTTGAGCGAGGCGCAATTGATGGAGCTGGTGGCGGTCGTGGCCATGGCCAGCCAGACCAACCGCATCGCGACCGCGCTGCAGGCGCCGGTGGACGAGGCGTTCAAGGGCCATGGTTGAGGCGGCGATGAACCTTGGCGCGTCGACGCCTGCGGCGCAGCCGGCCTGAGGGGAGCGCTGCCGGACCCCCAACGGGAACGGTCAGGAGCGCTGATTGTTCTGTGGCGCGGTCCGCGCTATCAGCGCCCGTCCGCAACCTTGTTTTGCCTGTCCAGGGCCACCCCCTTGCCGAATTCCGCCGCGATCTCGCTGCCTGCCCATTACGACGCGCTGGTCATGAGCGGCGCGATCGAACGCGATCCCTCGCAGGAGGACCTTGTGCGCCGCCTGGAAGCGCTGGCGACGCAGCTCGCCGAGCGCGCCCTCGCCAGCAAGGGCAGCGCGCTGGGTTGGCTGTTCGGCAAGCGCCGCGCGGAGGCCGCGCCCGTCAGGGGTCTTTACATCTGGGGGTCGGTCGGGCGCGGCAAGACGATGCTGATGGACATGTTTCATGCAAGGGTGCGCAACGTCTCCAAGCGACGCGCGCACTTCCATGTCTTCATGGCTGATGTCCATGAGCGCATCCATGCCTTCCGGCAAAAGGTGAAGTCAGGGGAGGCGCGCGACGGCGATCCGATCGCGCCTGTGGCCCGCACCATCGCGGCTGAAGCGAGCCTGCTGTGCTTCGACGAGTTCACCGTCACGGACATCGCCGACGCCATGATCCTGGGGCGGCTGTTCACGGCGCTGTTCGCCGAGGGCGTGACCCTGGTGGCCACCTCCAATGTCGAGCCCTCGCGGCTTTATGAGGGTGGGCTCAACCGCACGCTGTTCCTGCCCTTCATCGCGCAGATTGAAGAACGGGTGGATGTGCTCAGGCTCGACGCGCGCGCCGATTTCCGACTCGAGAAGCTGGCGGGCGCGGCCGTCTATCACCAGCCGCTGGGCCTCAGGGCCAGCGCTGCGCTCGATCTCGCCTTCCGGCGCCTCACGGGCCAGGACCGCGGGGAGGTGGCGGCGCTGGATGTGAAAGGCCACCGGCTGGTGGTTCCGCAGGCCGCCTTCGGCGTGGCCCGCGCCTCGTTCGCTGATCTGTGCGCGCAAGCCTATGGCGCTGGCGATTACCTCGCTCTGGCGCAGCGCTTCCACACGCTCATCCTCGATGACGTGCCGATCCTGCATCAGGAGAACCGCAACGAGGCGAAGCGCTTCATCATCCTGGTCGACACGCTCTACGAGAACCGGGTGAAGCTGGTGCTCTCCGCAGACGCCGAGCCGCACAGGCTCTATCTTGGCGAGCACGGGCGGGAGGCCTTCGAGTTCGACCGCACCGCCTCGCGCCTGATCGAGATGCGCGGCGAGGACTATCTCGCTCTTCCCCATGGCAGGCCGGGCTCTGCGGAGAAGAGCAGCTCCGCCGGTCTGGTGGAAACCTGATGGCGCCGTTCCAGTCCCGCGAGCCGACGGACATGCGCCTTCTGGCGCTGGCGTCGGAGCACCTGCGGCTGATGGGCGCCAAGCGGCTGACCGTGGTTGCGATCGCGGAGGCGGCCGGCATGACCCATGCCAATGTCTACCGCTATTTCCCCTCCAAGGAGGCGCTGATCGACGCGGTGGTCGATGCCTGGATCAAGTCGGTGGAGACGCGGCTGACCGACATCGCGGACGGGCCCGACCCTTCCGACGACAAGCTGGAGCGCATGATCCTCGCGCTGGCGCGCGCCAACCGCGACGGGCTGAGCGAGAACCCTGCGCTTTACGCCGCCTTCCGCGATGCGATGAACAAGCGCCGGGCCGTGGCGCGCCGCCACCGGGTGCGGGTGCGCACGCTGCTTGACCGCGTGATCGAGGAAGGCATCAATGCCGGCACTTTCGAACCCAGGGACAAGGACCGGGCGGCCGTCTTCGTGCTCGATGCCTGCTTCCGCTTTGTCCATCCGGCGGCGGTGGAGCTGGAGGCGGATGTGCCGCAGACCCAGTTCGACCAGCGCCTCGGCAGCGTCGTCAGGGTGGCCCTGCGCGCCCTGGCCAGCGGCGTGATCTGAGGGATTTTGACTGACAAATGACATTATATGTCATTTGAAACCAAATTTTTCTGTCTTAACCTTTTGTTCAGACAGTCGCCTGAAAAGTAAGCAAGCTATTGAATTAGACCGCTTTTCAATCGTTTCGCATAAGGCTGGCCATACCGTTGGCCGGCGGCCTCCACCATGGGTCCAACTTGCCGCAAGGGCGGGCTTGAGTCACAGAAGCCCCGATTTCGCGTGGCTGCGCTGCGGCCATGACCGGTCAATGTCAATGGCACTTCAATGACCCGGAGCCGGCCCATCCAGTGGCCCGGCTGCCTGGCTCAAGCTTCAAGGGAAAGCGCTTCTCATGGCTCGCAAGAAAATCGCCCTCATCGGCGCAGGCCAAATCGGTGGCACGCTCGCCCATCTCGCCGGCATCAAGGAACTGGGCGACATCGTCCTGTTCGACATCGCCGAGGGCATCCCGCAGGGCAAGAGCCTCGATCTGGTCGAGTCCTCCGCCGTGGACGGCTTCGACGCGCTCTACAAGGGCACCAATGATTATGCCGACATCGCCGGCGCCGATGTGGTGATCGTCACCGCCGGCGTGCCGCGCAAGCCGGGCATGAGCCGCGACGATCTGATCGGCATCAACCTCAAGGTCATGAAGGCGGTGGGCGAGGGCATCCGGCAGTACGCCCCCAAGGCCTTCGTGATCTGCATCACCAACCCGCTCGACGCGATGGTCTGGGCGCTGCAGAAGTTCTCGGGCGTCAAGCCGAACATGATCTGCGGCATGGCAGGCGTGCTCGATTCGGCCCGCATGGCCTACTTCCTCGAAGAGGCCACGGGCGTCTCGATCAAGGACATCAAGACCTTCGTGCTCGGCGGCCATGGTGACGACATGGTGCCGCTGGTGCGCTACTCGACCGTCGGCGGCATTCCGCTGCCCGATCTCGTCAAGATGAAGTGGATCACGCAGGAGAAGGTGGACCAGATCGTCGAGCGCACCCGCAAGGGCGGCGGCGAGATCGTCAACCTGCTCAAGACCGGCTCGGCCTTCTACGCGCCCGCCGCCTCCGCCATCGCCATGGCCGAGAGCTATCTCAAGGACCAGAAGCGCGTCCTGCCCTGCGCCGCCTCGCTCAAGGGCCAGTATGGCGTGAAGGGCATGTTCATCGGCGTGCCGGTCGTGATCGGCGGCAAGGGCATCGAGCGCATCGTCAAGATCAAGCTCAACAAGGGTGAGCAGGCCATGCTGGACAAGTCGGTGGCTTCCGTCTCCGGCCTGATCGAGGCCTGCAAGACCATCGACCCGTCTTTGAAGGACTGAGGGCAACAGGCAGTCGGCAACAGGCGGTCGGAACATCGACGCCAACGCCGGAACGACTGCCTGCTGCCGACTGCCCATTGCCAATCCGAAGGATATCAAGATGAACATCCACGAATACCAGGGCAAGGCCGTCCTCAAGGAGTTCGGCGCGCCCGTCTCCAGGGGCCATGCGGCCTTCACCGTCGAGGAAGCCGAGGCCGCCGCCAGGCAACTGCCCGGTCCGCTCTATGTCGTGAAGAGCCAGATCCATGCGGGCGGCCGCGGCAAGGGCACGTTCAAGGAGCTGCCGGCAGGCTCCAGGGGCGGCGTCCGGCTCGCGAAGTCCATCGAGGAGGTCAAGGCGCACGCCGCCGAGATGCTCGGCAACACGCTCGTCACGATCCAGACGGGCCCGGCCGGCAAGCAGGTCAACCGGCTGTACATCGAGGATGGCTCCGACATCGAGAAGGAGTTCTACCTCTCGATGCTGGTCGACCGCGAAACCAGCCGCATCGCCTTCGTGGTCTCCACTGAAGGCGGCATGAACATCGAGGATGTGGCGCACGACAGCCCCGAGAAGATCATCACCTTCTCGGTCGATCCGGTGACGGGCGCCATGCCGCTGCACGGCCGCAAGGTCGCGAAGGCGCTGGGTCTGTCCGGCGACCTCGCCAAGCAGGCGGAGAAGCTGGTGGCCCAGCTCTACACTGCCTTCACCGCCACCGACATGGCGATGCTGGAGATCAACCCGCTGATCATCACCAAGGATGGCCAGCTCAAGTGCCTCGACGCCAAGATCAGCTTCGATTCGAACGCGCTCTATCGCCACCCGAACATCGTCGCCCTGCGCGACGTGACCGAGGAGGACGACAAGGAGATCGAGGCCTCGAAGTACGACCTCGCCTA
This sequence comes from Bosea sp. (in: a-proteobacteria), assembly GCA_023910605.1. NCBI lineage: Bacteria > Pseudomonadati > Pseudomonadota > Alphaproteobacteria > Hyphomicrobiales > Alloboseaceae > Allobosea > Allobosea sp. The sequence continues at coordinate 163,340 of JAAVVV010000001.1, read as the reverse complement.
CATCGCGCTCGACGGCACCATCGGCTGCATGGTCAACGGCGCGGGCCTCGCCATGGCGACCATGGACATCATCAAGCTCTACGGGGCCGAGCCCGCCAACTTCCTCGATGTCGGCGGCGGCGCCTCCAAGGAGAAGGTCACGGCGGCCTTCAAGATCATCACCGCCGATCCGGCCGTTAAGGGCATCCTCGTCAACATCTTCGGCGGGATCATGAAATGCGACGTCATCGCCGAGGGCGTGATCGCTGCGGTCAAGGAAGTCGGGCTCAAGGTGCCGCTGGTGGTGCGCCTCGAGGGCACCAATGTCGAGCTCGGCAAGAAGATCATCAACGAGAGCGGGCTGAACGTCATCTCCGCCGATGATCTCGACGACGCCGCGCAGAAGATCGTCACGGCCGTGAAGGGCTGAGGGAAAACAGATGTCCATCCTCATCGACAAGAACACCAAGGTCATCTGCCAGGGCTTCACCGGCAAGAACGGCACCTTCCACTCCGAGCAGGCGATCGCCTATGGCACGGTGATGACGGGCGGAGTCTCGCCCGGCAAGGGCGGTTCGGTCCATCTCGGGCTGCCGGTCTTCGACACCGTGGAGGAAGCGGTGGGCGCCACCGGCGCGACCGCGACCGTGATCTACGTGCCGCCCGCGGGCGCCGCCGATTCGATCCTCGAGGCCATCGACGCGGAAGTGCCGCTCGCGGTCTGCATCACCGAGGGCATCCCGGTCACCGACATGATCAAGGTGAAGCGCGCCCTGATCGGCTCGAAGACGCGGCTGATCGGGCCCAACTGCCCCGGCATCGTCACCGCCGGCGAAAGCAAGATCGGCATCATGCCGGCCAACATCTTCAAGCCCGGCACGGTGGGCATCGTCTCGCGTTCGGGCACGCTCACCTATGAGGCCGTGTTCCAGACCACGCGCGAGGGGCTGGGCCAGACCACGGCCGTCGGCATTGGCGGCGATCCTGTCAAGGGCACCGAATTCATCGACATGCTCGAAATGTTCCTTGCCGATCCGAAGACCACGTCGATCATCATGATCGGCGAGATCGGCGGCTCGGCCGAGGAAGACGCGGCCCAGTTCATCAAGGACGAGGCGAAGCGCGGCCGGAGCAAGCCGATGGTCGGCTTCATCGCCGGCCGCACGGCGCCTCCGGGCCGTCGCATGGGCCATGCCGGCGCGATCATCGCCGGCGGCAAGGGCGGCGCCGAGGACAAGATCGCCGCGATGGAAGCGGCCGGCATCAAGGTCTCGCCCTCGCCGGCGAGGCTCGGCAAGACGCTGGTCGAGGTTCTGAAAGGCTGAGGACGTCCATGATTTATCTTGTCGCGATCCTGCTGCCGTTCCTGGCGCTCATGATCCGCGGCAAGGTCTGGCAGGGCCTGCTCTGCCTCATTCTTCAGTTCACGCTGATCGGCTGGATCCCTGCGGCGGTCTGGGCGGTTCTCGTGGTCAACAACGACAACGCCGAGCGGCGGCACCGCGAGACGATCGAAGCACTGCACCGCCGTTGAAGACAGCGCCAGCCCTCAAGGGCGCAAGGAGACAGACAGATGGGACGCCAGGACGCCAACGACGTGTTCGCCCAGACCTCGTTCCTCTATGGAGGCAACGCGGCCTATATCGAGGACCTGTTTGCACGCTACCAGTCCAATCCCGCCTCGGTGGATGCGGACTGGCAGGCCTTCTTCGGCGCGTTGAAGGATGATGGGGCGGCCGCCGGCGACAAGCCGCGCGGCGCCTCCTGGCAGCGTCCCAACTGGCCGATCCATGCCAATGGAGACCTGATCTCGGCGCTCGACGGCAATTGGGCCCAGGTCGAGAAGACGGTCGGCGACAAGCTCAAGGGCAAGGCGCAGACCAAGGGCATCGAACTCAGCCAGGCCGACGTGCAGCAGGCGACACGGGATTCGGTGCGCGCGCTGATGCTGATCCGCGCCTACCGCATGCGCGGACACCTCCATGCCCAGCTCGATCCTCTCGGAATCGAGGCCAAGAAGGCCAACGAGGAGCTGGACCCTGCGTCCTATGGCTTCACCGCCGCCGACATGGACCGCAAGATCTTCATCGACCACGTGCTCGGCATGGAATTCGCGACCATCCGCGAGATGGTGGCCGTGCTGGACCGCACCTATTGCCAGACGCTCGGCGTCGAATTCATGCACATCACGGATGCGGCCCAGAAGGCCTGGATCCAGGAGCGCATCGAGGGGCCGGACAAGGAAATCGCTTTCACAAGGGAGGGAAAGCGGGCCATCCTCAACAAGCTGGTCGAAGCCGAAGGTTTCGAGAAGTTCATCGACCTCAAATACACCGGCACCAAGCGCTTTGGCCTTGACGGGGGCGAGGCGCTCATTCCGGCGCTCGAGCAGATCATCAAGCGTGGCGGCAACCTCGGCGTGAAGGACATCGTCTTCGGCATGGCCCATCGCGGCAGGCTGAACGTGCTCACCCAGGTGATGGGCAAGACCCACCGCGCGCTGTTCCATGAGTTCAAGGGCGGCTCCTTCGCGCCCGATGACGTGGAGGGCTCGGGCGACGTGAAATATCACCTGGGCGCCTCGTCGGACCGCGAGTTCGACGGCAACAAGGTCCACCTTTCCCTGACCCCCAACCCGTCGCATCTCGAGATCGTCGATCCCGTCGTGCTCGGCAAGGTCCGCGCCAAGCAGGACCAGCACGGCGACATCGTCGAGCGCACCAAGGTGATGCCGCTGCTGATCCATGGCGACGCGGCCTTCGCCGGCCAGGGCGTGGTGGCCGAATGCCTTGGCCTGTCGGGGCTGAAGGGCCACCGCACGGGCGGCTCGATCCACTTCATCATCAACAACCAGATCGGCTTCACCACCTATCCGCGCTATTCGCGCTCCTCGCCCTATCCGTCCGACGTGGCGAAGATGGTGGAGGCCCCGATCTTCCACGTGAACGGCGATGACCCGGAAGCGGTGGTTTTCGCGGCCAAGGTCGCGACCGAGTTCCGGCAGAAGTTCCACAAGCCGGTCGTGATCGACATGTGGTGCTATCGCCGCTTCGGCCACAACGAGGGCGACGAGCCGGGCTTCACCCAGCCGCTCATGTACAAGAAGATCCGCAGCCACAAATCGACGCTGGAGCTGTATTCGGCGAAGCTGCTGGCCGAAGGCGTGGTCTCGCAGGCCGATACCGATGCAATGAAGGCCGACTGGAAGAACCGCCTCGAAGGCGAGTTCGAGGCCGCCATGGGCTACAAGCCCAACAAGGCCGACTGGCTCGACGGCAAGTGGGCCGGGCTGAAGGCCATCAAGGAGGATGCCGACGATCCGCGCGCCGGCGCGACCGGCGTGCCGGCGGCCACACTGCGCGAGATCGGCGAGCGCATCACGGCCGTGCCGGAGGGCTTCACCGTCCACAAGACGATCCAGCGCTTCCTCGACAACCGCAGGAAGGCGATCGAGACGGGCGACGGCATCGACTGGGCTACTGCCGAGGCGCTGGGTTTCTCGTCGCTGATGCTGGAGGGCCACCCTGTGCGCCTGTCCGGGCAGGACTGCGAGCGCGGCACCTTCTCGAGCCGCCACTCGGTGCTGATCGACCAGGAGACCGAGGCGCGCCACACCTCGTTCAACCATATCCGCGAGGGCCAGTCGCGCTACGAGGTCATCAACTCGATGCTCTCGGAAGAGGCGGTGCTGGGCTTCGAGTATGGCTACTCGCTGTCGGAGCCGAACGCGCTGGTGTGCTGGGAAGCCCAGTTCGGCGACTTCGCCAACGGCGCGCAGGTGCTGTTCGACCAGTTCATCTCGTCGGGCGAGCGCAAGTGGCTGCGCATGTCGGGCCTCGTCTGCCTGCTGCCCCATGGCTATGAGGGGCAGGGGCCAGAGCACTCATCGGCTCGCCTCGAGCGCTTCCTGCAGATGTGCGCGGAAGACAACATGCAGGTCGCGAACTGCTCGACGCCGGCGAACTACTTCCACATCCTGCGCCGGCAGCTCAAGCGCGAGTTCCGCAAGCCGCTGGTCCTGATGACGCCGAAGTCGCTGCTGCGCCACAAGCGCTGCGTGTCGGACCTCGCGGACCTCGCCGAAGGCTCGAGCTTCCACCGCGTGCTGCGCGATGACGCCGAGACCCGCAAGGGCGACGCGGTCAAGCTCGCCAAGGATGCCAAGATCAGGCGCGTCATCCTGTGCTCGGGCAAGGTCTATTATGACCTTTACGAGGAGCGCGAGAAGCGCGGCATGGACGATGTCTACCTGCTGCGCGTGGAACAGCTCTATCCGTTCCCGCTCAAGTCGATGGCGACGATCCTTGCCCGCTTCAAGGGCGCCGACATCGTGTGGTGCCAGGAAGAGCCCAAGAACATGGGTTCGTGGAGCTTCGTCGAGCCCTATCTCGAATGGGTCCTTGGCCATTGCGGGGCCAAGTCCAAGCGCGCGCGCTATGTCGGCCGTCCGGCCTCCGCAGCGACCGCGACGGGGCTGATGTCCAAGCATCTGCACCAGCTCAAGGCCTTCCTCGACGAGGCCTTCGCGGCCTGACCCCCTTCAACGCATCGACCTGACCCCAAGAGGCTGCCCCGACATGGCCACCGAAATCCGCGTTCCCACACTGGGCGAATCCGTCACCGAGGCCACGATCGGCAAGTGGTTCAAGAAGCCCGGCGACGCCATCAAGGCCGATGAGCCCCTGGTGGAGCTCGAGACTGACAAGGTGACGCTCGAGGTCAACGCGCCTGCGGCCGGCGTGCTCGGCGAGATCGTCGCCAAGGAAGGCGAGACGGTCGGCGTCGCCGCGCTGCTCGGCATGATCACGGCTGGAGGCGCTGCCGCAGCGCCTGCGCCCAAGGCCGAGGCTGCCAAGGCTGCGCCCGCCGCAACGCCCGCGCCTTCAAGTCCTGTACCTGCAATTCCTGTACCTGCAATTCCTGCGCCCGCCGCTGCCGCGAAGGCCGCCGATTCCGGCCCTGCCGTCTCGCGGCTGGCCGCCGAAAGCGGCGTCAACCCGGCCTCGGTCCCCGCCACCGGCAAGGATGGCCGCGTGACCAAGGGCGACATGCTCGCCGCCATCGCAACGGCCGCCTCGGCCCCTGCGGCAGCGCCGGCTCCCATGGCGGTGCGCGCGCCGATCGCGGTCGATGACGCCTCGCGTGAGGAGCGCGTGAAGATGACCAAGCTGCGCCAGACCATCGCGCGGCGGCTCAAGGAAGCGCAGTCCAACGCGGCCATGCTCACCACCTTCAACGAGGTGGACATGACGAACGTCATGGCGCTGCGCAACCAGTACAAGGATCTGTTCGAGAAGAAGCATGGCGTGAAGCTCGGCTTCATGGGCTTCTTCGTGAAGGCCTGCGTGCAGGCGCTGAAGGAGCTGCCCGCCGTCAATGGCGAGATCGACGGCGCCGACATCATCTACAAGAACTACTACCATATCGGCGTCGCCGTCGGCACCGAGAAGGGCCTCGTCGTGCCTGTGGTGCGCGAGGCGGACACGCTCGGCATAGCGGGGGTCGAGAAGACCATCGCCGATTTCGGCCGCCGCGCCCGCGACGGAGCGCTCAAGATCGATGAAATGCAGGGCGGCACCTTCACCATCTCCAATGGCGGGGTCTACGGCTCGCTGATGTCGACGCCGATCCTGAATGCGCCGCAAAGCGCCATCCTCGGCATGCACAAGATCCAGGACCGGCCCATGGTGGTCGGCGGGCCAGATCGTGGCGCGCCCGATGATGTATCTGGCATTGAGCTACGATCACCGCATCATCGACGGCAAGGAGGCGGTGACCTTCCTCGTGCGTGTGAAGGAAAGCCTCGAGGATCCGGCCCGGCTGGTGATGGATCTGTGATGGATAAGGCAAGGCTCGATAAGTTGCTCGCCTCCAAGGGCATTGAAGCTAGATCTGGCAGGTTAACAATTGAAATCGATAAGGATTTGGCGGAGGAAGCTCACTACGTTGATGCAATGCTTCTTCGCAATAATCGCAAATTTTCAGCTTCTCGGCTCTTGAGGACACAACTGGTTGCGCATTTAGCAAGAATAGCTGAAAGCGCTAACGGGAAGCATTTAAATTTCGATGTTGGAGCTGTTCTGGCAGTAATGAAAAGTATCGCCGACGGCAAGCAGACGGGAGCAAAGCCACCAAGACTGCTGCAAAAGGGTCCGTTGCGTGGGTTGTCTCGAGCCCATGTATTCCAAGCGTCGTTCATCGTCAGAAATTTACAGAATGCGAATGCCAATGGACGAGCTAAGCAACGTCTGATTCGCGCAGTTAAATCAAAATATGGGAAATTTCCATGTCCGGAACATATGATAGATGAAGACGATATTAGGCTGTTCGCGAAATCCTTTGTCGATGACGCGTTACAGGAACGGTCGGCGCGGAATGAACTTACAGGTGAACATATTTACTTTATCAATTTTTTAAATAGGAATTATTTTTTGTTCCTAGCGTCACATGACGATGGCGAAGAAAAATTGACTGAATACAAAACCAGTTCAATGACCGAATATCCGAAAATCGCCGAACATCTCGATGTATATCGTAACGACAGTATAAAAGGTTAGTGCCCCATGTCCTACGACCTGATCATCATCGGCACCGGCCCCGGCGGCTATGTCTGCGCCATCCGCGCGGCGCAGCTGGGGCTGAAAGTGGCCGTTGTCGAGAAGCGCAAGACCCACGGCGGCGCCTGCCTCAATGTCGGCTGCATCCCCTCCAAGGCGATGCTGCACGCCTCCGAGCGGTTTGAGGAGGCTGGCCACGGCTTCGAGGCGCTCGGCATCAAGGTCGGCAAGCCGACGCTCGACCTGCCCGCGATGATGAAGCACAAGCAGGAGACGGTGGACGCCAATGTCGGCGGCGTCGCCTTCCTGCTGAAGAAGAACAAGGTCGAAGCCTTCCATGGCCTCGGCACCATCCTTGCGTCCGGCGCGAACGGGCTCAACCGGGTGCAGGTCACTGCCGGGGATGGCTCGGCCCAGGTGCTCGAAGCGAAAAACGTCGTGATAGCCACGGGATCGGAGCCTGCCAGCCTGCCCGGCATCGCCATCGATGAGAAGACGGTCGTGACCTCGACCGGCGCGCTGGAACTGGCGGGCGTGCCGAAGCGGCTGCTCATCATCGGCGCCGGCGTGATCGGGCTCGAACTCGGCTCCGTCTGGGGGCGGCTGGGGGCGGAAATCACGGTCATCGAATATCTCGACCGCATCCTGCCGGGCATGGACACGGAAGTGGCCAGCCAGTTTCAGCGCATCCTGGCCAAGCAGGGCATGAGCTTCCATCTGTCCTCCAAGGTGACGAAGGTCGAGGCCGGCCCATCGGGCGCCAAGGTCACGGTGGAGCCCGCAGCCGGCGGCGAAGCGCAGATCATTGAGGCGGACATCGTGCTGGTGGCGGTGGGCCGGAGGCCGAACACGGACGGGCTTGGCCTCGAGGCGGTGGGCGTCGCCATGGAGCGCGGGCGCGTCGTGACCGGGGACCATTACGAGACCAATGTGGCGGGCATCTACGCGATTGGCGACGTGATCAAGGGGCCGATGCTGGCGCACAAGGCCGAGGATGAGGGCGTCGCGCTGGCCGAGATCCTCGCCGGCAAGGCCGGCCATGTGAATTACGGCATCATTCCCGGCGTGGTCTACACCATGCCGGAAGTGGCCACGATCGGCGCGACCGAGGATGAGCTCAAGGCCGCCGGCGCCGCCTACAAGGTCGGCAAGTTCCCCTTCACCGCCAATGGCCGGGCCCGCGCCATGCGCGCCACCGAGGGCTTCGTGAAGGTGCTGGCCGATGCCGCGACCGATCGCGTGCTCGGCGCGCACATCATCGGCGCGGGCGCTGGCGACCTGATCCACGAGGTGGCCGTGCTGATGGAGTTCGGCGGCTCATCGGAGGATCTTGCGCGCACCTGCCACGCGCACCCGACGCTTTCGGAAGCGGTGAAGGAAGCGGCGCTGGCCGTGGAAAAGCGCGCGCTCCATATTTGAGCCACCGTTTCAACGCCAGAGGCCGCCCGCCATGCCCATCGCCGCCGCCCTCGCCGACGACATCCTGCTGGCGCTCTCGCGGCGCAGCCAGATCAGGCCCCTGACCGATCATGTCGAGGGCTTCGACGAGGCTGCGGCCTACCGCGTCTCGCGCGCGGTGACGGCGCGGCGCATGGCGCAGGGCGAGACAGTGGTGGGCTGCAAGATCGGCTTCACCAACCGCACGATCTGGGACGAATACGGGGTTCACCAGCCCATTCACGGCGCGGTCTATGACACGACGCTGCGCCATGTGGCGGGCATGGTGAGCGATGACGGGCTCGGCCTGCTGGTGGAGCCGCGCATCGAACCCGAGATCGTGCTCGGGCTTGGCGCGCCGCCCGAGGCCGGCATGGACGAGCGCGCCCTGATGGGCTGCATCGCCTGGGTGGCGCACGGCTTCGAGATCGTGCAGTCGCTCTATCCGGGCTGGGTGTTCAGGGCCGCCGACTGCATCGCCGCCTTCGGGCTGCATGGGCGGCTGCTGGTGGGGCCGCAGGTCGCGGTCGCCGCCGCCGATCGCGACGCATGGCATGAGCGTCTGCGCAGCTTCACCATCGCGCTCGGCCGCGATGGCGCTGTGGTCGACACCGGCGAAGCCCGCAACGTGCTGGATGGGCCTGTCTCGGCGCTGAGGCACCTCGTTGTGACTCTGGCGGCCGATCAGGATGCCGCGCCGCTGCGCAGCGGCGATCTGGTGACCACGGGCACGGTGACGCGCGCCTTCCCCGTGCGGCCGGGCGAGCGCTGGCGCACCAGCCTTTCCGGCCTCGACCTGCCTGGCATGGACGTGACGTTCGTGTGAGGATCGTCATCGCGAGCGAAGCGAAGCGATCCAGAGTGCAGAGCGTCAAGGCTGGATTGCCTCGCTGCGCTCGCAATGACACGATGCCTCAGACCACATTGCGCCGTGTCAGGAAGTCGCCCATCCGTTGCAGCGCCTTTTCGATGTTCGGCAACGAGTTGGCGTAGCTGAGGCGAATATAGCCTTCGCCGTGGACACCGAAATCGGGGCCGCCGATCGTGGCGACGCCGGCATCCTCCAGCAGCGCGGAGGCAAGGGCCTTCGCCTTCCAGCCGGTCTTCGCGATGTTCGGGAAGGCATAGAACGCGCCCTTTGGCGCGATGCAGCTCACGCCGGGCAGGGCATTGAGGCCTGCGACCACCGCGCCGCGGCGGCGGTCGAATTCGGCGGCCATGGCGTGCACCGCATCCTGCGGCCCTTCAAGCGCAGCAAGGCCGGCCCACTGCGCGGCCGCATTGACGCAGGAATAGGAGTTCACCGCCAGCTTGCGGGCCGCGTCATAGAGCGGGCTGGGCCAGACCGACCAGCCCATGCGCCAGCCTGTCATGGCATAGGTCTTGGACCAGCCATTGAGCAGGATCAGCCGGTCCCGGATTTCGGGATAGGACATGAGCGAGACATGGGCCATGCCGTCATAGACCTGCGCGTCATAGATCTCGTCCGACATGATCGCCACATCCGGCCAGCGGGCGAGGCCTGCCACGAGCCTGTCGATCTCCGCCTTGGGCGTGACGCCGCCGGTGGGGTTGGCGGGCGAGTTGACGATGATGAGGCGCGTCTTCGGCGTGATCAGCGAGAGCAGCTCGTCCGCGGTGAAGGCGAAGCCCGCCTCCTCGCGGATCGGCACGGGCACCGGCGTCGCGCCTGTGAATTCGATCATCGAGCGGTAGATGGGAAAGCCAGGGTCCGGATAGAGGATTTCCGCGCCGGGCTCGCCGAACATCAGGATCGCCATGTGCATGGTGATCTTGCCGCCCGGCACGATCAACACGCTTTCGGGGCTGATCCGGGCGCCTGACGAGCGATGCACATAGGCGGCGACCGCCTCGCGCAGGGGCAGGATCCCTGTGGCCGGGGTGTAGCCGTGATGGCCGTCGCGCAGCGCCTTGATGGCGGCCTCGACGATGTGCGGCGGCGTGGGAAAATCGGGCTGGCCGATGCCGAGATTGATGATGTCCTTGCCCTGGCGCTGCAGTTCGGTGGCGCGGGCCAGCACGGCGAAGGCGTTCTCTTCTCCGATGCGGCCGAAGGAATCGACGAGATGCAGGGTCATGGGGAGCGGTCCTCGGCTTAAGCGCGGGTCAAGGCAGCCCGCTTGCCTATCGTATGCGCGCAATCACCCCGTCTGAACAAGAGGGGCATGCGTTGCGCTTTCGGCCGGGCCCCGCATGGCCCGCAAGCGGCCCCGCGCGCCGTGCAGGCTTGTTTTCGCCGCGGATGCCACGAGCCCCCTTTCGCCGTGCGGAGAAATCACTAGCTTGCGAAGGAACGAACAGCATTCGAGGAACGCCCCATGACCGACGAACCCGTCCGCATCAAGCCCTCCGAGCTGCGCTCGAAGGCGTGGTTCGACAACCCGGCCAACATCGACATGACGGCGCTCTACATCGAGCGCATGATGAATTTCGGCCTGTCGCAGAAGGAGCTGCAATCGGGCCGCCCGATCATCGGCATCGCGCAGACCGGCTCCGACGTGGCGCCGTGCAACCGGCATCATCTGCAACTGGCCCCGCGCATCCGCGACGGCATCCGCGAGATGGGCGGCATCCCGCTCGAATTTCCGATCCATCCCATCCAGGAAACCTGCAAGCGTCCGACCGCAGCGCTGGACAGGAACCTGCAATATCTCAGCCTCGTCGAGATCCTGCACGGCTATCCGCTCGATGCCGTGGTGTTGACCACCGGCTGCGACAAGACCACGCCGGCGCAGATCATGGCGGCTGCGACCGTCGACATTCCGGCCATCGTGCTCTCGGGCGGGCCGATGCTCAATGGCTGGCACAATGGCGAGCGGACGGGCTCGGGCACCATCGTTTGGAAGGCCCGGCAGATGCACGCGGCCGGCGAGCTCGACGATGCGGGCTTCGTGGAGCTGATCGCCTCCTCCGCCCCTTCGGCAGGTCATTGCAACACCATGGGCACGGCCTCGACCATGAACAGCCTGGCCGAGGCGCTCGGCCTGTCGCTGCCGGGCTGCGCGGCCATCCCCGCGCCCTACCGCGACCGCTACGAGATGGCCTATCTGACCGGCCGGCGCATTGTAGAGATGGTCTGGGAGGATCTGACACCCTCCATGGTGCTGACCCGCGCCGCCTTCGAGAACGCGATCGTGGTCAACTCGGCCATTGGCGGCTCGACCAATGCGCCGATCCACATCAACGCCATCGCGCGCCATATCGGCGTCGAACTGAGCAATGATGACTGGGAGAAGCACGGCTACCATGTGCCGCTGCTGGTCAACCTGCAACCGGCGGGCGAATATCTCGGCGAGGAATACTATCACGCAGGTGGCGTGCCGGCGGTGGTGAATGAGTTGATCAAGCATGGGCTGATCAACGAAACGGCGATCACGGTCAACGGCCGGACGCTCCACGCCAACTGCAAGGGCAAGGAGACGCGCGACAAGCGGGTGATCAAGTCGGTGGACGCGCCGATGAAGGAGAGCGCCGGCTTCCTCAACATGAAGGGCAACCTGTTCGATTCGGCCATCATGAAGACCTCGGTGATCACGCCGGAGTTCCGCGAACGCTATTTGCAGAACCCGGCCGATCCCAATGCCTTCGAGGGCGCCGCCGTGGTGTTCGACGGGCCGGAGGATTACCACAAGCGCATCGACGATCCCGCGCTCAAGCTCGACGCCTTCTCGCTGCTCTTCATCCGCGGCGTGGGCCCGATCGGCTACCCAGGCTCGGCGGAGGTGGTTAACATGCGGCCGCCGGCCTACCTCATCAAGCAGGGAATCAATTCCCTGCCCTGCATCGGCGATGGTCGGCAGTCGGGCACTTCGGGCTCGCCCTCGATCCTCAACGCCTCGCCGGAGGCGGCGAGCGGGGGTGGCCTCGCGCTGGTGCGGACCGGCGACCGCGTGCGCATCGACCTGAACACGCGCACCGCCAACATGCTGGTTTCGGAGGAGGAACTGGCCGAGCGGCGGCGCGCGCTGAATGCGGCCGGCGGCTATCGCTATCCCGAGAGCCAGACGCCCTGGCAGGAGATCCAGCGCGGCATCGTGGACGAGCTCAGCCATGGCATGGTGCTGAAGCCGGCCGTGAAATACCAGCGCATCCACAAGACAAAGGGCATCCCGCGCGACAATCATTGAAGGCCGGGCCGTGCCGGTCGAGGGGCTCTCGCACATCACGCTCATCGTCCGCGACCTGGGGCGGACGGCAGAGCTCCTGCGCGCTGTCTTCGGCGCGAGAGAGCTCTACAGCTCGGGCGAGGCGACTTTCTCGCGCTCGCGCGAGATGTTCTTCGACATTGCCGGGGTTTGGCTCGCGATCATGGAGGGTGAGCCGCTGCCCATGCGGAGCTACAACCACATCGCCTTCAGGATACCGGAGGCTCAGTTCGACGCCTTCGCCGAGCGGGTCCGGCAGGCGGGCGCCGAGATGGCGCCGCCGCGCCCCCGCGTGGAGGGAGAAGGCCGTTCGATCTATTTCCATGACTTCGACAATCACCTGTTCGAGCTTCACACGGGCATGCTTGCCGAGAGGCTCGAACGCTATGGCCGGGGGCCGGGATGAGCGAGCTTCTGATCAAGCCCGGCGAGCCCGGCGAGCCGGCGCTGTGGAGCATCGATGCCCGCGGGCGCAGCCACGGGACCGATCCTGACGAACTTGGCCTGACCGATGAGCTGTGCGACCGTATCGAAGCCTGGCTCGATGCGCTTGATGCCGCCCATGACGAGGATGCGCCGGGCCTGCGCAGCTTCGACAATGATGCCGTGCGGCGTGCTTATGCGGCCGAGGGCCGGGCCATCGCCGCCGCCATCAGGCAGGAGCTGGGCGAGGAATGGACGATCGAGATCGATCTCGCGCCGTGGGAAAGCGGGCTTTCATGAGCGGGCTGGCGGGCTGGACGCGCCGGGCATGTCTTCGAGGCGCTGGGCTATCGGCGCTTCGAATGGAAGTGCGATGCACGCAATGTGCCCTCCCGGCGCGCTGCGCTGCGCTTCGGCTTCACCTTCGAGGGCATCTTCCGCAAGCACATGGTGGTGAAGGGCGAGAGCCGCGACACGGCCTGGTTCTCGATCACGGATCCGGAATGGCCGGCCGTGCAGGCGCGGCTGCAAGCCTGGCTGGACCCGGCAAACTTCGACGACGAGGGACGGCAGAGGCGCCGGCTGGAAGCCTGCTGATTCAGGCCCGCGCCGGGGAGCGCACGCCAGATAGCAGCAGCGCGCCGGCCGTGAAGAAGAGGATCAGCACGGCAAGCCCTGCCGCCTGGCTGTCGGCCAGATCGGTGGCCAGCGCCACCAGCGTGGGGCCCATGAAGCTCGTGACCTTGCCCGACAGGGCGAAAAGCCCGAAGAACTGGCCGGACTTCTCAGGCGGCGAGAGCCTGGCGAGCAGGCTGCGCGAGGCCGCCTGCATCGGGCCGGCGACAAGGCCGATCACGAGGCCGAGGCCGAGATAGGCCTGTTCGGGCAGGCTGGCGAACAGGCCGTCGCCCGCCGTGCCGCCGGCGACCGGGATCACGAACAGGACATGCTCGCGCCCGAGTGACAGGATGCCGATGCAGGTGATGATCAGGATGAGGACAGAGCCCATGATCACGTGCTTGGCCCCGATCCTGTCATCGAGCCAGCCGCCGGCCAGCGCCCCGGCCGTGCCGGTGACGGTGAGCAGAATGCCGAAGATGCCGACCTCGATCGTGGACCAGCCAAAGACGCCGGCCGCATAGATCGCGCCGAAGGCGAAGAGCGCGACGAGGCCATCCTGATAGATCATGTTGGCGATGAGGAAGCGGGCCATGGACGGCCAGCGGCGCACCTCCGCGAGCGTGGCCTTGAGCTGGCAGAAGCCCTTTGAAGCGGCCTCGCCCAGGCGCATGCCCGTGCGCGGCATGTCGGGCGTGAACAGGAAGAGCGGCGTCACGAAGATGACGAACCAGAGCGCGGTGAGCGGCCCGCTGATCCGGTCGCCCTCGCGCATGGCGGGATCGAGGCCCAAGGCGGGCTGCAGGCCGAGCAGCGTGCGGCCCGTCTCCGGGCTGGCGGCGAGGAAGCCGAGCACCAGGATGAGCGAGACGAGCCCGCCCAGATAGCCCATGGCCCAACCGGTCCCGGACAGGCGCCCGATGCGGTGGGGCGGCGCCAGCCGCGTCATCATGGCGTTGTTGAAGACGGTGGCGAACTCGGCGCCGATGGTGGCGATGATGAAGCCGGCGAGGGCAATGGGGATTGCGGAGGGATGGCCCGGCACGGCGAACCAGAGCAGGCTGGAGCCCAGCACCAGAAGACCGCCAAAGACGGCGATCCACGGCTTGCGCGGGCCGGTCATGTCGGCCACGCCGCCGAGCAGCGGCGACATCAGGGCGATGCACAGGCCCGCCGCGCCGGTGGCGTAGCCCCAGAGCGCCTGCCCCTGCGCCGGGCTGGAGGCCAGCGCCGATGCGAAGAAGGGAGCGAAGATGAAGGTGGTGATCAGCGTGAAGAAGGGCTGGGCCGACCAGTCGAACATCACCCAGGCCGCGACGGCGCGGCGCGGCGGATAGGATGCCGCCCCATCAGGACCAGCGCCCGGCGGCGAAGCCGCGCCGGCGCCGGAAAGCGCGCCCGCCCGAGCGCTCACTGCAGCGTCGTGTCGGAATCGGAGCCGCCGCGCGCCAGCTCCATCTCGGTGATCGCCACCAGCATCTCGGCCCGCGTCTTGAGGTCGGATGCCTCGAGCAGGGCCTGTTTCTCCTTGGCGCCGAAGGGCGCCATCATCGAGAGCGCATTCACGAGCGCCTCGTTCGGCGCCTCGTTGACGCCCTTCCAGTCGATCTTGAGCTCATTCGCGGCCGCGAATTCCTTGAGCGCGCGCAGCAGGCCGACCCGGTCGACGCCCGCCTCGCCGGCACGCGCCTCGAAATCGCTGATGAAGCGATCATAGCTGACGCGGGCCTGGCGATAGGGCGTCATGGCCTGCAGCTCTTCCACCAGCTCGAACCGGGCCACGCCGGTCAACGTGAGCAGGTATCGCCCGTCCCCGGTCTCGGCGAGTTGGGTGATGCGGCCGATGCAGCCGATGGCGTAGAGCGAAGGCGTCAGCCGCGTGGCCTCCGCCGCCTCCTCATTGGGCTGGATCATGCCAATCAGCCGATGGCTGCGCAGCGCGTCATCGATCATGGCGAGGTAGCGCGGCTCGAAGATGTTGAGCGGTATCTGGCCGCGCGGCAGGAGAAGGGCTCCGGGCAGCGGGAAGAGCGGGATGGTGGCGGGGCAATCCCCGGGGCCTCGATACACGGCGTTCATGCTCATGATGCCTTCACGCTCCGGTCGTGCCCGCCGATCACGAGAACAGCACCGTCGACAGCTTGCGCCGGCCTGCGATCGCTGCATCGTCCATGGGGCCCCAGGCCTCGAAGAACTGGACAAGCTGCTTGCGCGCGCCATCCTCCCGCCATTGCCGATCGGCCTTCACGATGGCGATGAGATGGTCGACCGCCTCATCGCGGCGGCCATGGGCGTTAAGCGCCAGGGCCAGGTCGAAGCGCGCCTGATGATCCTTGGGGTTGGCGTCCACGGCCTTCATCAGGCCGCCGACATCGCCAAGCGCCGCCGCCTGCTCGGCCAGTTCGATCGCGGCGCGCACGCCGCTCAGCGCCGGATCGGCGGTCTTTTCGGGCGGCGCAAGTGCCAGAATCTGCCGCGCGGCGTCGAGATCGCCCATATCGAGCTGGAGCTTGGCCATGCCGGCGATGGCGGCGAGATTCGCAGGCTCCTGCGTGAGGACAGCGGCGTACAGCTCCATGGCGCTGGCTGGATCGCCCGCCGCGGCTGCCTGTCCGGCTGCCTCGATCATCTCGGCGGCCGGGCCGGGCCCGACCGGCCCCACCAGCTTCTCGATGAACTGCCTGATCTGGCTTTCCGGCACGGCGCCCATGAAGCCGTCGACCGGCTGTCCCTTGGAGAAGGCAATGACGGCCGGAATCGACTGGATGCCGAGCTGGCCCGCGATCTGGGGATGCTCGTCGATGTTCATCTTGACGAGCTTCACCTTGCCGCCAGCGGCCTTGACGGCCTTTTCGATGACGGGGGTGAGCTGCTTGCAGGGCCCGCACCAGGGGGCCCAGAAATCCACCAGGACAGGCTGCGTCATCGATTCCGTCAGCACATCCTGGCGGAAGCCCTGTGTGGTTGTGTCGCGAATGAGGTTCTGGTCCGCTGCCGGGGCGGGTTGCGGCGTCAAGCCGGTGCTGGCGAACATCGTCACTGTGGGTCCATCCTGGCGGCCGGCCGTGCCGATGCCGCGTCATGCTTGCAAGGTGCAGTCAATGTGGGTGCTCGACCTGACATTGTCCATCCGGCGAGCTGTGTTTTGATCGCTTTTCAGCCTTCTGCGGGCGGCTCGGGCAGGCGCACCGGCAAAGGCTCGTGGCCGGTGGACCGGAAGAAGGCGAGCAGATCCTGGCGACGCAGCGTGGTGGTCATGGTGTTGACGAGAGGATGGCAGTTGATCTCTTCCGCCTCGAACAGCCGCGCATCCACGATCAGCGTGACATCATGGCCATGGTCGTTGACCAGCGCCAGCGCCGTCACAGATCCGGGCGTGACGCCGAGATAGGTCATCATCTGCTCGGCGCTGCAGAAGGACAGCCGGCCCGAGGCGCCGATGGCCTCATGCAGGCGCTTGAGGTCAATTCGCCGCTCATGCTCGGCCACGACGAGGAACAGCCGCCCCTTCTTGTCCTTGAGAAAGAGGTTCTTGGTGTGCGCTCCGGGGATGTGGCCGGTGAGATGCCGGCTCTGCTCCACCGTGAAGGCAGCTTCATGCGTGGTCGTCAGGGCCTCGATCCCGAGCCCATGCAGGCGCGCGAGAAGCTGCGCGGGCGTCAGGGGGGTCTGTTCGGCCGGGCGCACGGCGGCGTCGCCAAAGGGCGTGGAGGTCTCGTCATGCATCGGATCGTTCCGGATGGTGGGCGGGCTGGCGCTTCATGCCGCGCCGGACCGGTGCAAGGCAAGGCTTCAAACTTGTTCGCAAAAGGGGCTTGCAGAGCCGCAGCGTTTGAGGCAAAGAACGCGCCTCGTCAGCGCCCAGCCGCCGGCGGGCCCACACGGATGCGGGTGTAGCTCAGTGGTAGAGCACGACCTTGCCAAGGTCGGGGTCGAGGGTTCGAATCCCTTCGCCCGCTCCAGGTCAATTCTCAGGCCCATGGCCTGGCTCGCCCCGCGCCACCACGCGGGGCGATTTGCGTTCCGGCGGCTCGACAAGCAGAGGGCTTTGCGGCATGCCGGCCCTGACGATCGCGCCCCTCGCCCGATCAGGAGATTTAGCCGCCATGGCCAAGCTGTCCGCACGTGATGCCGCCGAAGGGTGGCCGCTGCTGCTGCGGCTCTGGCGCGAGGAGGTTCGGCCCCATCGCTTCCAGCTCCTGCTGGTGCTGGGGCTGGTGCTGCTGATCGCGGGCACGACAAGCCTTTACCCGGTCCTCATCAAGCTCGCCTTCGATTCGTTCACGACCGGCGCCGAGGGCACCGCCGTGCCCGTGCTGAACACGATCCGCGGCTGGCTGGTGGGGGTGACGGGCGGCGCCGTGGGCCCCATCCATGTCATCGCTGTTCTGGTCGTGATCGTGACATCGATGAAGGGCTTCTCGCTGATGGGGCAGATCGTGCTGACCAATGCGGTGGTCACGCATGTCGAGGCTAGCATGCAGGGGCGGCTCTATGTGCATCTGGTCGATTCCGACCTCGCGCAGTCCCAGCGCGAGAGCCCGGCCGCTCTCACCCAGCGCTTCACCACCGATTTCGCCTTCGTGCGCGAGGCGTTGACGCGCGTGATCAACATCGCGGTCCGCGATGGCATCACCGCGATCGGCCTTTTCGGGGCGATGCTGTGGATCGACTGGCAGCTCACCCTCGTCGCCATCGTTGTGGTGCCCTTCGTGGCCGGCCCCATCATCGCGATCGGCAGGAAGCTCAGGCGCGTGGCCACGAGCCACCAGGAGCAGAGCGGCATCATGGCGGCGCTGGTGGCGGAAGGGCTGCAGGGCGCCCGGTCGGCCAAGACCGACCAGCTCGAGCCCTATCTCAAGGAGCGCGCGCGCGGCACATTCGATCTGCTCCGGCGGCTGAGGATGAAGGCGATCAACGTCAAGGGCCGGATCGAGCCGCTGCTCGAGGTCGGCGGCGGTTTCGCGGTGGCGGTGGTGCTGTTCATCATCGGCATCAGGGTCAACTCGGGCTCTGGCACGATCGGCGACTTCACGGGCTATGTGACCGCGCTGCTGCTGGCCGCGCAGCCGCTGCGCGCCATGGGCAACCTCAACGCCGTGGTGCAGGAGGCGCTCGCCGCGCTCAAGCGCTACTACGGCACGCTGGACGAGCCGGCGCGGATCACCGAGCGGGCCGATGCGCGCCCGCTTGCGCTCGGGCAAGCGGGGCTGAGCTTCGACAACGTGTCATTCGGTTACCGGGACGATCAGCCGGCGGTGACGGGGCTCAGCCTCGAAGCGCCGGGCGGCAAGGTGACGGCGCTGGTCGGCCGGTCAGGATCGGGCAAGTCGACGCTGCTGGCCCTGGTTCCGCGACTTTACGATGTCGGCTCGGGCGCGGTCCTTGTGGATGGTCAGGATGTCCGGACGGTGACGTTGAAATCGCTGCGATCGAGCATCGCGGTGGTGTCGCAGGATGTGATCCTTTTTGACGACACCATCCGCGCCAATATCGCCTTTGGACGGCCGGGCGCCAGCGAGGCGGAGATCATGGCCGCCGCGCAATCCGCCGCCGCGCACGATTTCGTGATGCGCCTGCCCGACGGCTACGAAACCCGTGTGGGAGACCGCGGCGGGCGGCTCTCGGGCGGGGAGCGCCAGCGGATCGCCTTGGCGCGCGCGATCCTCAAGGACGCGCCCATCCTGCTGCTGGACGAAGCCACGAGTGCGCTCGACGCCGAATCGGAGCGGCTGGTGCAGGATGCGCTGGCGCGGCTGATGAAAGGGCGAACCACGCTTGTCATCGCGCACCGGCTCTCGACCGTGCGCGATGCCGACCAGATTGCGGTGATGGAGCAGGGGCGGATCGTCGAGACAGGCGCCCATGCCGAGCTGATCGCGCAGCATGGCGCCTATGCGCGCCTGCACAGGCTGCAGACGCTCGAGGCCTGAGGCCGGCCTATTCGCGGCGCACCAGCCGGTCGACGAGAAGGCTGGCCCAGAAGCCTTCATGGAAGGACGCTTCCAGCGCCGCCGGATCATAGATGTCGCGCACCCAGTCGATGAAGCCGATGCCCCTGGCCTCGCCTTCACGCTCATAGGCATCGAGGAACGCATCGAGGATGCCGGTCTTGGCAAGACGGACATGGCCGTATCTGAGCGAGAGCTGGCGCTTGGCCTCCGCCACCGGGCGACCCTGATGGACCAGCAGATACAACGCCGAGAACATGCCAGCGCGGTCCGCGCCCGACTTGCAATGGGCCAAAGCCGGGTAGGTGATCGAGGCGAAGAAGTCGGGCAGGGAGAGAAGGGTCTCGCGGTCCGGAGCGCCGCGCGAGCGGATGGTGATCTCGCGCAGCTCGACGCCGTTGCGCTCGCAGGCCTCGCGCTGCAATGGCCAGGCGCCGTGCTCGCGTCCGCCGCGCAGGTTGATGATGGTCTTCACGCCCTCGCGGGCGGCGCGGCGGATGTCATGAGGCGCCGGCTGCGCCGAGCGCAGGAAAGCGGGGCTGACGCGCCGCTCGTTAACATAGATCAGCCGCAGGATGCCATGATCCACGAACAGCATGTTGATCCAGGCATCGAAACGCTGCCGCGCGCTGGTCAGGGGCTTGTCCCAGCGCCGGATGCGCTCGAGCCGCGCGCTGGCGCGGGCCTTTGGTCTGAATATGCTCAACACGCGCTGCATCCGCCCCATGGCCCACAGATAGGGCGCTTCTCGCCCGGCCTCAACGGGCCAGGCCCCGGCAGGGCTGCGAACGCCTTCGTCAATGGCGGAAATGCCTGTGGCCGGTGAAGATCATGGCGAGCCCGGCCTCGTCGGCGGCGCGGATCACCTCGTCATCGCGCATGGAGCCGCCGGGCTGAACCACCGCTGTTGCGCCGGCCTCGGCTGCGGCGATCAGGCCATCGGCGAAGGGAAAGAAGGCGTCCGACGCCACGACCGAGCCCTTGGCGAGGCTTTCGGGCAGGCCGGCCGACCTTGCCGCCTCCCCGGCCTTCCAGGCAGCGATCCGTGAGGAATCCACCCGGCTCATCTGTCCTGCGCCAATGCCGACGGTGGCGCCGTCGCGGGCATAGACGATGGCGTTGGACTTCACGTGCTTAGCGACGCGGAAGGCGAAGCGCAGATCCTCAAGCTCGCGCGCGCTTGGCACGCGGCGCGTCACGACCTTCAGTTCCATGTCGTCGATCACGGCGTTGTCGCGCGACTGCACCAGAAGCCCGCCGGCCACGGCCGCCAGAGACAGGCCTGGCTCGCGCGGATCGGGCAGGCTCCCTGCCAGCAGCAGGCGCAGGTTCTTCTTGGCGGCGATGATGGCGATGGCCTCTTCGCTGGCATCAGGCGCGATGATGACCTCGGTGAATATCTCCACGATGCGGCGCGCGGCCTCGGCATCGAGCGTGCCGTTGAGCGCGACGATGCCGCCGAAGGCCGAGACCGGATCGCATGCAAGGGCCGCCTCGTAGGCCTGAGCCAACGTGGCGCCCTTCGCAACGCCGCAGGGGTTGGCGTGCTTGACGATGACGCAGGCCGGGCCCTGGGCGGGATCGAACTCCGCCACGCACTCATAGGCCGCGTTGGTGTCGTTGATATTGTTGTAGGAGAGCTGCTTGCCCTGCACCTGCCGGGCGCTCAGCACGCCCGGCCGCACTGACGGGCCCTGGTAGAGCGCGGCGTGCTGGTGCGGATTCTCCCCGTAGCGCAGCGGGGAGGCGAGCTGCCCGCCAAAGGCGCGGAAGGCGGGGGCTGTCTCTCCAAGCTCGGCCGCGAACCAGTTGGAGATCGCCGCGTCATAGGCCGCCGTGCGGGCATAGGCCTTCTGCGCAAGCTTGCGGCGCAGGCTGAGCGTCACAGCCCCGCGATGGGCGCCCATATCGGCGAGGATCGCGGCGTAATCGGCCACATCCACCACCACGGCCACGTCATGATGGTTCTTGGCGGCGGCGCGGATCATGGCGGGGCCGCCGATGTCGATGTTCTCGATGCAGTCATCGGCCGGCTTGCCGGCGGCGACAGTCGCCTCGAACGGATAAAGATTGACCACGAGCAGGTCGATGGCCGCGATGCCGTGCGATAGCATCGCGGCCTGGTGCTCCGGGTTGGCGCGGATGGCCAGAAGCCCGCCATGAACGCCGGGGTGCAGCGTCTTGACCCGGCCGTCCATCATCTCGGGAAAGCCGGTCAGGTCGGAGACATCGCGCACCGCAAGGCCGGCCGCCGCCAGCGCGGCACGCGTGCCGCCGGTGGACACAAGCTCGACGCCTGCCGCAACGAGCGAGCGGGCGAAATCCTCGAGCCCGGTTTTGTCCGACACGGAGATGAGGGCGCGGGCGATGCGGCGAGTTTGATGTGGCATGGAAGTCAACAGTCCCCCGCGGGCCGTGCGTGTTGGCGCCGCCCGCGTTAAGGCTGGACGCTCCGGCCCTGCCTCATGATCGAAGGCGTGCGGCTAGCACACACGGGCCATGGAATACAGCCCCGGCGGCTGGCCCCCGTTCCCGGCTTGTGGAGGGGCGCAGCCCCTCGCGGCCTCAGAAGGAGGCGCGCACGCCGAGCTGGCCAGTGTGCCGGACCAGATTGCGGTCGCCGAAAGAGGCGCGGTAATCGGCGGTCAGCACCCAGCCGGAGGAGAGCTGCGAGGAGACGCCAAGCCCCATCATGAGTCCGGGGCCGCGCGCGTCGTTCACCACGCTGCGGAAAGACCGGGCGGTGTTGCCGATCAAGCGCGCCGACGCCGTGTTGCCGGTATGGCTGAGATAGCGCTCGTAGCCGATCACGGCGCTGACGCTGATCTTGCGCTCGGCGGTGTTGACGATGTGCGCCGTCGCACGAAGTTCGCCGCCGGCGACCAACGCGCCAAGTCCGCGCGAGCCGATCGAGAGCGGGGCGACGATGCCGGTTTCGGCGATGCTGCCGAGATTGCCGCCAATCCAGGCGAGGCGCGCCCGCGGCGAAAGCTCGAACATGCCGAAGCCATGGACCGTGCCCGCCTCGATGCCGGCATTGTAGGCGACCGCGGTGGCGGTGCTGCGGTTGGTGAGCGGACCGATCGTGGTGCGCTCCATCTCCGAGAACTGGGTAACCCCGAGGCCAGCGCCGCCCTTGGCGAAGAAGACGCCCGAGGTGTAGACAGCGCCCACATCGAAGGCCGCGTTGAAAGTGGTGGCGTTAAGCACGCCGCCCGCCTTGAGCGTGCCGAGGCCCACCGATCCGCTGGCCGCAAGGCCCCAGTTCGCGGTCAGGGCGCGATTGAGGCCGAAATTCACGCCATAGGTCGAGGACCGCACACCCGGCCGCGTGACGGAGGCGTCGGAGTTCGAGACGCCGCCATGGACATTGACGAAGTAGTCATTCACGCCGATCTGGCCGAAGCGAACGCTGTCGAGACGATCAAAGGCGCGGGACATGCCCACGCGCCGCTCGTCGAGCGCGTTCTCGCCAAGCGCCGAATAGACCCCGGCCAGAACGGGGGCGTTCAGATACTGCCCGACCACAGCCGCGACAAGCCTGTGACTGGCTGCTGTGGGGTGAACGCCATCCCAGAAAGCAAAGCCGTTTTGCGCGGCGGGGTTTGTGACGCAAGCCAGTGTCGCAATGCAGGATGAGGCCGCGTTGGTGAAGCCGAAGCTGCCTGGGCTCGCCTGAAGCGCGTTGAAAACGCCCGCTATATCCACCGAAATGAGGTTGGCGCCGGGCGCGCCGGCCGCCGCCGCGCCAAGCGAGCTGGCGAGGACGCTGTTGAACACAGAGGAGCTGAAGCCCGCGAGCCCAGCGGCCGGGCCGTCGGCAAATTGAGGCAAGGTGCCGAAGTTCGTCAGGTTGAGCACGATGATGGTCTGCGCCCCTGCCGCAGCCAGCTGACCGGCCTGGGCGCCGACATTGTTCGCGGCGGCGGTCGCGGTGGCCTGCATCACTGCCTGGGCCGTCGCGGGATTGCCCCCTGCGATCGGCAATTGCTGGAATATGTCGTTGGCGCCGGCCCAGAGCGTGGCCGTGGCGCCGACGCCAAAGGCGCCGCCACGGGCCAAATAGGCGCCGATCTGCGTGCCGCTTCCCGGAGGCAGTGCCACCAGCGCGTCGGTGCGCGCGCCGCCGAACGCGAAGTTCGTGCTGACGGCGTTGTTGACGGGCGCAACGGGGGAGAACCTGTTCATCGGCGTGACGGCCAGCAACTCCACCCAGGTGGGGCCATTGGAAAAGCGCCCGCTGAAATAGGGAAGCGGCGGATTGCCTGTGGCGGCGAACAGGTTGCCATTGTCCGAAAGGCTGTCGCCAAACGCCACATAGCGCTGCTGAGCCAGCGCGCTGGTTGACAGAAACGCGAAGGCAAGGGCCACAAGGCCGGTGTTCTTGAGCATGTTTGCCCCCCAGGCACGACGCAACACGACTGCATTTGAATGCAGTTCATTGTTCATATCTGAACTATTCAGACTCACTGCTTCGAAGGCAAGCCGCCCGCAGCCTGCCGCGTCCAAAGCTTTCGGAGCGTTGCCACAAGGACACACCGCGCCACGCCGCACTGCACGGAGCGGTCTGGCCATTCGCCAGGGGCCGCTTTAGGGTGCGCGCCGCCGACGCCCAGGACGTTTTGCCCCATGCTTCCCGATATCCGCGACCATGGCCGATTGAGCGCCGCCTTCCGTTGGCGCATACCGGCGCGCTACAACATCGGGGTGGATGTCTGCGACCGCTGGGCCGCGGCGGACCCGACCCGTGTGGCGGTGATCGAGGTGGGCGCGGGCGACACGGTCTCTTCCTTCACCTTCGGCGAGCTTCGTGAGCAGTCCAACCGGCTCGCCAGCGCCCTCGCTGCACGGGGCCTGAAGCCGGCAGACAGGGTGGCGATCCTGCTGCCGCAGGGCCGGGCGGTGCCGATCGCGCATGGGGCTGTCTACAAGCTGGGCGCGATTGCGGTGCCGCTGGCTGCGCTGTTCGGGGTGGATGCGATCGCCTACCGCCTCGCCGATGCCGGCGTGAAGGCCCTGATCACCAATGCGGCGGGTCTGGCCAAGGCGCGGTCCTCTGGCGCGGCGGACCAGGTGGAGATCTTGATCTCGACCGATGGCGCGGATGGGACGGCCGAGGATTTCATGGCGGTGATCGCGGCCGCGAGCCCTGACTTCAGCGCCATCGACAGCGGCCCGGACGACCCCGCCCTGATGATCTACACCTCTGGCACGACGGGAAACCCGAAGGGCGCGTTGCATGGGCACCGGGTGCTTCTGGGTCATCTGCCGGGCGTGCAGCTGCCGCACGAGTTCCTGCCCCGGCCGGGCGACAGGCTCTGGACCCCGGCCGACTGGGCCTGGGCCGGGGGCTTGCTCAACGTGATGCTGCCGGCGCTGCATTTCGGCGTGCCGGTCGTGGCGCGGGCCTCGGCCAAGTTCGATCCCGACGAGGCCTTCGACCTGATGGCCCGGCACGAAGTGCGCAATTGCTTCGTGCCGCCGACCGCGCTGCGGATGCTGCGCGCCGTGCCCAACCCGCGCGGGCGCCACGCGCTCGCGCTGCGCACCATCGGCTCGGGCGGCGAATCATTGGGAGCGGAGACGCTGGCCTGGGCGCGAGAGGCGCTGGGTCTCACCGTCAACGAATTCTATGGCCAGACCGAATGCAACCTGGTGCTGGCATCCTGTGCGGCGATCGGGGTGTCGAAGCCCGGCTTCATCGGCAAGGCGGTGCCAGGCCACAACGTGGCGGTCATCCGGCCGGACGGCGCCCAGTGCGAGGCCGGCGAGGAGGGGCAGATCGCGGTGGCGCGCCCCGATCCCGTGATGTTCCTCGGCTACTGGAACCGGCCCGAGGCCACTCGGGCCAAGTTCGTTGGCGACTGGATGACCACGGGCGATCAGGGCATCTGCGATGATGAGGGCTATGTCCGGTTCGTGGGGCGCGATGACGACGTCATCACCTCGTCGGGCTACAGAATCGGACCGGGCGAGATCGAGGATTGCCTGATCACGCACCCGGCGGTCGCGCTGGCGGCGGTGGTGGGCAAGCCCGATCCGCTGCGCACGGAAATCGTCAAGGCTTTCGTGGTGCTGGCGCCGGGCTTCTCGCCGTCGGATGCGCTCATCGCCGAGATCCAGGCCTTTGTGAGGGCGCGGCTGGCGGCGCATGAATATCCGCGTGAGATCGTGTTCCGCGAGGATCTGCCGATGACCACGACGGGCAAGATCATCCGGCGTGCGCTGCGGGCTACCGACTGAACCTCCCGCGAAGGGCGCGCAGCGCGGAGCGTGCGCGGCGGCGCCACTGCTCGTGGCGGAGGGCAGAAGGGGCGCGGGCATCAAGCCCGAGAACCAGATCGCCGATCCGGACGCGGCCCTTCCAGACCCGCTCGATCATGGCGTGGCCCGGCACCGCGCAGGAATCGATGAAGCTGGCGGCCTCGTCCTCGTACAGCATCCGGCCCACTGCGTCGCTCAGCAGCGCGCCGGGCGAGCAGGGCTGCAAGGCCTCGTCATGGGCGATCTTGAGGAACCAGCGCTGGCCGCCGCTAGCCAGCACGAGCCCTGCCGCGACCACGCCGCAGCCTGCCTGCAGGACATGCACGGCGACCTGGCCGTTCTGGCTCAGGGCCCGCGTCAGCATGCGGACATAGGCGCAGTCGCGGGTCTGCGTCAGGATGGCGGTGCCGCGCCGGCCTTTCCAGCCGCTGGCCTCCAGCGCGAGGAAGACCTCCATCAGGTCGCGCACGTCCTCGGGCCGGCGCGCGGTCACCAGAGTAAGGTCGCCATGGGCGGACAGACGCCTTGCATCCCGCGCGAGACTTCCGCTCATGGTCTGAGGCGCGCCGGCATCCTTCCACAGGCAGGCCCGGGCGTGGACGCCAAGCTCATGGCTCTGCAGTCCGGAGAGAGCGGCGGCCGCGCGCAAGGCCCTGGCCGCAGGCCCTTCGAGCGGGATCTGGTTGAACAGGGCAGCGGCGGGGGGCAGGGGAAGGTTCTTCAGGCCCACGATCAGGGCGCAGGCCGCCTCCACGGCCAGCTGTCGATCCAGCAGCGGCGCGCCACAGCCGCCATAGCGGAACGCGAAGCCCTTTGCGATGCGGCTTCCCATGCGCCGGCGTGGCCTCAGCATCGGCCAGAAGGCCAGGAGGCGCGGGCCGACCAAGCCGCGCGGATCCCAGACCAGCACGGCCGCATGACCCGCAGCCTCGGGCAAATGCTGCTGTGCGGCCAGGATGATGTCGGGTTCGAAGAAGACGTTCGGCTCGATCGCCGCCTCGGCCAGCGCGCGCCAGGGCTGGACGATGCTGCGGCAGGCCGCCAGCGAGCGCAGCTCGACGACAAGATCGCCCACCTGCATGGCCAGCGATTGAGGCTCCCCCGCAAGGGACTGCGGACGCCGGGCCGGTTCCGCTCCGGCCAGGAAACCGCTGTATCGAAGCGGATCAATCTCGAGATGCGCCATGACGCCGCCAGACTCCCTTGCCCTGTTCCGGCCCTGCCCTGCGCCGGCACGAGACAACTCGTGAGGCTAGGGCGGGGCCTTTGCCTTATGGTTACAAAAGTCTTGCCAGCAGGCGATGCGCCATCTCGGCGTGCCGAGGCGCTTTCGTGGCGCGAGGGCAGGTCAATTGCGGCAGGGCGCGGCTTTGGTCCTGGCAGCTGTCGGTGAACCGCGCCTCAACCCCGGCCGAGGAACGCCGCCCAGAGCTTCTCGACCACGGCCGGGTCGAGCCCGCGCACGATGAGCACGAGCCGCGAGCGGCGGTCCTCGGAGGGCCAGCCGGCCAGCACCACGGGCGGATGCATGATTTGCTGGGCGGCATGGAGTACAAGCGGCGCGCCGGGATGTTCGGCCACGTTGACGATGCCCTTGAGCCGCAGAAGCCTGGGCCCATGCGTGGACCGCAGAAGCGACCAGAACAGGTCCAATGTCTGCGAGCGGATGGGATGCTCGGCGATCAGCGCAAAGGCGCGGACATCCTCGCCATGGCGCGAGGGGTCGTGGCCATGGGCGCGCGAGGGGTCCAGCACCGCCTCGATGGCGAGCCAGGCCTCGACCTCTGCCGGATGCGCGGCGAGGTCATAAAGACCAAGCCCGATCAGGGCAGCCGCCTCAGCCTCGCCCTTCGCAGCCAGCACCTGGCGTGCGCCGGGATTAAGGCTCGCCAGCAGGCTTTGGAGCGCTGCG
Organism: Bosea sp. (in: a-proteobacteria); assembly: GCA_023910605.1. Lineage (NCBI taxonomy): Bacteria > Pseudomonadati > Pseudomonadota > Alphaproteobacteria > Hyphomicrobiales > Alloboseaceae > Allobosea > Allobosea sp. The sequence goes on along the minus strand of JAAVVV010000001.1, from coordinate 136,033 downwards.
GGCGGCCGGCCATCAGGCAGGAGGTCGGTCTTTGTGAGCACCAGACGGTCTGCGACCGCGACCTGGCGGACAGCCTCATCCTGCGCCTGCAGCGTGGCCTCGCCATTCACCGCGTCCACGACGGTGATGACCCCGTCGAGCTGGTAGCGCCGGGAGAGATAGGGGTGCATCAGCACCACGTGCAGGATCGGCACAGGGTCGGCGATGCCCGTGGTCTCGATCACGACGCGGCGAAAGGGCGCGATGCGGCCGTTGTCGCGGCGGCGCAGCAGATCCTCCAGCGTGTTCACGAGGTCGCCGCGGATGGTGCAGCACAGGCAGCCCGATTCCATCAGGATCATGCCATCGCCCGCGCCCTCGATGAGAAGGTGATCGAGGCCGACCTCCCCGAACTCGTTGACGATGACGACGGTGTCGGCAAGCTCGGGCGCGCGCAGCAGCCTGTTGAGCAGCGTCGTCTTGCCGGCGCCAAGAAAGCCGGTGAGGATCTGGAGCGGCAGGGGGGCCGGCCGCGCGGCCTGAAGGGTCAGGTTCACGCCTTGACAGGTGGCCCATCGCGCCGCGCCGGGCAAGGGGGCATTCGCTCATCGCCGCGCATGTCCTCCCGGGGCCGGCTGATGAAGCGTCAGCGCTGGCCGCGCCCCGCGAGGATGCCGTTGAGCGCGATGGCCGCCAGCACGAGCAGCCCGCCGACATACTGCCAGGCCACCAGCCTCTCGCCCAGGATGAGGGCGGCGAACAGGCTGGCGAAGAGCGGCTCGGCGCAGAAGGTGAGGCCGGCGACGGCGGCCGAAATGCGCGCCAGCGAGAGCAGCTGCAGCGCGATCGAGATGATGTAGGCGCCCAGCGTGACCGCCACCGCCACAGGCGCGGCCGCGAAGATGGCAGGTCCGTGGAAGCCGCCGATGGCCGCCAGCGTCGCCATCACGCCAGGCAGGACGAGAAGATGGCCCCAGAACAGCTTGGCGACCATCGGCGTGGCGCGCATCCGCGCCGCCGCGAAGAACTGGACCGCCGCCCCCGCCGCCGCCAGAAGCGCAAGGCCGAGGCCGCGCGGATCCAGGCTTTCGAATCGTGGCCCCACCACAAGCGCAACGCCCGCAAAGGCGAGAAGCACGATGGCGAAGCGCCCGGCTCCGAAATGCGTCCGCTCCACGAAGGGCTCGGCCAGCACGATGATGATGGGGAAGAGGTAGAAGATCACCGCGGCCACGCTGACGGGCAGGAAGGCGACCGAGGAGAGATAGGCGGTGCCGATGACCGAGCTCGACAGGCCGAAAACGACCAGCTGGCCGCGCTCGCCGGGCGCGACCTTCAGGCTCTGCCGGAAGACGACCAGCACGACCGCGATGCAGGCCAGCATCAGGAAAACCCGGTAGAACACCATCAGCGCGCCGCTGATGCCGACTGTCGATGCGATCTGCGCGGTGACGATGTTGAGGCCGTAGCCGGCGCTGCTGCCGATGGCGAAGGCCAGCCCCAGCCTTGCCGACGCAGCCTCGCGCGGTTCGGCGGCGGCGTCAGCGCTCACAGGCGGCGACTGGACATGGCGTCACAGCTCGGCATCGCAGCGGGGGTCTCAGTTCTGGGCCTGCGCCGGGCGGCGCGGGGGCGCAGCGCCGCCGGCCGCGCGCGCAGGCCTGGCTGCAGAAGGCCTGGCTGTAGCGGGCCTGGCTGTAGCGGGCCTTGCCGCAGAAGGCCTGGCCGTAGCAGGTTTTGCCGTAGCGGGCCTTGCGCCAGGCGCGGGGCGGGGCGGGGACATGGAGGCTGGACGCACTGCCTGCGCCGGCTCCTGGCCTGCGCCGGCAAGCGCCGCCGAGCGGGGAGCTGCGGGCGGGCGGATGCCGGCTGCGGCGGAGGGGCGGAGCGGCGCCGGCACCGCTGGCGCACCCATGCCGATGGCGCCCGGCAGGCGGATCGGCCCATCTGCCGCGCCCTGTGAGGCGCGCGTGGCCGCGAAGGCCGCAGCAGCCGCGCCGGCGAGAGCGCCGGGCGCTGCGGGGCTGCGCGCTGTGTCGGACCTGGGCGTCATGCCGGGCGATGCTCCCGCGCCAGCCACTGCGCTGGCAGGGCGGCGCATGACATTGGCGGCAAGCGGCGCCTGCGCCGAGCCGGCGCTGCGGCCATAAGATACCTGTATCGGCGTGAAGGCCTCCCGTGGCCCCAGCGTGATGCGTCCGGCCTGCGCGCGCATGGCGGTTGCGGCCGCCGGGCCGGCGCTGGCGTAAAGCGATACGCCCTCGCCGGCGGAGGCGCCAGGGAAGAACGAGATCGGGCCGGTGGTGTCGGCATCGTCCGCGAGAGGCGCGCCACGGCCGAAGGCCCTGACTTCGGCGCAGATGCTCTGCGCGGTTGTGCCGCTTGGCGGCATGTTCGCGACGCTCCGGCCCCCGCCGCCCCATGAGGAGAAGGCGGCGTCAAGGATCTGGGCGGCCTTGACCGTGCGCTCGGCTCCGGAATAGGCACCGAGCACGACGGCGATCAGCGTGCGCCCCCCGCGCGTGGCGGTGGCCACGACGTTGAAGCCCGAGGCGCAGACGAAGCCGGTCTTGAAGCCGTTGGCGCCGGCATAGCGGCCAATCAACCCGTTGGTGTTGGCGAGCGTGACCCTGCCCAGCTGCACCGCGCCGATGCCCCAGTAATCGGCATGATCGGGAAACTCGCGCAGCATGGTCATGGCGAGGATGGCGAGATCGCGCGCGCTCGACTGCTGCTCGGGATCGTGCCAGCCATTGGGATTGCGGAAGGCGGTGTCGGCCATGCCGAGGCGCCGCGCCTCCGCATTCATCATGTCGACGAAAGCCGGCACCGAACCGCCGACGCCTTCGGCGATGACATAGGCGATATCGTTGGCGGACTTCACCATCATCACCTTGAGGGCGTTGTCGAGCGTGATCTCCTGCCCGGCCTTGATGTAGACCTTGACCCTGGGCTGCCTGGCCGCGAGCGGCGAGGCGGGGATGGCCGTCTCCAGCCCGATGCGCCCCGCGCGGACGGCGCGCAGCGCCACATAGGCGGTCATCATCTTGGTGGTGGAGGCCGGATGCCAGGCGATGTTGGCCTTGTCCTCATGCAGCACTGCGCCGGTCGCGGCATCGACGACAAGGCTGGGTCCAGCGCTCTGCGCAAAAGCCGGAGCGGTCAAGGCCGACATGGCCGTCGCGACCGCCGCGAGCAGGAAAAGCTTTGACGTGTGCATGGATCCTTCAGGAAGGCGGGAGATCAGGAAAAACCGAGCGATTGCCTTGCATACCTAGCGGCCATGCAGCGATTTGCCTAGCGGGCTGCGGCGCGGCCGTGTGAAACAGGCGAAGCCGCCTTTTTCGTGGCCAAGGTCGCAATCTTGCGTCCGAGGCCTGCCTCCACTGGCTCCGTACCTGACCTTCGTCCCGCCGGATCGCTCATGTCGCTGCTCTGGATTCCTGCAACGCTGATCGCGGCCTCGGCCCAGACCGCGCGCAACGCCACGCAGCGCTCGCTGACCCAGCAGATCGGGGTCATCGGCGCCACCCAGGTGCGCTTCGTCTTCGGCTTTCCCTTCGCGGTTCTGTTCCTCGCGCTCGCCTGCGTCATCGCCGGCGCCTGGCCCCCTTCCCTCAACGCGGCGGCGGTCTGGTGGAGCCTTGGCGGAGCGGTGACGCAGATCCTGGCCACAGTGCTGATGCTGGCGGTGATGAAGGAACGCTCCTTCGCGGTGACGACCGCCTACACCAAGACCGAGCCAGTGCAGGCCGCCATCTTCGCGGCGCTGGTGCTGGGCGATCCATTGAGCCCCGCCAAGCTGGCGGCCGTGATCGCGGCCACGGCGGGAGTGCTGCTGATGTCGTTCCGCAAGGGCGAGGACGTGCCGGGCGCGGGGCTCAGGCCGCTTGCTCTCGGCGTCATGGCCGGCGGCTTCTTCGCGCTTGCGGCGGTGTGCTTTCGGGGTGCGATCCTTTCGCTCGACGACGGGGTGTTCTTCCTGCGCGCCTCCACCATCCTTGTCCTCGGGCTTGGCCTTCAGTCGGCGCTGCTCATCGGCTATCTCGCCTTGCGCGACCGGCCCGCACTGATGGGCAGCTTCAGGGTCTGGCGGCCCTCGCTCTTCGCGGGCTTTCTCGGGGCTCTGGCCTCGCAGTTCTGGTTCATCGGCTTTTCGCTGACAGCGGTGGCGAATGTGCGCACGCTGGCGCTGGTGGAGGTCTTCCTTGCCCAGGCCATGTCGCGCCGGCTGTTCGCGGAGAGCGTCATCCTTCGGGAGAAGCTCGGCATGGCGCTGATCGCGCTTGGCGTCGCCGGCATCCTTCTGATCGCCATATAGCCTTTGGCGCCCGCTCGTTTGCGCACGGCTGGGGTGCGGCCGCGCCGCTTGCCGGGCCCTGCATCAGCGACCATGCTATGCTCGAACAAGGGGAGATGCATCGATGAGCGCCGCCATCGTGGGCTGGGCCCACACGCCCTTCGGCAAGCAGGATGCCGAGACTGTCGAGAGCCTGATCGTCCGCGTCGCCAACGAGGCGCTGGCCCATGCCGGGCTTGACGCCGCCGATGTCGACGAGATCGTGCTCGGGCACTTCAATGCCGGGTTCTCGGCGCAGGACTTCACGGCGAGCCTCGTGCTCCAGGCCGATCCGAAGCTGCGCTTCAAGCCCGCGACCCGGGTCGAGAACGCCTGCGCCACCGGCTCGGCTGCGATCCACCAGGCCGCGCGCGCCATCCGCGCCGGCGATGCCCGCACCGTGCTGGTGGTCGGCGTCGAGCAGATGACGACTACCCCCGGCCCGCAGATCGGGCAGAATCTGCTGCGCGCCTCCTACCTGCCGGAGGATGGCGAGACGCCGGCCGGCTTCGCGGGCGTGTTCGGCAAGATCGCGTCGGGCTATTTCCAGCGCCATGGAGACCAGTCCGATGCGCTGGCCCAGATCGCGGCGAAGAATCACCGCAATGGCGTCGCCAACCCTTATGCGCAGATGCGCAAGGATCTCGGCTTCGACTTCTGCCGCGCCGAAAGCGACAGGAATCCGTTCGTGGCGGGGCCGCTCAAACGCACTGATTGCAGCCTTGTTTCGGACGGCGCAGCGGCGCTGGTGATCGCTGACCCCGACACGGCGCGGGGCATGCAGCGCGCGGTCGCCTTCAAGGGCATGGCGCATGTGCAGGATTTCCTGCCCATGTCGAAGCGCGACATCCTCAAGTTCGAGGGCTGCGGCGTGGCCTGGCGCAAGGCGCTTGCGCAGGCAGGCATCAGCCTGGCCGATCTCTCCTTCGTCGAGACCCATGACTGCTTCACCATCGCCGAGCTGATCGAATACGAAGCGATGGGGCTGACGGCCGAGGGCGACGGCGCCCGCGCCATCCGCGAAGGCTGGACCGCGAAGGGCGGCAAGCTGCCCGTGAACCCGTCCGGCGGGCTCAAGTCCAAGGGGCACCCCATCGGCGCCACGGGCGTTTCGATGCACGCGCTCAGCGCCATGCAGCTCATGGGCGAGGCCGGCGACATGCAGATCGGCGGCGCGACCCTGGCCGGCATCTTCAACATGGGCGGGGCGGCCGTGGCCAATTATGTCAGCGTTCTGGAGCGCCTGAAGTAGGCGCCTCTTGCCAGCGGCCCGCGTCAACCGTTACGGCACCACCCACCGTTCGTCAGGACCCGGCCGGAGCAGGATGCTGCGATGAACCGGACTTTGCGCGCGCGGCCAGGCCCTCCGGATGAAAGCTGATCTCGCCTTGCGCATCTTCTTCGCCCTCATCCTCGCCTACATCCTGTCGATCTTCTATCGCTCCTTCCTGAGCGTGATCGCGACGCCGCTGATGGCGGACCTGTCGATCGGCCCTGCGGAGCTGGGGGCGCTGAGTTCGGCCTGGTTCATCACCTTCGCGATCATGCAGTTCCCGGTCGGCTGGGCGCTCGACAGGCTGGGGCCGCGGCTCACGGTCACCGCCTGCATGGCGGTGGGGGCTGTGGGGGCCTTCGGCTTCGCGCTTGCGCCCACGGCGCTGCTTGCCACCGTGTCGATGGCGCTGCTCGGCATTGGCTTCTCGCCGGTGTTCATGGCGGCGCTCTACCTCTTCGCGCGGTCGGGCGCGCCGGGCGCCTTCGCGGGCGTGGCGTCGCTCTTCATCGGGCTCGGCTCGCTGGGCAACCTCATGGGCGCGGCCCCGCTGTCGCGCGCTGCCGACGCCTTCGGGTGGCGGCCCACCATGGTGGGCGTCGCGCTGCTGTTCTGCCTGGCGCTGGCGTTGGCGGCGCTGCTGCTGCGCGATCCGCCGCCGGCGCGGCGCGCGGAAGGCGCTGCCGATGAGGGCGTCATTGCGGGGCTGCGCGCCATCCTCGCCATCAAGGCGCTGTGGTTCATCGCGCCCATCACCTTCTTCGCCTACGCCATCCTCGTGACCACGCGGGGACTCTGGGTCGCGCCCTTCCTGGCGGAGGTCAATGGTCTGGGGCGCGTCGCGCAGGGCAATGGCGCGCTGGTCATGGCCATCGCCATGACGGCGGGCGCCTTCGTCTTTGGATGGGTCGAGAAGCGGGCCGGCGGCCCCAAGCCGACCGTGCTGTGGAGCACGGCGCTGACGGGCCTGCTGTTCGCGGCGCTCGCGCTCAGCGGTCACATGGGCGGGCTATGGGCTGTCGTGCTGTTCGCGGCGATCGGGCTGGCGGGCTTCAACTATGCCATCATCATGGCCCATGCGCGGGGCTTCTTCCCCGACCATCTCATCGGGCGGGGCATGACGACGATGAACTTCCTCTTCATCGCCGGCGCATCCGCGGTGCAGGTCGCATCAGGCTGGTTCATCGCGGTGGAGCGCGAGGCCGGGCTTGAGCCGGCCGCGATCTTTGCGAATCTGCACTGGCTGTTCGCCGCGCTGCTTGCGGTCAGCGTGGCGATCTACGCCAAGGCCCCTGCCAGGCCGTGAACTCCCTGCCAGGCCGTGAACTCCCTGCCAGGCCGTGAACCCGCAGCCGGCCGGAGCCTGGGGTCACGGGTTCAGGCGAGCGCGTCGCCGAGCTGGCGCATGTTGTAGCGCATCATGTCGATGTAGCTCGTTGCGGGTCCGCCGGGCGGGGTGAGCGCATCCGAGTGAAGCGTGCCGCCAATGCGGGCGCCCGTCTCCTGCGCAATGCGCCGCATGAGGCGCTGGTCGGAGATGTTCTCGAGGAACACCGCAGGAATCTTCTCGGCCTTGATCTGGCGGATGATGCGCCCCACCGTCTGCGGCGAGGGCTCGGCGCTCGTCGAAACCCCGCGGGGAGAGATGAAGTTCAGGCCATAGGCGGCCTCGAAATACTGGAAGGCGTCGTGGGAGGTGATGATCTTGCGCCGCTCGGGCGCGATTCCGGCCACCAGCGCCCGCAGCTCAGCGTCCAGCGCGTCGAGCCGGGCGGTGTAGGCGCGGGCGCGGGCCTCGAACCCGTCCTTGCCAAAAGGATCGGCCTCGATCAGCGCAGCGAGGATGTTCGCGACATAGATCCTGGCGTTGCGAACATCCTGCCAGGCGTGCGGATCGTTCTCGCCATGGTCATGGCCGGCGTGGGAATGACCGTGCCCGCCTTTCTCGGCCTTGATCGGCTTGACGCCGCGCGTGGCGGTCACGATCGCGGCCTGGGTTCCCGACGAGCGAATCAGCCGGCTCACCCAGCCCTCGAAGCCGAGCCCGTTGACGAAGACGAGGCGCGCCGCCGCGAGGGCTCGCGCATCGGCGGGCGTTGGGCTGTAGACATGTGCGTCGGCGCCCGGCGCCACCAGCGTGGTCAGGGCTATGCGGTCGCCGCCCACTTCCCGCACGAAATCGGCTAGGATCGAGAAGGTGGCGACCACAGGCAACGGGGCGCTCGTGGCCGCAGGCGCGCCCTGCGCCAGCACCAGGGCGGGACCTGCACCGGCGGGACCTGCACCGGCGGGACCTGCACCGGCGGGATCTGCACCGGCGGCGAGGATCGAACCCATACCCAGGAGAAGATGGCGGCGGTGAAGCATCGGATTCATGTCCTTCAGGCTGGCGGCCCGGACCTGCGAGGCACGGGCGCTTGTGCCGCCCGACCCCAGCCGCTAACGATGCCGGGAGTGCTCGCCGGCTTTTGTGTTATATGATATCATAACATTCGCCTGTCAAATCAGCCCGTCCATTGCGCCTGGATCGCTCCCGATGCCGCAGACCCGCAGCCAGACACTCTCGCCAACCCAGGAGCGCGTGCTCGCGCTGCTGAGCGAGGCGACGCGGCCGCTGACCGCCTACGACCTTCTGGGCCTCCTGCGCAGCGAGGGCGTAAACGCGCCGCCCACCGTCTACCGCGCGCTCGACAAGCTGATGCGCGCGGGCCTCGCCCACCGGATCGAGTCGCTCAACGCCTTCGTGGCCTGCAACCGGCCGCATCATCACGACCTCGCCGCCTTCGCGATCTGCGATGATTGCGGGCTGGTCTCGGAGGTCGCCGACACCGAGCTCGAGGGGCGGCTTGGCTCTCTTGCGGCCCGTTCGGGCTTTCAGGTGGCGCGGGCCATGGTTGAGTTGCGTGGCCATTGCGCGGCCTGCGCTGGGCATCGCTGCGGCCCGGAGGCCGGGCACGCCCATTGAGGGCTCGCGGCTAACCCGTCCTGTGGGGGCTCAACCCGTCCTGTGGCGTCCTGCGCGGCTCTGGGCGATCAGGCCTCCTGCCGGGCCGATGATCACGGAGCCGATGAAGATGGCGCCGAGGGTGAGGATCATGGCCGGGCCGGTAGGCAGGCTGGCGTGATAGGAGAGCATGAGCCCGCTCAGCCCGCCGATCAGCGCGACGACCCCCGCGATCAGCACCATCCAGTTGAGGTCGCGCGCCCAGAAGCGGGCCGCGACGGCCGGCAGCACAAGAAAGCCCACCGCCAGCAAGGTGCCGAGCGCATGGAAGCCGGCCACGAGATTGAGCACGAGCAGGATCATGAAGGCGAAGTAGGACGGCCCGCCTGAACGGCTCACCGTGCGCAGGAAGCCGGGGTCCAGGCCGTCCAGCACCAGGGGCCGCCAGAGCAGCGCCAGCGTCGCCAGGGTCACCGAGGCGATGGAGGCGACGAGCGCGAGCGTCGCGTCATCCAGCGCCAGGACCGAGCCGAACAGGAAGTGCATGAGATCGACATTGGAGCCGGAGGCCGAGACGATGAGCACGCCCAGCGCCAGCGAGATCAGATAGAATGATGCGAGCGTGGCATCTTCCTTGAGCGCGGTGTGGCGCGCCAGCGTGCCCGCGAGCAGCGCGATGGCCGCGCCCGCCGCGAAGCCGCCAAGGGTCATTGGCCAGAGCGAGAGCCCGAAGAGCGCATAGGCCATGGCCGTGCCGGGCAGGATGGCATGGCTCATGCCGTCGCCGGTCAGGGCCATACGGCGCAGCATCAGCAGCACGCCCAGCGGAGCTGCCGCCACGGAGAGCGCGAACACGCCGGCCAGGGCGCGCCTCATGAAGGCGAACTCGATGAAGGGAGCGACCAGCCAGTCCATGTCGGTTCCTCGGGCCTGCCTTCAGCTTTCGGACGCGCGCTCGCGTGCGGAGCCGTGGGCCTGAGCAGGCCCATGGCGATGCCCGTGGTCGTGCGGATGGTCGTGCGGATGGCCATGAGCATGGCCGTGTTCATGGTGATCGCCATGCCCGCGCTCATGTGCGTCGCCTGGTCCATGGACATGGCCCGCGCCCGCATGATCAACCTCGCAGAAGGGCGCGAAGTCGTCGAAGGCCTCGGTCATGGCGCGGGCGCGGGCCATGTTGGCGGGCGAGAGCGTTGCGGCGGTCGCGCCCCAGCCGATCGCCTGCCGGGCCAGAAGCAGCGTCTGCGGGAAATGCGCGCGCACCACGGCGAGATCGTGCAGCACCGCCACCACGGTGCGGCCCTCGGCGTTCCAGCCGCGCACAAGCGTCATCAGATCCTCGACCGTGGCGTTGTCGATGGCGGAAAAGGGCTCGTCGAGCAGGATCACCGGCGCATCCTGCAGGCTGACCCGGGCGAAGAGCGCGCGCTGGAGCTGACCGCCCGAAAGCGTGCCGACAGGGCGCCGCTCGAATCCGGAGAGGCCCACAAGCCCGAGCGCGGCGCTGATCGCCTCGCGGTCCCGGCCGCCGAAGGCGCCGAACAGGCCCCGGCGCTGCCAGAGGCCCATGGCCACCAGATCGAACACCGAGACGGGATAGCTCATGTCGATGCCATCCTTCTGCGGCACATAGGCGAAACGCGCATGGCGGCCGAGGCCGCCCCGGATCTGGCCGCCAAGGGGCCTGATCTCGCCGACCATGCCCTTGAGCAATGTGGACTTGCCGGCCCCGTTCGGGCCGACCACGGCGAGCAGGGCGCCCGGCTCGATGCGCCCGGTGAGGTGATGGACCGCCGGATGCCGGTCATAGCCGAGCGTCAGATCCTCGAGGATGATCGGCTCAGCGCGGAGCGGCGCGCCTGCGCCCCGGCTTATGGGAGGCGCGCTCATCACGCGCTCCTCATCGCCCAGAACACGGCCGCCCAGATCAGGCCGATCAGCCCGCCCGCGACGGCGAGCCGCGCCAGCGCGGACATGCGCATGAGCGAAGGCTGTGGGCCCGGCTTGCTCACGCAGGCCTCACGCGCCGGACGTGCCGGACGCGCCGGCGGCTTCCTCGGGCGTCCGCGTGGCAAGCGCCAGCGCATGCACACGATCCGCAAGCTCGGCGGCGAGCAAGGCGTTGACCATGCGGTGCCGCTCGATACGGCTCCGGCCGGCGAAGGCCGACGCCACAATCTCGACGCGGAAATGGGTCTCGCCGCCCTCGCGCCAGCCGCCATGGCCGGCATGCTGGTGGCTTTCGTCGATCACGACGAGCGACTCGGGCGTCAACGCCAGTTGCAGCGTGGCCGTGATGCGTTCCTTGACGGTCATGACAGTGGCTTACTCCATTGCGGGGCTCATCGCCAAACACCATGTGCGCTTGCCCGACACGCTTTCGAGACCTAATGATCTGAGCATGAATCTCAACTCGCCCCTGTTTGACAGCATCCGCGTCAAGCGCGAGCCGGAGCCGGAGGCCCGGCCCGAGGAGCGCGTGTGCGACCATGCCGGCTGCCGGGGCAAGGGCGAGTTCCGCGCGCCGAAAGGGCGCAACCATGAGGGCCAGTTCTTCTTCTTCTGCCTGGAGCACGTGAAGGCCTACAACGCCACCTACAACTATTTCAACGGCATGAGCGACGATGCCGTCGCCGCCTACCATAAGGACGCCTCGATCGGGCACCGGCCGACATGGACGCTCGGCGCCAACGCCAAGAACCCGCGCGCCGCCCAGCGCGGCGCCAGGCGGGCGCCGGCGGAGGGACCCGAGACCGAGGACCTGTTCGGCCTGTTCGAGAACCGCTTCAAGGCCAGGCAGAAGGCCGAGGAAGAGCGCCGCAAGCTCACCGAGCCCACCCGAAAGGCGCTGGACGCGCTGGGGCTCGAGGATGCCGCGACCAAGCCCGAGATCAAGACCCGCTACAAGGAGCTGGTGAAGCGCTTTCACCCCGACGCCAATGGCGGGGACCGCTCGCGCGAGGCCCGGCTGACGGAGATCGTCAACGCCTACAACCACCTCAAGCGAGCCGGGCGGGCCTGACGGCCGGGGCTGCGCGCTTTGCGCACGACCGTTTCGCAGCCAGGGCGATTGCCGCCCCGAACTGAAATGGGTAAGGAACCCTTGGAGCGGCGATCCCGGTTTCGGGGTCGCTTCGAGCCTTGATGGCCATTGTCTTGCATCCCGGCACGGGCGCAGGCGAAGCCGGCCCTGAGCGCTCCCGCCGGAGAATGAGAGCATGACGATGACGGACTACACGACCGGATTGCCCGACATGAAGGTGTCGGTGCGCCAGCTATTCGGCATCGACGCTGATCTCGAAGTGCCGGCCTACTCGACGACCGAAGCCCATGTGCCGGATCTCGACCCCGATTACCGGTTCGACCGGCAGACCACGCTCGCCATCCTGGCCGGCTTCTCGCGCAACCGCCGCGTGATGATCTCGGGCTATCACGGCACAGGCAAGTCGACGCATATCGAGCAGGTGGCCGCGCGGCTCAACTGGCCGTGCGTGCGCGTCAACCTCGACAGCCATGTCTCCCGCCTCGACATGGTGGGCAAGGACGCCATCGTGCTCAAGGACGGCAAGCAGGTCACCGAATTCCAGGATGGCATCCTGCCCTGGGCGCTGCAGCACAACATCGCGCTCGTCTTCGACGAATACGACGCGGGCCGCCCCGACGTGATGTTCGTGATCCAGCGCGTGCTGGAGCAGTCGGGCAAGCTGACGCTGCTGGACCAGAAGCGCGTCATCCGGCCGCACCCCGCTTTCCGCCTCTTCGCAACGGCCAATACGGTGGGCCTCGGTGACACATCGGGCCTCTATCACGGCACGCAGCAGATCAACCAGGGCCAGATGGACCGCTGGTCCATCGTCTCGACGCTGAACTACCTGCCCCATGACAATGAGGTGGAGATCGTGCTGGCCAAGTCGCCCCATTACAAGGGCAGCGCGGCCGGCCGGGACATCGTCAGCAAGATGGTGCGCGTCGCGGACCTGACCCGCAACGCCTTCATGAACGGGGATCTGAGCACGGTGATGAGCCCGCGCACGGTCATCACCTGGAGCGAGAACGCCGACATCTTCCAGGATGTGGGCTTCGCCTTCCGGCTGACCTTCCTCAACAAGTGCGACGAGCTGGAGCGCACGCTGGTGGCCGAGTTCTACCAGCGCTGCTTCGGCAAGGAGTTGCCCGAGAGCGCGGTGAACGTGGCGTTGAGCTGAGGCGCGCGATGGTGGCCAGCATCAGGGTTGAAGAAAACTCCGGGCCGGCCAGAAAGGCTATCCTCAAGGGCTTGCGCGGCTTCAACCGCAGCAAGATCGGCAAGCAGCCTGCGAATGACCTGGCGATCACGCTCCGGAACGAGGCGGACTACATCGTTGGCGGCGTCTGCGGCGAGGTCTGGGGCGACTGGCTGTTCGTGCAGCTGCTCTGGCTGGATGAGGCTCATCGCGGCGAGCGCTGGGCCACCGCCGCGATGGATGCGCTGGAGGACGAGGCCCGCCGCATCGGCGCCCAGCATGCATATGTCGACACGTTCAGCTTCCAGGCCAAGCCATTCTACGAGAAGCGCGGCTATCGGGTGTTTGGCGAGCTGAAGGATTTTCCCAAGGGAAACAGCCGTTTCTGGCTGTCGAAGGACCTATGAGCATCTCCAACCGCAAGCCCGGCCAGCCGAAGGAAGCGCCCACGGAGCCGCTGAAGCGCTCGGTCGCGTCCTGCCTCAAGGCCATTGCGCGCAGCCCCGAGCTTGAAGTCACCTTCGCCGCCGACAAGCCTGCGCTGATCCCGGGTCGGGCGCGCCTGCCTGAGCCGCCGCGAAAGCTGACCGCCGCCGATGTCGCCATCCTGCGCGGGCATGCCGACTCCATGGCGCTGCGCATGGCCTGCCATGACGCCGCCGTGCACCGGAAGATGATGCCCGAAGGCGAGGGCGCGCGCGCTGTCTATGACGCCGTGGAGCAGGCGCGGGTCGAATCCATCGGCGCGCGGCGCATGGAGGGAGTTGGGGCCAACATCGGCGCCATGCTCGAGGACAAGTATCATCGCGGCGCTCGCTACGAGGACATCACCGACCGTGCCGATGCGCCGGTCGAGGACGCTGTCGCGCTCATGGTCCGCGAGAAGCTGACGGGCCTCAAGCCGCCGCCCTCCGCGCAGAAGATCGTCGATCTGTGGCGCGATGTGATCGAGGAGAAGGCCGGGGCGGATCTCGAGGCGCTGGGCCGCACCATCGAGGACCAGCGCGGGTTCGCCCGCGCCGTGCGCGATCTGCTCGCCTCGCTCGACATGGCCGACGAGATGACGTCGAGCCCTGACGATGACGAAAGCAAGGACGACGACAGCCAGGAGCAGGACCAGCAGGAGCAGGAGGACGGCGAGGCTGAAGACCAGTCCGAAGGCCAGCAGGCCGAGGTCGATGTCAGCCAGGATGCCGCCGAGGAGATGGAGGAGGGGGCCTCCGAGGCCGCCGACGCGCCCTCGGGCGACTGGCGCGAGGATGACGATCAGGCCGATGCCGAGGAGGCCGGGGACGCGCCGCGCCAGCGCGAGATGCGCGCCAATGAGCACAAGGGGCCGGACTACAAGGCTTACTCCCTCAAGCATGATGAAGTCATCGAGGCCGAGGAGCTGTGCGACGCCGAGGAGCTGACGCGGCTGCGCGCCTATCTCGACAAGCAGCTCGCCAGCCTGCAGGGCGTGGTGGCCCGCCTCGCCAACCGGCTGCAACGCCGGCTGATGGCGCAGCAGAACCGATCCTGGGAGTTCGACCTCGAGGAGGGCGCGCTCGATCCTGCGCGGCTGACGCGCATCATCCTCGACCCTTACCAGCCGCTCTCCTTCAAGCGGGAGAAGGACACCAATTTCCGCGACACGGTGGTGACGCTGCTGATCGACAATTCCGGGTCGATGCGCGGCCGGCCCATCACGGTGGCGGCCACCTGCGGCGACATCCTGGCCCGCACGCTGGAGCGCTGCGGCGTCAAGGTCGAAATCCTGGGCTTCACCACCAAGGCGTGGAAGGGCGGGCAGAGCCGCGAGGCCTGGCTGCAGGCCGGCAAGCCGCCGACGCCGGGCCGGCTCAACGACCTGCGCCACATCATCTACAAATCCGCCGATGCGCCATGGCGGCGCGCGCGCAAGAACCTCGGGCTGATGATGCGCGAGGGCCTGCTGAAGGAGAACATCGACGGGGAGGCGCTGGACTGGGCGCACAAGCGCCTGCTCGGGCGCCCGGAGCAGCGCAAGATCCTGATGGTGATCTCGGATGGGGCGCCGGTCGATGACTCCACCTTGTCGGTGAATGCCGGCAATTATCTCGAAAAGCATCTGCGGCATATCATCGGCGAGATCGAGAACCGCTCACCGGTCGAGCTCATCGCCATCGGCATCGGCCATGACGTGACGCGCTACTACAAGCGCGCGGTGACGATCGTGGACGCCGAGGAGCTTGGCGGGGTCATGACCGAGAAGCTCGCCGAGCTGTTCGAGGACAATCATGTGGCGGGTTCGCGCGGGCGGGGCGGGGCGGCCCACACCGGCCGGCGGCTTCAGTGAACCTCACGCGCCGCGGCGCGCTGGGCCTGTCCATCGGCGCCGTCGCCGCCTTGACCGGCCAGGGCGCGCTGGCGCGGCCCGAGCCTGTCGGGCCTGGCCCCGTTTCGCTCGACATCGCCGCCCGCCCGATACCCGCGCTTCTGGCGCGGGCGCCGGGCCAGACACGATTCGGCGCGCTGGCGTTTCGCGGGGGGCTGGTGCTGTCGGCGCGGGAAGCGGCCTTCGGCGGCTTTTCCGGCCTTTGGCGCAGCGATGACGGGCAGCGCATCGTCGCGGTGTCGGACAATGCTCACTGGCTCACGGCACGGCTCCAGCGTGAGGGGGGGCAGCTTGCGGGGCTGACCGACGCCGTGCTGGCCCCGATGCTCGGCGCCGGCGGACGACCGCTCTCGCGCACGCGCTCCTATGACACCGAAGGGCTCGCGATGGCTGGGGGCGTGGCCTATGTCGGCGTCGAGCGCAGCCATGAGGTGTTGCGATTCGACTGGGCGGCGCGCGGCGTGGCCGCGCGGGGCCAGCCCATGGCGCTGCCGGCCGAGGCGCGGCAGCTGCCGCGCAACCGGGGGCTCGAGGCGATCGGCGTCGCTCCGGCCCCCAGCCCGGTCGCTGGCGCGGTCGTTGCGATCTCGGAGCGTTCGGCCGGGCATGACGAGCCGACGCTGGGGCTCATCCTGGGGGGGGCAGGGCCGGGGCGCTTCCGCTACCGGCTGCAGGACGGCTACGAGGTCACTGACCTCGCCTTTCTGCCGCAGGGCGACATGCTTGTGCTGGAGCGGTGGTATCGCCCCTGGCGCGGGCTCGGGATGCGGCTCAGGCGCGTGCCGGCGGCCATGCTGCTTCCCGGGGCGCTGGTCGAGGGCGCGCTGCTCGCCGATCTCGACCTTGCCCATGAGATCGACAACATGGAAGGTCTCGCGGTGCATCAGGAGCAGGGGCGCACCATCCTGACTGTGATATCGGATGACAACTTCTCGATGATCCAGCGCACCGTGCTGCTCGAGTTCGAGCTGGTCGGCTGAAACCGGACTCAGGCCGCCTGCGCGATCACCAGCCTCACCGCGAAATCGGCCAGTCCGAACTGCCTGATCGGATGATGCACCAGCAGTTTGCAGGCGGTCACGACCGCAGCCATGGCCAGGATCGCGAGCATGAAGGCCATGCGGTCTGCGCCGGCGCTGGCGGAGAACCCGGCTTGCCTGCTGGCAGTCGCTTCAATGCGGGCCACAATGGCGGCGTTGCCATTCACGACGCCGAAAAGCGCCGCGCTCAAGCCTTTGGGGGCTCCGAAACGAAAAAAGCGGCCCTGTCAGGCCGCTTTCCGTCAAGCTGCCGAAGATCGATCAGGCGCTGGCGAGCTTCTTCTGAACGTCGCGCTTGAGCGACAGCGCATTGGTGGAAAGCTCGTCATTGTTCGCCTTGAGCAGGAATGCGTCGAGGCCGCCGCGGTGATCGACCGAACGCAGCGCGTTGGCCGAGACGCGCATCTTGACCGAACGGCCCAGCGCGTCGGAGGTCAGGGTGACGTTGACGAGGTTCGGCAGGAACCGGGTCTTGGTCTTGATGTTGGAGTGGCTGACCAGGTTGCCGACCTGAACACCCTTGCCTGTGAGCTCACAACGACGCGACATGCCATCTTCCTTCTTGTGCGTGCGCGGCCCTCAAACAAAACAACCGACGCGCTGTCACGCATCGGCCTGCAAGAGCCGGATAAATCAAGGTCGCGGGGTCTATGGCCCAACCGCGCGGGAAGGTCAAGGCGCAAGCATATGGGGCACAGGGCTCATCACGGGCACGCGAGCGGCGCCACGGTTCATCGCCGGTTGGGAGGCGCCGGGTTACGAAGACTTAACCATGGTCCCGGATCATGCGTGATTCGGGTTCCGGATATCAAAGGACCGCGGGAGTTCGCGATGCGTCGCCAGTGCGTCACGCTTGTTTTGAGTGCAGCAGCGCTGTTCGCTGCGGAGCGCGCCGCGGCGCAGGCCGAGGGCAGGTGGCAGGCCAGCTATGGCGTCACGCTGATCGGCCTGCCCATCGGCACGGCGCAGGTCACGGCCGCGCTCGATCCGGGCCGCTACAAGATCGAGGTCCAGGCCCGGCTCACCGGGCTTGCCGGCATGGTCACGGGCGGCAAGGGGGCAGGCTCAGCCAGCGGCGCCTTCGCGCAGGGACGGCCCGCGAGCACGGGCTATGCCGCGTCCGGCTCGAATGGCAGAGAGGCGCGCACCGTGCGCATGGCGATGAGCGGCGGCACCGCCACATCGGTCGATATCGCGCCGCCGATCGTCAAGAAGCCCGACGCAATCCCGGTCACAGACGCGCACAAGCGCGGCATCACCGATCCGGTCAGCGCGCTGCTGATGCCGGTCCCGGCCGGCAAGGACCCGGTTTCCGCCGCCGCCTGCGATCGCCAGATCCAGATCTTCGACGGCAATGCGCGCTATGACATCGCGTTGAGCTATGCCGGCACGCGAAAAGTCGAGGGGCGCGGCTACAGCGGCGCCGTTGCGGTCTGCAAGGCGCGCTACATTCCCATCGCAGGCCATCGCGATGGCCGCGCCACGCGGTTTATGGCGGATAATCGCGACATCGAGGCCTGGCTCGCGCCCGTGGCGGGCACTTCGCTCGTCGCGCCCTACCGTATTGCGGTGCGCAGCGAGATCGGGATGGTCGTCATCGAGGCCAACCGCTTCGAGGCGCCCACGAAGGCCGCCGCTGCGCGGCCGTGAGGCGATCCGCTCGCCAAGGCTGGACACGCGCGCCTTCCAGGTGCGCAATCATCCGGTGAGGCAGGGTCAGTGATCGATCAGAGGCGGGTTTGTCGGCCTTCTGGCGGGGCCGGCGCTCGTGTTCGTGCGGCTTGCCGCCACCCGCGATGCGGCGTCGGCGATTCGGGCGGCTGCGCCATGGGCTTGTTCTGGGGCGCCGCCCTCGGCGCCTGCATCGGCTCCTGCATCGGCGCCTGCATCCGGGGTGTCGTGAAGCTCGACCGGGACAAGCCGCTCGGGTGAGCGGGCGCCTGTGATGTCCTCTCCGGTGGCCGCATGGTCTGAAACGCCAGGCGGGGAAGGTGCAATTCAGGAAGAACAAAGGCAGATTTGTTCCGGGTCACCGATTCGGGCCGTTTCTGTTCTGCCCCTGTTCACTGTGAAATTTCACCATGAAAACCGGGAACTCACGGCTTGTGCGGGCCGATCGGTGTCTGAGGGGCTGGCGCAAAGGGAAGCGAAGGGTTCGCCTGGGGATAATGGCGGTTGCACCTGGGCTGTCGGCGTGGTGTCTGGAGCCGTCATGCTGATGCGGTCATTACCCCCTGCCGTGCGCACTCGCGGCGTCACAGCCGTGCTCGGGCCCACCAACACCGGCAAGACGCATTATGCGCTCGATCGCATGGCGGCCCATGCCACGGGCATGATCGGGCTGCCGCTGCGCCTTCTCGCCCGCGAAGTCTATGGCCGCCTCGTCGAGCGGGTCGGCGCGCAGGCGGTGGCGCTCGTGACGGGCGAGGAGAAGATCAAGCCTGACAAGGCGCGCTTCTGGGTCTCCACGGTGGAGGCCATGCCGCGCGATGTCAGCGTCGATTTCGTGGCCGTGGACGAGATCCAGCTCGCCGCAGACCTCGACAGGGGCCATGTCTTCACCGACCGGCTGCTGAACCAGCGCGGCCGTTCCGAGACGCTGTTGATCGGGTCCGGCACCATGCGTCCGCTGATCGAGCAGCTTTTGCCCGGCGTGCACGTGGTGACGCGGCCTCGGCTCTCGCAGCTGAGCTTCGCAGGCGAGAAAAAGCTCACGCGGCTGCCGCCCCGGGCCGCGATCGTGGCCTTCTCGGCCGATGAGGTCTATGCCGTGGCCGAGCTGATCCGTCGCCAGAAGGGCGGAGCCGCAGTCGTGATGGGCTCTCTCAGCCCTCGCACACGCAACGCGCAGGTCGAGCTGTTCCAGGCGGGGGATGTCGATTATCTCGTCGCCACCGACGCCATCGGCATGGGGCTCAACCTCGATGTCGAGCAGATCGCCTTCGCTTCTGACCGAAAGTTCGACGGCCAACGCTTCCGGCAGCTCACCCCGCCCGAATTCGGGCAGATCGCCGGACGGGCGGGCCGCCATATGCGCGATGGGCTTTTCGGCTCCACGGGACGTTGCCCGCCGCTGGATCCAGAACTGGTCGAGGCCATCGAGAACCACCGCTTCGATCCGGTCCGCAATCTGCAATGGCGCAATCCGGACCTCGATTTCCGCACGCTCAAGGCGCTCAAGGCCGCGCTGGCCGTGCTTCCCAACGAGGCGGGGCTGAGCAAGGCCCTCGCCGCCGATGACGAGATCGCGCTCGAGATCGTCTCGGCCGATCCCGAGCTGCGCAATCTCGCCAATGGGCGTGAGGCGGTGCAGAGGCTGTGGGATGCCTGCCAGGTGCCCGACTATCGCAAGTCCTCGCCGCAGGTTCATGCCGAACTCGTGGGGACGCTCTACCGTTTCCTGATGCAGCAGCGGGTCATCCCTGCGGATTGGCTCAAACGGCAGATCGCCATGCTCGACCGGATCGACGGGGACATCGACACCCTGTCCAGCCGCATCGCCCAGATCAGGACATGGACTTTCGTGGCCAACCGGCCTGACTGGTTGGCTGATCCTGAGCATTGGCAGGGGCTGGCGCGTCAGGTAGAGGACAAGTTATCCGATGCGCTGCACGAGCGTCTGGCGGCCCGTTTCGTGGACCGGCGGACCAGCGTGCTGATGCGACGCTTGCGGGAGAATACGATGCTTGAGGCACAGGTCACCGCGACGGGTGACGTTACGGTCGAAGGCCAGCATGTGGGGAGCCTTTCGGGTTTTCACTTCATCCCGGACGCCAACGCGACCGGGCCGGAAGCCAAGGCCCTGAACGCGGCGGCGCAGAAGGCGCTGGTGGGCGAGCTTGAAGCCCGCGCGGCCCGCCTGTCGCTGGCTGCCGACGACGCGATCGTGCTCGCCAATGATGGCATCATCCGCTGGACGGGCGAGCCGGTCGCGCGGCTGGCGCCTGGCGAGAAGATCCTGGCGCCGCGCATCCGCCTGATCGCCGACGAGAACCTGCCGCCGGCAGCCCGCGAGCCGGTGGAGCAGCGGCTCGAGCTGTGGTTGAAGGCGCATCTGACCCGTCATCTGGGCGCGCTGCTGGTGCTTGAGGAGGCTCCCGGCATCACCGGCATGGCCCGCGGCCTCGCCTTCCAGCTGTCGGAGTCGCTGGGCGTGCTTGACCGCGCCAAGGTCGCCAACGACGTCAAGGGTCTGGAGCAGGATGCCCGCGCCGCGCTGCGCAAGCATGGCGTGCGCTTCGGCGCCTATCATCTTTACATGCCGCTGCTGCTCAAGCCGGCCCCGCGCGGCCTCGCCTCGCAGCTCTGGGCGCTCAAGCATGGCGGGCTCGACCAGCCGGGCCGCGACGAGATCGCGTATCTGGCGCTGTCGGGCCGCACCTCGATCCCGGCCAACAAGGAGGTCCCGCGCGATCTGTATCGCTCGGCCGGCTTCCACGTGGCGGGCGAGCGTGCCCTGCGCGTCGATATCCTCGAGAGGCTGGCCGATCTCATCAGGCCGGCCATCGCCTACCGCCCCGGCGTGACGCCCGGCGAGCCCCCTGCGGGCGCCGCCGATGGCGACGGCTTCGTCATCACCGGCGCGATGACCTCGCTGGTCGGCGCCTCGGGCCCCGATTTCGCCAATGTGCTGAAGGCGCTCGGCTATGCCGTGTCGACGCGGCTGGGCCCGGCCATCACGGTGCCGCTTCTCAAGCCCGCGCCGACCGAGGCGCTGGTCGTGAAGCCCGCGGCCGGCGATGATGCAAGCGATCAGGAACCCGGCGAACAGGGCTCAGCCGAGGCTGGCACGGGCAAGGCCGACGCTGCGGACCAGGAACTGGCTGCCGATGCGTTCTGCATGGATGCGGCGCCGGGGGGCGATCAGACCGAAGTCCCTGCCGCCACCATGGCTGAAGCGCCGGCGCGCGAGGACGTTGCAGCCGACAAGCTGGCCGCCGAAACCCCTGCCGCCGAAGCCCCTGCCGCCGAAGCCCCTGCCGATGCATCCGCAGCAGAAGCTCCAGCCGCGCCTGCCGCCGCCGCCGAGATCGAGGTCTGGCGTCCGCAGCGCAAGCATCAGCATCAGGGACCGCGCCGCGCCGAGCGTGGCCAGGGGCGCGGACGTGGGCCGGAGGGAGCCGATCAGGCCCGCCGTGCCAATCGCCGTGGCCGTGTGGTTTATCGTGCGCCCGAGCCAGGCGAAGTCGTGGCCGCGCCTGCCGATCCGGCGCGCGCCGAACGGCAGAACCGCCCCCGGCCAGAGCGCAATGCCATTGACAGGACGGACGGGCCGAGGCCCGTGAGGACGGAAGCTGAGGCGCAGCGTCCCGACCGCGCCGGGCGTCCTTTCAAGGCCAGGGATGGCGCGCCCGAGCGCGCTCCGCGCGACGACGCGCGCAACCGGCCGCCCGGCGCCCGCGACGGGCGTGGACCGAGGCCCGACCAGCGCGAGGCGCGGCCCTCCCGGCCCGAGAGCCAGGCCCCGCGGCCCGACCGTCAACCGGATCCGGATTCGCCCTTCGCCAAGCTGGCCGCGCTCAAGGCGCAGCTGGAGGGCCAGCGCAAGCCGTGAACAGGCCCGCCCCCATGACAGGATCTTGATCATGCGGGAGGATCGGCAGCGGCTGGACAAGTGGATCTGGTTTGCGCGGTTCGCCCGCACCCGCGGCGCGGCCCAGCAACTGATCGAGGCCGGGCGCGTGCGCATCGAAGGGCGACGCGTCACCGCACCCGCCCACCCGCTGAAGCTTGGCGACGTGCTCACGGTGGCTGCGCCGCATGAGACCGCCGTGGTGCGCGTCATCGGGCTGGGGGAGCGGCGCGGGGACGCATCGAGCGTTGCGGCGCTTTATGTCAGGGTGGCAGACCAATAAGGATTTGACCTTGCTTGAACCGGCCATCGTCACCGTCTAGAGGTGCTTGTTCGCAGCGAGGAGGCCGAACGGCCCGCGGGGATAAGCAATGACCTATGTCGTCACGGAAAACTGCATCAAGTGCAAGTACATGGACTGTGTCGAGGTTTGTCCGGTCGACTGCTTCTATGAGGGCGAGAACATGCTCGTCATCCACCCCGACGAGTGCATCGACTGCGGCGTGTGCGAGCCGGAATGCCCGGCCGAGGCCATCAAGCCCGACACCGAGCCCGGCCTCGAACAATGGCTGAAGCTCAACAGCGACTACGCCAAGTCGTGGCCCAACATCACCCGGAAGAAGGACGCGCCCGCCGACGCAAAGGCCTTCGACGGGCAGCCCGGCAAGTTCGAGGCGCATTTCTCGGCAACTCCCGGCGAAGGCGACTGAGCCCCTGAGCGGAAGCTCAAAGCGTTAACCAAACTGGCCCCGTCCATGGTTAACGATTCGCTTAAGCTTTGAATTGCGGGCCATTCATGTTATGGGTCCGCCCACAGTCGAAGTTCATGTCCCGTCATCCGCCGCGCGGGGTTCAATCCATCCGGATGCAGCGTATGCAGCCGCGTTTTGTGCGGCCGCTGGCTTGTTGCTTCAATGGGACGTGAAAAACAGGAACGACTGTGGAGTGCGCAAGCGTTGAACTGACGCATGCGGTTTCGGGATCTGGCCTGCCAGAAGGTCTGGCCATCGGGGGTTGTGTCTGCGTTTTGCAGACTGACAGGAGAGTCATTTTAGATGTCCACGATCAAGAAGAGCACGACGCGCCTGGGCTTCAAGACCGGCGAGTTCATTGTCTATCCGGCCCATGGGGTCGGCCAGATCGTTGCCATCGAGGAGCAGGAAGTCGCCGGCTTCAAGCTTGAACTTTTCGTCGTGAGCTTTTCCAAGGACAAGATGACGCTTCGCGTGCCGACCGCCAAGGCCGCCACCGTCGGCATGCGCAAGCTCGCCGATGAATCCGTCGTCGCCAAGGCGCTGGAGACGTTGACCGGCCGCGCGCGCATCAAGCGCACCATGTGGTCGCGCCGCGCGCAGGAATATGAAGCGAAGATCAATTCGGGCGACATCGTCGCGATTTCGGAAGTGGTGCGCGACCTGCACCGTTCGGAGGCGCAGCCGGAGCAGTCCTACTCGGAGCGCCAGCTCTATGAAGCGGCTCTGGATCGCATGGTGCGTGAAATTGCCGCGGTCGATGACGTGACCGACACCGAGGCCCTCAAGAAGATCGAGGCGCAGCTCGCCAGGTCGCCCCGCCGCGCGCCCAAGGGTTCCGAGGAGGCCGAGGCAGAGGATGCCGCCGACGAGGCGGAGGCCGCCTGACGGGCGCTCCCGGCCTCCCCATCAACACCATCAACACCATCAGCCCGGCGCCGCCAGCGCCGGGCTTTTTGTGGCTGCCGCCGCTGCTGGTCCTGTCTGCGTCAATCCGACTCAGGGGGAAGGCACTGGACGATTCTGAACAAGACCTTAAGCGCCGGTGATCCAGCCTGCGCTGCGCTCCGTAACGTTACGTATCACGGGGGGTGAGCATGGCTGATGTTGCCGGGGTCCAGCGCAGTTTCGTGAGGGCGGCGATGAACGCGCCCTTCCTCGAACGCGGGGAGGAACGGGCCCTGGCCGTACGCTGGAAGGACCATGGCGACGAATACGCCCTGCACCAGCTTGCCGCGGCCCATATGCGCCTCGTGATGGCGCTCGCAGCCCGCTTTCGCCATTACGGCCTGCCCATGGCCGATCTTGTCCAGGAAGGCCATGTCGGCCTGCTGGAAGCGGCCGCGCGCTTCGAGCCGGAGCGCGAGGTGCGCTTCTCCACCTACGCCACCTGGTGGATCCGCGCCTCGATCCAGGACTACATCCTGCGCAACTGGTCGATCGTGCGCGGGGGGACAAGCTCGGCCCAGAAGGCGCTTTTCTTCAACCTGCGCCGCCTGCGCGCGCGCCTGACCCGCAATGGCGACGAGCGCATCAGCGACCGCGTGCATCAGGAGATCGCCACCACGCTCGGGGTCTCGAAGGCCGATGTCGCCACCATGGATGCAAGGCTCTCCGGCCCGGATGTTTCGCTGAATGCGCCGCTGCTGGACGACGACTCAGGCTCCGCCGCGCAGCGCATGGATTTCCTGCCCGATGAGGGCCCGCTCCAGGACGAAGTGGTCGGCGACAGCATCGACAGCGACCGCCGCGTGAAGTGGCTGCGTGCGGCGCTGGCCGTGCTTTCGGAGCGCGAGATGCGCATCCTGCACGAGCGCAGGCTCAACGACGAGCAGGCCACTCTGGAATCGCTTGGCGACAGGCTCGGCATCTCGAAGGAGCGCGTGCGCCAGATCGAGAACCGCGCGCTGGAGAAGCTCAAGCGTGCCCTGCTGGAGCGGCACCCCAAGCCCGAGACGGTCCTCGTCTGAGCCGGGCCCGCCCGGCCTTCTCACTCAACGATCAGCTTGTAGCGCTGGCCCGGCGTGAGCGCCGCGCCCCTGTCGAGCCCGTTCAGGATCAGGAACTGGTCGAGCGCGCGCTCGTCGGGAGCCATCCGGGAGGCCAGCGTGGCGGGGGTGTCGCTGCCTGAGGCCACCACTGTCCGGATGCGCAGCGGCCGCACCTGCGCCGCTTCCGCCGCTGACAGCCGCGTGAAGCTCGACACCACCGCGCGGAAGTTGCGGTCGAGATCCGCCTCCGGGCCCTTCGCCGCGAAGATGAAGCGGTAGGTGCGCTGGTCCGACCGGATCGCGGCCAGCCGGAAGCTCCAGTCGGTGCCCTTGCCGGAGGTGAGCGCGGCTGGCAGGCCGTTGATGGTGGAGGTTTCGACCCGGCCAGGCGTGACGCCATCGATCCAGCCGGTTCCGACATAGCTCTCCAAGGTCTGGCTGGAATCGAGCTGCACGGAATCAAAGCGCATCGCCCTGGCGCCGTTCCCGCCCACGCCCAGCACGGCATCGCGCGTGCTCTCCAGCGTCAGGCCCTCGGGCGCTGTGAAGCTCAGGCCAAGGGAGGGGTTCACATAGCGCCGGCCACGCACCGCGCCCTCGCGGGGATCGTCGCCGAAGGACAGGCCGTCGAGCGCGGTCAGCCAGTTGTCCCTGTCCCGCTGGCCGAGGCCGGGCGCGGCGATCTGCCGTGCGGTGGCGAGCGTGAGCTGGATGCGCTCGGTGGTCGAGGGATGGGTGGACAGGATGTCCATGCCGCGAGAACCCGGCCGCTCACCCATCAGCATGGCGCGGTCCCTTGTGGTCCGCCCCAGCGAGGCGAGGAAGCGCGAGGCGCCATAGGGGTCGTAGCCGGCAGCGGCGATGGCCTTGACGGCTATCATGTCTGCCTCCAGCTCCTGCTGGCGCGAGAAGCTGGCGAGCGAGAGCTTCGAGCGCGCCTGCACGAGCGCGCCCGCCACGGGGTCCTCCAGCACCTGCGAGACAACCCGCTGCACCAGTTCGGAGCGCTGCTGGAGTTCCGCGCGCTCGGCGCCGTGGCGCGCCTGCACATGCGCGATCTCGTGGGCGATCACCGAGGCGATCTCGGCGCGGTCATTGGCGAGGGCCAGCAGCCCGCGCGTCAGATAAAGCCGCCCCGTGGGCAGGGCGAAGGCATTGACCACGGGCGAGTTGAGCAGGGTCACTTCGTAATTGTAGCTGGCGCTGCCGGATGCGGCAGCCAGCTTGGCCACGATCTCATCCACCGCCCGCTTCGCAGCCGGCGCGCGATATTCGCCGCCGAAGGCCTGCATGAGGCGCTGATGTTCGCGCTGGGTGGCTGTCCCGGCCGCGCTGCCCTGAAGGGCGGCCGGCTGTCGCGGCGGATCGGGCGGCAGGAAGACCGGACGCTCGCCGGCGCAGCCTGCCACAAGTGCGGCGCCAAGCAGCAACGTCGCCAGACGCGCGGCCGCGCCTTGCGCTTTCTTGACCTGCCGTGCCGTCGCCGATGCCAGCCTCATGCCGTTCGATCAGTCCAGTTTTTCGAGGGCGGACGCCGCGCCGACGAGCAGGCGCGCAGGCCGCGCTTCGCTAACGATGCCGCGAATGCGCACCATCCGGCCCCTGATCGATGCGGAGGTCCAGCCCTCGCGCTCCATCTCGCGCCAGATTGCCAGGGACAGCTCGGCGCTGGCGCCTTCTCCGCGTCGTCCAAAGTTCAGGTAGATGGCGCGGCGGGTCTGGCCCACATGCATGACGCGGCCCTGCATCAGCGCCAGCTGGCCGGCGCGCATGGCTACGGCCGCGCCATCTGCCGCTTCCAGCACCGCATTCTGCATGTCGCTCCAACGCCCCTTCGCGCTGCCCCGCGCGGCTGCCTCCGCGTTAAGATACAGAATGCGGCAGTTTGGGGGCAACTCCGGTGGCCATGTCAGCGCCAGTCCTTCCCGGAGCAGGGCAAGCGCCAGGCTGTCCGCCTGATTGCCGGAGGATGAAGCCACCCAGACCGGGATGCGCCCCCAGCGATCCGTGCGCGCGGCCGGGTCGGCGGCTATCGGCGCAAGGCCACGATAGGGGGCGAGCAGGGCATCAAGGCTGGCCGGGTCAAGCCACTGGCCGGGAGGCTCGGGAAAGCGCAGGCCGACAAGGCGCGCCCCCTCGCCGGAGGACAAGGTGAGGTCGCCGCGCGCATCGATGCCGTTCACTGCCGCGCCAAGCACGGGCGCCTGCGGCGCCTCGCAGGCGAGCGCCGCAGCCAGGCAGGGGCCCAAGCCGAGCTGCGCCAGCGCCGCAAGGGCAGGCAGGCGCAGGCCGGGGCGCGGCCCTGCCATCAGCTCCCCGTGACCAGGGCGTGGAGGAAGCGGGCGCAGACCAGGAGCAGGAAAACGCCGAAGGCCAGCTCGAGCTTGCGGCGCGGCAGCTTGTGGGCCCATTGCGCGCCGATCGGGGCCGTGACGATGCTGGCCGGCACGATGCAGGCGAAGGCGATGAGCGAGACGTAACCCAGCGAGCCGGGCGGCAGATCGCCCATCTTCGGCCAGCCTGCATAGATGTAGCCCAGGGCGCCGGGGATCGCGATGATCACGCCCAGGCCCGCCGAGGTCGAGACCGCCTGATGGATGTTGCGGCCATAGAGCAGCATGAAGATGTTGGAGATCTGGCCTCCGCCAATGCCCATGAGCGAGGACAGCGCGCCGATGATCCCGCCGATGACGCGCATCACGAGTTTCGAGGGCAGCGTGTCGGAGATTCGCCACTTCTCGCTGCCGAAGAGCAGACGGGCGGTGGAGACGCCGGCCACCAGAACAAAGACAAGCTTGAACAGCCCGGCCGGGGCATGGCGCGCCACAAGCGAGCCCGCGACGACGCCCAGCAGCACCGGTATCGCCCAGAGCTTCAGGATGTCCTGCTCGACCATGCCCTTGCTCAGGTGCTTGCGATAGGAGCTGATCGAGGTCGGGATGATGGCCATCAGCGAGGTGCCGACGCACAGCGGCATGCGCACCTCGTCGCCGACGCCGACCAGCCCGAAGACCTCATAGAGAACCGGCACCATCACGGCGCCGCCGCCCACGCCGAACAGCCCGGCCAGCAGGCCCGTGGCCGCGCCGCCAGCCAGGAGCGCCAGCGCCATCAGGACAAATTCGACATAGGTGGCTGACATGGCAAATCCGGTCCGGAACGGGGGAGGCAAGGCTATCAGTCCCGGTTTGGGACAGATCGGGCCGGCGGGCAAGTGCAGCGCGCGCACGATCAGCATGCGCGATGCTGGCGATCACGCAGCCATGCACGGCCCCACCGCGCGAGGCAGGCTCTTCACGGGTTCCCAAATCATGCTACAAGCGGCGCGTGTCCCGGTAGCTCAGCAGGATAGAGCAACGGTTTCCTAAACCGTAGGTCAGGGGTTCGAATCCCTTCCGGGACGCCATTGTTCGTCCCACCGCCCGGCGGAGCGCCGCCGGGTGCGGAGCGGGCGCTGTCAGTGCGCCCCCGGCCCGCTCGCCTCGAGCGAACGGCTCCAGCGCGAGAGCGCGAAGCAGATCAGCCAATAGATCGCGCCCGAGAACAGATAGGCTTCCATGTTCATGCCCACCCAGGCCGGGTCGGCAAGCGAGCCCTGCGCGATGCCGAGCAGATCCAGGATCGAGACCACCAGGACGAGCGTCGTGTTCTTCACCAGCGCGATGAACTCGTTCGTCATGGCCGGCAGCGAGATGCGCAGCGCCTGCGGCAAGGTGATGAGCGCGGTCGTCTGCCAGTAGCCCAGCCCGAGAGCGGCGGCGGCCTCGGCCTGTCCCCTGGGCAGGGCCTGCAGGCCGCCACGCACGGCCTCGGCCATGTAGGCGGCGATGACGAGGCCAAGGCCGATCACCGCGCGGGCCAGCCGGTCCACGCCCACGCCGGCCGGCATGATGAGCGGCAGGAGCAGGGATGCGAGGAAGATCACGGCGATGATGGGCACGCCGCGCCAGAACTCGATGAAGATCACCGAAAGGGTGCGGATCAGCGGCAGGCGCGATTGCCGGCCGAGCGCCAGCAGGATGCCGAGCGGCACCGCGATCAGCCCGGCATGGATGGCGATGAACAGGGTGAGCATCAGCCCGCCCCATTCGCGCGTCTCGATCGGCCGCAGCCCCATGCCGCCGCCGAGCAGCCAGATGCCCAGAACCGGCAGGACAAGGACAGCGACAAGGCCAAGCCGGAGCCGCGCCCGTCCGCGCAGGATGAAAAGCGGGGCCAGCGCGCCGATCACGGCAAGGCCCAGCAGGTTGGGGCGCCAGCGCTCGGCTGCGGGATAGAACCCGTACATGAACTGGCTGAAGCGGGCCTTGACGAAAACCCAGCAGGCTCCGCCCGCCTTGCAGTCGGCCCGGGTCTCGCCGGACCAGCTGGCGTCGATCACGGCCCAGCGGAGGAAGGGAATGAGCACCCACAGCATCGTGGCCAGCACCAGAAGCGTCACAACCGCGCCGCCGGGGCTCGCGAACAGGCGCGAACGCCAGAGAGAGAAGCCGGACGGGGCGGCGATCATCGGGTCACCAGCGCGATGCGCGCATTGTAGACGTTCATCAAGGCCGACACGATGAGGCCGAAGAAGAGGTAGACTGCCAGCGTCATGGCGATGATCTCTATGGCCTGGCCGGTGTTGTTGAGCGCTGAGCCCATGAACAGGCTGACCACGTCGGGATAGGCGATGACCGCGCCGAAGGACGAGTTCTTCAGCACGTTCAGATACTGGCTGGTCATGGGCGGTATCATCACCCGCAGCGCCTGCGGCACGACCACGAAGCGCAGGATCTGGGCGGGCTTCAGCCCCAGAGAGGCCGCCGCCTCGCGCTGGCCCCTTGCCACCGCCGCAATGCCGCCGCGCACGATCTCCGCCACGAAGCCGGCGGTGTAGGTCACGAGCGCGGCCAGCAGCGCCACGAATTCCGGAATGACGACGAAGCCGCCGCGCAGGTTGAAACGCCCGGCCTCGGGAAACTCCCAGATGGTGGCGCGGGCCGCGATAACCAGCGCAAGGATGGGCAGGCCCACGCACAGCGCTAGCCCGGCCGCCGTCACAGGCGCATCCTGGCCGGTCCGCGCCTTGCGCGCTGCGGCCCAGCGCGCGATGAGCCACTGCGCGATGAAGCCTGCGAGGATGGCCATGAGCGCCCAGCGGAAGGCCGCGCCATCGGCCGTGGCGGGAATCGTGAGGCCCCGGTTGTTGAGGAAGATGCTGGAAAACGCGGAGAGGCTGTCACGTGGGGCGGGCAGGGCCGCAATCACCCCGAAATACCAGAACAGCACGAAGAACAGCAAAGGTATGTTGCGCACGAACTCGACATAGGCCCCCGCCACGGCGGCGAGCAGCCAGTGCGTCGACAGCCTGGCGAGGCCGATGAAAAACCCGAGAACCGTGGCCAGCGCCATGGCGATGAGCGAGACGAACAGCGTGTTGGCGACGCCGGCCCAGAACAGTGACCAGATCGTGTCCGAGGGCCGGTAGCTGGTGAGCACGAAGGGCACGTCGATGCCCGAGGAGCGCCACAGGAAATCGAAGCCCGAGGCGATGCCGGCATTGACCATGTTCTGCGAGGCATTGCGCACGAAGAAGATGGTGAGGGCCACCAGCGTCCCGCAGATCAGCGCCTGCCAGAACAGGTCACGCACCCGGGCGTCATAAAACAGGCGGCGCAGGGTAGGCATGCGGGGCTTTCAGGGGTTTGGGATGGACTGCATATCGCCGCTCATGCCCTCCCCGCTTGCGGGGAGGGTGAGGGTGGAGATGAGGCATGGCCCCAAGCACCACGTCCTGCGATCTCACTGGAAGGGTGGGGTGAAGAGCAGGCCGCCCTTGGTCCAGAGCGCGTTCTGGCCGCGCTCGAGCTTGAGCGGCGATTCCTTGCCGACCGTGCGTTCGAAGCTCTCGCTGTAATTGCCGACCTGCTTGATGGCGTTGTGCATCCAGTCATTGGACAGGCCCAGCATCGCGCCGAAATTGCCCTCCGCGCCAAGCAGGCGGCGAACCTCGGTGTTCTTCGAGTTGGCCTTCATGTCGTCCACGTTCTTCGAGGTCACGCCCAGATGTTCGGCGGCGATCATGCCGTTGAGCACCCAGCGCACCACCGCCTGCCAGCGCTCGTCGCCATAGCGCGTGGTCGGGCCCTGCGGATCATTGGAGATCGGCTCGGCCAGGATGATGTGGTCGTCCGGCGCCTTGAGCTTGATGCGCTGGCCTGCCAGCGCGCCGATGCCTGCGGTGTAGGCGTCGCAGCGGCCGGCGTCATAGGCGGCGATGGCGTCGTCGTTCTTCTGGAAGTTGGTGATGGTCACCTTGAGATTGCGCTCGCGGAACCAGTCGGCCGCGTTCTTTTCCTCGGTCGAGCCGGCGGCGACGCAGACCGAGGCGCCGTCGAGGTCCTTCGCCGCCGTCGCCTTTGCCGCCTTGCGGACAATGAAGGTCTGGCCCTCGTAGAAGTTGATGCCCTGGAAGTTCACGCCGAGCGAGGCATTGCGCGAGAAGGTGATGGTGGTGTTGCGCGAGAGCAGGTCGACCTGACCGGACTGCAGGATGGGCCAGCGCTGCTGAACGGAGGTGGGCGTGAACTTCACCTTGCCGGCGTCGCCCAGCACGGCCGCCGCCAGCGCCTTGCAGAAATCCACGTCGAGCCCGGTCCATTCGCCCTTGTCATTGGCGAAGGAGAAGCCGGGCAGGCCAAGATGGACGCCGCACTCGATGTGGCCGCGCGTCCGGATCGCATCCAGCGTCGGGCTGGGCACGAGCGTCTGGGCCGCGGCCGCCCCCGCGGCCAGCAGGGCGCAGCCTGTCAGCGTCCCCGTAAGGAAATGTCTGGTCATGTCGTGTTCTCCCCTTTTGCATCCCGTTGAAGCAGATCGGCCTGCGACCGTCTGATCGCGTTTTCGTCGTGTCTGGCGCTGTGGCGCTCAGCCCCATAAATCCGATCCGTAACTGTGGATCGTGCTGCCGGCAAAGCGCAAGCCCGGATCGCGGTCCCGCGCCAGAAGCAGCGGCCCATCGAGATCGACGAAGGCGGCTTCGGCGGCGATCACCATGGCCGGCGCCATGGCCAGCGAGGTCGCGAGCATGCAGCCGACCATGACGGGCATGCCGCGCGCACGCGCCGCGCGCATGGCCTCGAGCGCGCCGCTGAGCCCGCCCGTCTTGTCGAGCTTGATGTTGATTGCGTCGTAGCGGCGCATGATGGCCTCGAGGTGCTCCACGCCGTGGAAGCTCTCGTCCGCGCAGATCGGTATGGGGCTCTCAAGCGCCTCGAGCGCGGCGTCATCGGCTGCGGGAAAGGGCTGCTCGATCAGTTCGACGTCGGCCGCGACGCAGGCGGCGAGGTTCGGCGTGAAGCTCTGAGGCGTCCAGCCCTCGTTGGCGTCGACCACAATGCGCGAGGTTGGCGCCCCGCGACGCACCGCGGCGATGCGCTCGACATCGCCCGGCGCCCCGAGCTTGACCTTGAGAAGCGGGCGATGCGCCGCGCCGCGCGCGGCGGCCTCCATCTCTTGCGGGCTGCCGAGGCTCAAGGTGAAGCAGGTCGTCAGCTCCGGCGGCGCGGGCACGCCGGCAAGCTCCCAGACACGGCGGCCCGCGGCCTTGGCGGCGAAGTCCCACAAGGCGCAATCGAGCGCGTTGCGGGCGGCGCCTGCCTTCAGCCCTGCCGTCAACGCCTGCTGGGCGCCGCCTTCGTCGAGCCGGCCTGCCTGCGCAAGAATATCGGCAAGCACGCCCTCCACCGTCTCGCCATAGCGCGGATAGGGCACGCATTCGCCATGGCCTGCATGCACCCCGTCGCTGACGCTGGCGCGGACGACCACGGCCTCGGTGCGGCTGCCGCGCGCGATGGTGAAGGCACCGGCGATCGGGAAGCGCTCGATCTCGGCGGCCAGATGCAAGGGCGGGAAGCTGTTCATCGGCGCTCCGCTCCGCTCCGTGTGGATTGCGGGAATGCCGAGGCGAGGCGATCCACGATGGGGCCGACGCCGAAGCGCACCGGATCGACAGCCGGCAGGCCATGCGCCGCGTCAGCCTCGGCGAGAACCTGGCGCGCGGCCGCCTCATCCAGCGCCTGGGTGTTGATGGCGATGCCGATGCAGCGGATCGCCGGATTGGTGAGCCTTCCGCAGGCGATGGTGAGGTCGATCACCTCCCGGATGGAGGGCAAGGGATGCTGAACGCCGCGCATGGTCGTGCGGGTCGGCTCGTGACAGACCACGAAGGCGTCGGGCTGGGCGCCGTGCAGCAGGCCCAGGCTCACACCCGCGAAGGATGGATGGAAGAGCGAACCCTGGCCCTCGACGAGATCCCAGTGGCCCGGACCGGCTGCCGGCGCGATCCATTCGACCGCGCCCGAGATGAAATCGGCCACCACCGCGTCGATGGCGACGCCGCGGCCGGAAATGAACACGCCGGTCTGGCCAGTGGCGCGGAAATCGGCGTCGAAGCCGCGGGTCCGCATCTCGCGCTCCAGCGCCAGCGCGGTGTATTTCTTGCCGGCTGAGCAGTCCGTGCCGACTGTCAGCAGGCGCAGGCCCGGCCGCTTCGTGCCCTTGCCGGTGTCGAAGCGCTGCGTTGTGTGGCGCACATCGTGCAACGCCCGGCCATGGCGCGCGGCCGCCGCCGCTATGGCGGGGTTGTCCCCCAGCCGCATGTGCAGCCCGCTGGCGACATCCAGACCCGCCTCGATGGCCGCTACGATGGAGTGCGTCCAATGCCCGGGCAGCACGCCGCCCGCATTGGCGACCCCGACCACAAATGTCCGGGCTCCGGCCGCCACGGCCGCGTCGATGCTCATGTCGGGGATGTGAAGGTCCGCGCCGCAGCCGGGCAGGCGCATTTGGCCGAGGCACCATTCCTTGCGCCAGTCCGCGATGCCATGGGCGGTCTTGGCGGCCAACTGGTCGGGGACATCGCCGAGAAACATGAGATAAGGCGGGGTGATCTGCATGCGTGGCTCCGGCTGTGCGTCCTGTCAGCCAAGCATGGCACGGGCATCGCGCCATTCGCCAATGCAAAGGACGCAACATGTCGCGCGAGAACGGGGCTGTTCACCGGGTCTGAACCCGGCCGAGCGATGCAAATTCTGCATGGCCTCCTAGGCGAGGCGCACCCTGCCGTGGCATAGCTTCAGCCGCCGCACCCAGGGCGGCCTTGTTTCCGGGAGCGAATGCTGTGGATACGCGCTGGCTGCAGGATTTTCTGGCGCTCGCCGAGGTCGGCAGCTTCACCCGCGCGGCCGGGCGGCGCAACACCTCGCAGGCGGCGTTCAGCCGGCGCATCCAGTCGCTCGAGGCCTGGGCCGGCGCAGCACTGATCGACCGCGGCAGCTTTCCGCCGCGACTGACGGCAGCCGGGGAGCAATTCCGCCTGCATGCGGCCGAGTTGCTGCTCAAGCTCGCCGAGGCCCGCAGCGAGGTCGACGGCCGCCCGGTCTTCGGGCGCGACCATTTGCGGGTAGCGCTCCCTTATGTCATCGCCAGCTCGATCTTCAGCTCCTGGTGGCGGCAATGGACGGCGGAGAGCTCCGCCACCTGCGCGCTGGTCCACGGCAATGTGCTCGATCTGGTCGGCTCGCTCGTCTCGGGCGCCGCCGACATCATGATCTGCCACGAGACGGGGCAGCAGCCGATCCATGTCGATCCCGACCGCTTTGACCGGCTCGTGCTTGCCACCGACATGTTTGCGCCTCATGCCAGCCGCAGCGCCCTTGCGCAGGGCTGGAGTTTTCCCGGCTCCGAAGCGCGGCCAGTGCCGCTCCTGATGTACTCTCCGGCGATCTACTTCGCGCGGCTTGCCGACATCGTGATCGAGGCCGCGCCCGCGCCGCTGGTGGGAGCGCGCGTTGCCGAAAGCGACATGTCGGACGTGCTCCATGCCATGGCCGCGGCCGATCTGGGCGTGGCCTGGCTCACCGCCTCCACCGTTGCGGCCCATGGCGGCGTGCTGACGCCTCTGGGCGGCGAAGGCTGGCGGCTGCCTTTGTCGATTGTCGCCTTCAAGGCTCGCCAGCAGCGCCGGCGCAGCGTGACCGAGATCTGGCGGCGCATGGTGGAGGGGGCCGGGCAGGCCGGCCTTCCATCGCGGGCCTTGCCTTTGCCGTACTCCCGAGGCGAGGCTCGCCGCGTTCCGAATCGACCCTCCAGCAAGGTGTGAGCATGAGCATGATCGCCGCCAGCCGCTCCGTGGCGCAGGCCTCCGGCGCAGGTCCATCCGCCCGTGCCGACCGGTTTCCGGGCTTCCTGATCCGGGCCGGCGCGCGCTGCCGTCATGCCGCTGCCCGCGCAGCGGCGGGCGCTCTGCGGCTCGCCGGCGCACTTGTGGTGGTGCTGATGGCATCGCTGGCCCAGGCGCAACCGGCGGATCCGGGCGCAGCGCGCACCCGGATGGAGGCGCTGCGCAGCGAGATCCAGCTGGTCGAGACCGCGCTTGGCAGCCGGGAGCTGCGCGACCCCGAACTTCAGCGCATGCGGCAGCGTGTCGATCCCATGCTGGACGAGTTGCGCGTCCTCACCGACCAGCTCAGCCAGCGCGCCGAGCAGGCCAAGCTCAGGCTCGACCAGCTCGGCCCCAAGCCCGATGCCAAGGCCCCGCCCGAAAGCGGCGACATCGCCGCCGAGCGCGCGCTGCGCGAGAAGGCGCAGACCGAGGCCGATGAGGGGGCGCGGCTCTCGCGCGCCGTATTGCTGCAGGCCGAGCATATCATCGCCAACGTGGCCGACCAGCGCCGGGCATTGTTTGCACGCACGCTGTTCGAATCCTCTCCAAGCTTTGTCTCGCCGGCGCTCTGGGGCCCGCTCCTGTCCACGCTGCCGGCCGATGTCCGGGCCATGAATCTGCTGGCGTCGGACTGGCTGGCCACGGCGCTGATGCGGATGCAGGAGCGCAGCTTCGGGCTGGTGCTGCTGTCGTTGCTGGCCGGCTTCGCGCTCTATTCCGCCCGCCTGCGCTATCTGCCCTCGATCATGGGCAGGCTCGAGACGGGGGCTGAAGCCACGCGCATGAAACGGCTGCTTGCCGCCCTCGTACGGCTGGTCGCGGGGGCGCTGCCGGCTGCGCTGGCGAGCTGGCTCGTCTATTCCGCGCTGGTCAATGGCGGGCTGGTGCCGCGGCGAGTGGAGCCCTTCGTCTGGGCGCTGCTGGGCGGCTTCGCATTCCTCGCCTTCGTCAGCGCGCTCTCGGATGCGACCCTGGCGCCGAAATGGCCGCATCGGCGCATCTTCGGCGTGGCCGATCGCAATGCCCGTATCCTCAAGCGGCTGATGGGCTCGGCCGCAGCGGTGCTGGTGACGTCGAAGGCGGTGGAGGCCCTGCTGGGGGCCATCGCCGCGGGCCTGTCGCTGTCCATCGCTGCCCGCTCCGTCTTCGCGCTGCTGTTCGCGGGCGTGCTGGCCTACTGGCTCAACAAGCTGCGCGACACACATGACGAGGACGAGGCCTGCCTCGGTCCTTACATGCTGGTGGACGGAGCCAAGCTGGCGCCGCTCAGGCTCGTGGGCTGGCTGCTCGTCGTGCTGATCGGGGGGGCGGCGCTGGCCGGCTATGCCGCCTTCGCCTCCTTCCTCGTGGAGCAGTCGGCCTGGGTGGTGATCGTTGCCACGCTGGTCGCGCTCGCGCTGATGTTCGCCGATGAGGCGCTGCAGAGGCTGCTCGCCGGCAATGGGCGTGTGTCGCTGACGCTGCAGGCCAATGTCGGCCTGCGCAGGCGCTCGCTGGAGCAGGCGGCCGTGCTGGGCACGGGCCTCGTCAAGCTCGTGCTGCTCTTCCTGGCGGGCATGCTCATCCTCGCGCCCTGGGGGATCGAATCGGCTGACCTGACCTCCTCGATCAAGGCCGCCTTCTTCGGCTTCAAGGTCGGGGATGTGACGGTGTCGCTCTCGGCGATCATCATCGCGGCCCTGCTCTTCGCGCTGGGGCTTGCCGCCACCAAGGCGCTGACGCGGTGGCTGGACGAGCGCTTCCTGCCCGCCACCGATCTCGACACCGGCCTGCGCAACTCGATGCGCACCATGGTTCGCTATGTCGGCTTCCTCGCTGCCCTTGCGCTGGCGATTTCATCGCTGGGGCTGAGCCTCGAGCGGCTGACCATCGTGGCCGGTGCGCTGTCGGTCGGCATCGGCTTTGGCCTGCAATCGGTGGTTTCGAACTTCGTCTCGGGGCTGATCCTGCTCTGGGAGCGGCCGATCCGCGTCGGCGACCAGATCGTGGTCGGCGACGGCGAGGGCATCGTGAAGCGCATCAACGTGCGCTCGACCGAGATCGAGACCTTCGACCGCTCCACCGTGATCGTGCCCAACTCCAACCTCATCTCCGGCGTGGTGAAGAACCGGGTGCGTTCGGACCGGACCGGCCGCGTGCTGATCGCCCTTGCAGTGGCGCGCACGGCCAGGCCCGATCACGTGCGCGAGGTCATGCTGACGGCAGCCCTCGCCCACCCGCAGGTCATGGCCGAGCCGTCGCCGCGGGTGATGTTCAAGAAGATCGGCGAGACGTCGCTGGAGTTCGAGCTGTTCTGTGTGGTGCCGGATGTGGACATGGTGGGCGTGG
Organism: Bosea sp. (in: a-proteobacteria); assembly: GCA_023910605.1. Taxonomy (NCBI): domain Bacteria; kingdom Pseudomonadati; phylum Pseudomonadota; class Alphaproteobacteria; order Hyphomicrobiales; family Alloboseaceae; genus Allobosea; species Allobosea sp. The sequence continues at coordinate 99,029 of JAAVVV010000001.1, read as the reverse complement.
TCGCAAGCGACCTGCACTTCGCCATCTTCCCCGAGCTGGCGCAGCATGGCATCGGCCAGCCGGAGCGGGAGGTGGCAGTGAAGGGGCTGGACCGCATCGAGGACACGCTGGACGAGCTCGTCGACACGATCGAGGATGCGCAGGAGGCGCAGGCGGCGGCCTATCAGGCGCGTCGCCGCCCGGCCCCGCCGCCTCCGCCGGCCGCTCCCGCCACGGAAGCGCCACGCCCTGCCGCGAAGAAGGGGTCCCGGCCGTGAGGATGGGCGCAGGTCAAGGGAAAGGCCGATTCATGAGCTGCACCGCCGCCGCCGCCGCGCTGGCCTCGCTGCTGGGGTTCAGCGCATGCACCGGGGCTGCGAGGCCCGGCGCCGGCCAGCCGAGTTTCTATGCCGATCTTGGCCAGCCGGGCGCGCGGGTGGATGCGGCCGAGGCGCGGGCCATGATCTCGGCCTACCGGATGAATGCCGGGCTCGGGCGACTCCAGCTCGATGGCGAGTTGCAGGCAGCCGCGCAGCGCGAGGCGGATGCGATGGCGAAGGCCGACAGGCCCAGCTCGGCCGAAGCGGTGAAGCGCCGGCTGAGCGCAGCGGGTTTCAGCCGGCCCGACGCCAATCTCTCGGCCGGCTACCGCACGCTGGCGGAGGCGTTCTCGGGCTGGCGCGATTCAGCCCGGCATGACGGGGTGATGAAGGCCGCCACGGCGAAGCGGATGGGCATCGCCACTGCCCGCGCTCCGGACTCGAAGTATCAGGTCTACTGGGCGCTCGTGCTGGCCGAGTGAGCCTGACCCCGGGGGCCGGGCCTCAGCCCGCGCGGCAGGGGCGGGGCCTCGTCGGGCAGGGCGATCGTGACCCGGCGGTTGGCGGCGAGATGGGGATTGTCCGCAAACAGCGGCCCGGCGTCGGCCTTGCCGGCCACCGTGGCGAAGCGCGCATGGGGAAGTCCATCGTCAAGGAGACCGAAGCGGGCCCGCGGTTCAGGGTTCCTTAACCACGTTCGGTAACGCTCCGTTCAGGTTTTTGCTACGGCGAGTCGGGGCGGTCCATGGATATTGCGACGGGTTTGGGCCTGCTGGCCGGCATGGGCACGATCGCCATCATCATCATCATCGACGGGGGCAACTTCGGCGCCTTCTTCGACACGCATGCCATCATCATCATCTTCGGCGGCGTGATCGCCGCCACCATGGTCCGCTATCCCTTCAGCGTCATCATGAACGGCATCCCGATGGGGCTGCGCTTCGCCTTCCAGATGCGCGCCTTCCATCCGCGCGACCTCATCACCGAGATCACGGAACTGGCGGCGCTCGTGCGCAAGCAGGGCAATGTCGCGCTGGAGACGGTGAAGATCTCCGACCCCTTCCTCGCGCAGGGCGCGCGCTACGTGGCGGATGGCTACGACAAGGAGTTCATCCGCGACACGATGGAGCGTGACCGCGACAACTTCCTGCTGCGCCTCGAGGAGGGCTCCAAGGTCTACCGCGCCATCGGGGACTGCGCGCCCGCCTGGGGCATGATCGGCACGATCCTGGGCATGGTGACCATGTTCGCCAACATGTCGGACCCCTCCAAGCTCGGGCCCGCGATGGCGACCGCCCTGCTCGCGACGCTTTACGGCGCGGTCATCGCCAATGCGATCGCAACCCCGATCGCGGACAAGCTGCACGTCAAGATCGAGGAGGAGGAGGTGTCACGCACTCTCATTATCGACGGCATCCTGCAGATCCGCGACGCCAAGAGCCCGACCCTGATCAAGGAAATGCTGCTCGCCTACCTGCCCGACTATCACCGTGCGGAGTTCGTCGACGCGTAGGCGCGGCGTTCGGAGGCAGGACCATGGCCAGGAAGAAACGCGGCGGACATGGCGGTCACGGCTGGTTCGTGACCTTCGCCGACCTGATGGCCCTGCTCATGAGCTTCTTCGTGATGGTGGCGGCCTATTCCTCCCAGAACAAGGAGAAGATGGCCGTCGTCGCCGGCTCATTCCGGGAGGCTTTCGGCAACAACCCGCAGAACCGCTTCAACGGCATCGTCGAGATCAACGGCATTCCGACCAGGCCTTTTCTCGAGAACGCCAAGCTCAGGCCGATCGAGGAGGCCCACGAGTTCACCGCGCCCAGCGATTCCAGGCGCAGGGCCGAAGGGCAGATCCCGGCATCTTCCGACCGCGCCGTGGCGCTGGCGGCGACCTCGCTCCGGCAGGCGCTCAACGACATGCCGGAGATCTCGCAGGTCTCCAAGAACATCATGATCGAGGAGACGAAGGAGGGCCTGGACCTCTCCCTTGTCGATCAGGATGGGCGGGCGATGTTCGCGGAGAATTCCTTCACCCCCCTCGCGCTGACGCAACGGGTGCTCGAACAGATCGCGCCGACGCTGCGGCGCCTGCCCAACGCCATCGCGATCACCGGGCACACCTCCGCGCCGCAGACCGGCCGCACTCCGGCAATTTCGCCCTGGGACCTGTCGGTCAGCCGCGCCGGCACGGTGCGGGACGTCCTGGCTGGCGCCGGCGTCCCGGACAGCCGCTTCGCCTCGATCAGCGGCAAGGCGCATCACGATCCGCTCTTTCCCGAAAACCCGTCTCTCGCGTCCAATCGGCGCGTGACGATCACGCTGCTGTATAGCGCTCCGGTGATGCCGCCCGGTCTGAAACCTTGACGGGAGGCTGATTTCGTCATCCTCAGTTCAGCCGATGTGGCGCAGAAGGCGCTCGCGGGGGGCGAAGCGGCGTAGTCCGGACAGGCTGCATCACGGCGCTCCGGCCTCATATTGAGTCGAGGAGCCGGCATGGCCATGCTTTCCATCTACCTTCGCGTCCTGACGCAGCTCGGGCCCGAGAAGCGTCTGGGCATCATGCTGGCGCTGGCCAACCTCATGCTTGCCGTGGCCGCCTTCGCCGAGCCGGTGCTGTTCGGCCGGATCATCGACGTGCTGACGCGCTCGGCTGGCACGGGCGCGAAGCCGGGCTGGGGCGAACTGGCCCCGCTGATGCTGGCCTGGATGGGCTTCGGCATCTTCACGATCATGGCCGGGGTCTATGTGGCGCTGCACGCCGATGCGCTCTCGCACCGGCGCCGGCTCGCGGTGATGGCCAACTATTTCGAGCACGCGCTGACCTTGCCGGTGGCCTTCCATACCGCGACCCATTCGGGCCGGGTGCTCAAGGTGATGCTCGAGGGCACGTCGGGCATGTGGGGGCTGTGGCTTTCCTTCTTCCGCGAGCATTGCGCCTCGATTGTCGCGCTGTTCGTGCTGCTGCCGTTCACCATGTGGCTCAACTGGCAGATGGGCCTGCTGCTGGTGGTGCTCGTGTTCTTCTTCGGGCTGCTTACCGCCTTCGTGCTGCGCAAGACCGAGAAACTGCAGGGCAATGTCGAGCGCTATCACTCGGACCTTGCCGAGCGGGCCTCCGACGCGCTCGGCAATGTGCCGGTGATCCAGAGCTTCACGCGGATCGAGACCGAGGTGCGCGGTCTGCACCACACCATGAAGCGCCTGCTCGAGGCGCAGATGCCGGTGCTGTCCTGGTGGGCGCTGGCCAGCATCGCCACGCGCGCCTCCGCCACGCTGACGGTGCTCTCCATCTTCATGCTCGGCACCTGGCTCTACATGCGCGACCTCACCACGGTCGGCGAGATCGTCACCTTCACCGCCTTCGCGACCATGCTGATCGGCCGCCTCGAGCAGGTGGTCAGCTTCATCAACTACATCTTCATGCAGGCGCCCAAGCTCCGCGAGTTCTTCGACGTCATGGACACGCTGCCTCAGGTCCGCGACAAGCCCGGCGGCATCGAGGCGGAGCGGCTGAACGGGCATGTCAGCTTCCGCAACGTCTCCTTCTCCTATGACGGACGGCGGCCCGCGGTGCTCGATGTCAGCTTCGACGTGCAGCCGGGCGAGACCATCGCCATCGTCGGCTCCACCGGCTCGGGCAAGTCGACGACGCTCGGCCTGCTGCACCGCGCCTTCGATCCGCAGTCGGGCGTGATCAGCGCCGACGGTGTGGACCTGCGCGAGTACACGCTGGGCTCCCTGCGCCGGAACATCGGCGTGGTCTTCCAGGAGCCCATGCTGTTCGCGCGGACGATCCGCGAGAACCTGCTCGTCGGCAAGCCGGATGCAACCGAGGAGGAGATGGCGCTGGCGCTGGAGCGCGCCCAGGCCACCGATATCATGGCCCGCCAGAGCGAAGGGCTCGACACCATGGTGGGCGAGCGCGGGCGCACGCTCTCGGGGGGCGAACGCCAGCGCCTGTCGATCGCCCGCGCCCTGCTGAAAAACCCGCCGATCCTCATCCTCGACGAGGCCACCTCGGCGCTGGACGCCACGACCGAGGCCAAGCTGCAGAAGGCCCTCGACGAGGTGATGAGAGGCCGCACCACCTTCGTGATAGCCCACCGCCTCGCCACCATCCGCAACGCCACGCGGATTCTCGTCTTCGAGCAGGGGCGCGTGGTCGAGATGGGCAATTTCGAGGAGCTGGTGGCCAGGGGCGGCCGCTTCGCCGCGCTGGCGCGGGCGCAGTATCTGGCGGGCGCCGAGGAGAGGCCGCAAGGCGGGCTTGCCGCGCCCGAAGCGTCCTCGCCCGCGGCGAAGCTGGGTGGGGGGGGCTGAGCCCGCGCGTTCAGTCGGCCTGCGCCGCGCCGTCCCGGCCTGCATCCTCGGCGCGCACCGGCGTGATCTTGAGGCTGGTGACCTTGTTGCGGCTGCGGCGCAGCACCTCGAAGCGGAAGCCATAGAAGGTGAAGGCCTGGCCGGCATCAGGGATGAGCTGCGCCGAATGGATGACGAGGCCCGCGATGGTGGTGGCCTCCTCGTCCGGCAGGCTCCAGTCCATGGCGCGGTTGACGTCGCGGATGGGCACCGCGCCATCCACGATCACGGCGCCGTTGGGCTGGGGCTTGACGCCCTGCACGGTCACGTCGTGCTCGTCCTTGATGTCGCCGACGATCTCCTCGAGGATGTCCTCGAGCGTGACGAGGCCCATGACCTCGCCATATTCGTCCACGGCGAGCGCGAAGTGCGTCTTCTTTGCGAGGAAGGCCTTGAGCTGCTCGGCGAGCGAGCTGTTCACCGGCACGAACCAGGGCGAGAAGGAAATCTGCTGAACGTTCAGCTTCGCCGCATCCCCGCCCACCGCGTCGAGCGCGCGCAGCAGGTCCTTGGCGTGCAGGATGCCGATGATGTTCTCGGTCGTGCCGCGCCAGAGCGGCATGCGCGTGTAGGGCGAGGCCAGGACCTCGCGCACGATCTCAGCCGGGCTGAGATCCGCATCGATGGTGCGCATCTTGGTGCGGTGGATCATGACATCCTCCACCGTCAGCTCGCGCAGGTCGAGCAGGCCGCCCAGCATGTCGCGGTCGGACTTGACCACGCCGCCTTCGCGATGGAGCAGATCGACAGTGCCCTTGATTTCCTCATGGGCGGTGAGGAGCGACTGGTTCTGGCCGATCACCACGCCGAACGGCCGCAGGAAGAGCCGCACCACCCCCTCGACCGCATAGAGCAGGGGCGTGAAGGCGGCGACGGCCAAGGAAACAGGCCTCGCCACCAGCAGCGCCACCGTGTCAGGCTTGATGATCGCCACCGTCTTGGGCATCACTTCGGCGAAGATGATGATGAACAGCGACATGAAGATGGTGGCGTAGATCACGCCGGCATCGCCGAAGAGGTTCACCATCACCACGGTGGTGAAGGCCGAAACTCCGACATTGACGATGTTGTTGCCGATCAGCACCGCGCCGATCAGCCGCTCGCGCGCCATCAGCAGCCGCGTGACAATGCCGGCGCGGTCATCGCCAGCGTTCTCGAGGGCGTGCATCCGGGCTCGGGAGGCGGCTGTCAGCGCTGTCTCGCTCGCCGAGAAGAAGGCCGACATGCCAAGGCACAGGGCCACGATCGCGAGCGCGATCCAGGGGTTGGAGGTGATGTCGATGTTGTCCATGGCCATCAGATAGCGCCCGCGTGATGATCCCGCCAGTCAGGCTGGGCGGCTCATTTCGGCTGCGAGGAAGCCGAGCACGTCACTTTGCGCCACATCCGGCGCGATGAAGCTCTCGCCGATGCCGCGCGCCAGGATGAAGGTGAGCCGGCCGGCCGACACTTTCTTGTCCTGCGCCATCGCTTCCAGCATGGCCTCGGGCGAGCCCACCCCGCCGGGCACCTGATCGAGCCTGACCGGCATGCCCAGCGACGCCAGATGGCGTTCGACGCGCGCCGCATCCTGCCCGGAGCACAGGCCAAGCCGGGCCGAGAAGCGGAAGGCGAGCGCGAGGCCGATGGAAACGGCCTCGCCATGCACGATGCGGGCATTGTCATAGGCGACGATGCGCTCGATGGCGTGGGCGAAGGTATGGCCGAGGTTGAGCAGCGCCCGCTCGCCATCCTCGCGCTCGTCGCGCACCACGATGCCCGCCTTGGCCGCGCAGCTCACCGCCACGGCCTCGTCCAGCGCGGGCGCGCCCTTCAGCACCGAGGGGCCATGGCGCTCGCACCATTCGAAGAAGGGGCGGTCGTTGATGAGCCCGTATTTCACGATCTCGGCGTATCCCGCCTTGCGCTCGCGCTCCGGCAGGGTGTCGATGAGGCCGGTGTCCGCCAGCACCAGCGCGGGCTGGTGGAAGGCGCCGATCAGGTTCTTGCCATGGACGGAGTTGATCCCGGTCTTGCCGCCGACCGAGGAATCGACCTGAGCCAGCAGGCTGGTGGGAGCCTGCACGAAGCGCACACCCCGGCGCAGCGCAGCGGCCGCGAAGCCGGCCAGATCGCCGACGACGCCGCCGCCAAGCGCGAGCACCACGTCCCGGCGTTCGATGCGGGCTTCCAGCAGCCGGTCGCCGACCGCAGCGAACTGCTCCCATGACTTCGAGGTCTCCCCGGCAGGGATGGTGATGCGGCTTGACCTGAGGCCGGAGCTGGCCAGCGACTGCTCGAGCCGGTCGGCATGGAGGGGTCCGACATGGGCATCGGTGACGATTCCGACGGTGCGGACCGCACCGAGCGCGGCGATGCGCTTGCCCGCCTCGCCCAGAGCGCCGCGGCCGATCACGATGTCATAGGCCCGGCCCGGCAGCGGCACGGGCACGATGCTGAAGGCGCCCGGCGCGCGCGGTGCGGTCATCGTCATGGGCGACCCGTGAGGTAGGCGTCGAGCGCTTCGATCACGGCCTCGACGACGAGCTCGTGCGGCTCCTCGCGCGAGTGCACGGCGATGTCGGCGAGGGCATAGATCGGCTCGCGCTCGGCGAGGAGGGCGCGCAGCGTCGCCTCGGGGTCTGCGGTTTGCAGGAGGGGGCGGTTCGAGCGCTTGCGCACGCGCCTGAGCAGGGTTTCTGGGTCGGCGCGGAGCCAGATCGAGATGCCGCGCTCGGCGATGCGCTCGCGTGTTTCGGCAGCCATGAAGGCGCCGCCGCCCGTGGCCAGCACCTGCGGCCCGTGGCCGAGCACGCGGGCGATGACGCGGCGTTCGCCGGCGCGGAACTCGGCCTCGCCGCGCGCCGCGAAGATGTCGGGGATGGACATGCCGGCCGCCCGCTCGATCTCGCTGTCGGCGTCGACGAAGCGCAGGCCGCAGCGGGAGGCGAGACGCATGCCGATGGTGCTCTTGCCCGAGCCCATCATGCCCACAAGCACGATCGAACGCGCCCCGAGACGCCCGCGCAGCGACCGGTTGTCCACGTCCTGCGCCGCTTGTGCGGCCGCTCCGGCCAGATCCTCGCCCATGCGTGCGCTCTAGCATGGCGACCGCGCGCAAGTCATCATGGCGTCGTCGTGCGATCGTGAAGAGGCGTGGGCCGCGGTTCTGTCCCGGCGCCCCGCGCGTGCAACGGGCTTGCGTCCGGGCTCGCCAAACGTCATCTAGCGATGGCAAGCATGTTGCGAGGCCAGCACAGGTGCCCACGCTGTTCCGATTCCTGGGGTTGCTGGCCGTGATCGGCGCGCTGGGCCTTGGCGCGATGGTGGCGCTCGCCACGCTGGTGCAGCCCGAGGGGCGCGAGATGACGGTGACGATCCCGCCCTCGCGTTTCGTGAAATGAGCGGCCGCGACAGGGCTGCCATCGGCCAGTTCCTCGACATGATGGCGGCCGAGCGGGGCGCCGCCCGCGCGACGCTGGCGGCCTATGAAGCGGATCTGGCCGACTACGCGGCCTTCGTGCGCAGCTGCGGCGGGCTCCTGGGGGCCGATGCCGGGGCCGTGCGCGACTTCATGGCCGCGCTGGGCGCGCGCGGGCTGAAGGCGTCATCGGCGGCGCGCCGGCTGTCGGCCGTGCGCCAGTTCAACCGGTTCCTCTATGCCGAGGGCCATCGCTCCGATGATCCGACTGCGGCGGTGGCAGGCCCGCGTCGGCTGCGGCCCTTGCCGAAGACACTCGGCGTCGCGGAGGTCGACCGGCTGCTGGGCCTGGTGCGCGAGCCGCTCGACAGACCCGAGGCCGGCTTCGGGGAGAAGGCGCGCGCGGCCCGGATGAGCTGCCTGCTGGAGCTGCTTTACGCCACGGGGCTGCGCGTGTCGGAGCTGATCAGCCTGCCGGTGATGGCGGCCAAGACGCGCGAGGATTTCCTGATTGTCAGGGGCAAGGGGGCCAGGGAGCGCCTCGTGCCGCTGACGGCCAGGGCGAAGGATGCGGCTCGGCTGCATCTGGAGCACAGGGCAAGGAGCGCCGCCGCCGCATCGCCGCATCTGTTTCCGGCCGACAGCGAGAGCGGCCACCTGACCCGGCAGGCCTTCGCGCGCGAGCTCAAGGCTGCGGCGGCCGCCGCCGGCCTGCGGTCCGATCTGGTGAGCCCGCATGTGCTGCGCCACGCCTTCGCCAGCCATCTGCTGCAGAATGGCGCGGATCTGCGCATCGTGCAGGAACTGCTCGGCCATGCGGACATCGCCACGACGCAGATCTACACACACGTGCTCGACGAGCGGCTGAAGGCGATGGTGCGAGACCTGCATCCGCTGGGCTCGGAGCCGGATCGCGAAGGCTGAGGCGTCATGCCGCGCGTCTGAAGGCCGCAAACAGCATCAGCATCAGCACCCCGGAGGTGCCGCATACGAAGACCGTGGGAAGAAAGTCACGCCGCGTCGGCGGGAAACCGAGCCAGACCATTACGGCAAGGCCGAGGAAGGCCCCTACCATCATCAACAGTGTGTTGACGATGAGGCCGAAGCTCAGCCTTCCCATCAGGATGTCGGCGAGCCAGGCCAGGATGAGGAAGACCGCCCCTGCCATGCCCAGGATGAAGACGATGTCGCCGGTCGAGAGAAGGCGCCAACCCAGGGCGTGTTGAAGCTGATGGATCATCGGTTCTCCGGACAGGCGACTGGGACGAACATGCCACGCGAAGGATGATAAAAGATGAACGGGCGCGCCGGCGGCTGGGTGCGTGCCCCGCGGTGCAGGTCGGCGACATGCCCGATCAGAAGGTCGAGAGCGACTCGCGCAAGGGCGGCCTTGGCTTCATCTCGTCCTCGATGGCGCCGTTGAGCTCCGCGCCGAGCAGGAATATCGCCGACAGCACGTAAAGGAAGACCAGCGCGATCATCGCCGTGGCGAGGCCGGCATAGGTGGTGACATAGGCGCCGGCGAAGGAATCGAGATAGGCGCCGAAGATAAGGCCGCCGAAAAGCCAGAAGGCCAGCGTGAAGGAGATTCCCGGCCAGAGCGCCGGCCAGCTCATGCGCCCGGCAGGAAGCAGGCGATGGGCGATGGCCAGCGCCGACATGATGATCAGAGAGGCCAGCGCGATCCGGCTGAAACCCACGACGCCGCTCAGCGGCGCAAGCGCAGGAGCCCAGCGAAGCAAGCCGCGCCAGCCGAGCGGGAAGAGCACGATGAGGAAGGCGAAGGCGATCATGCACAGCGCCGCCGCGATGACGTAGCCGATCGACTCGATCCGCGTCAGCCACCAGGCGCGCCACTCGTAGGCCTCGTAGGCTCGGTTGAGCCCGACGCGGAGCGCCTCCACGCCCGAGGAGGCGAAATAGAGCGACAGCACCGCGCCGATGAGCAGCGCATCGCCGCGCACGGCCGTGAGCACGTTGCGGATCTCGCCGGCGATCGGCACGGCCACCTCGCGCGGCCAGGCCTCGAGGATCAGGTTCGCCGCCTCGTTGGCGAGGTTCTCCGAGCCGAACAGGCCGGCCAGCGCCGTCACCAGGATGAGGAAGGGGAACAGCGACATCAGCACCGAAAGGGCGATGTGGCTGGCGATGGCCCAGCCATCATGGGCGATGAAACGGTCGAAGGCCTTGGCCAGCAGGCGGAAGGGACGCAGCATGGCCATGCCTTAGCATGAAACAGGGGCGTCTATTCCAGCCCGCCGAACTGGAGTTCGGCAAGCCGCGCATAAAGGCCGCCGCGCGCCATCAGCCGCTCATGGCTGCCTTCCTCGACGATGCGGCCCTGATCGATGACGATGATCCGGTCCGCCTTGAGCACGGTGGCGAGCCTGTGGGCGACGACAAGGGTGGTCCGCGAGCGCATCAGCTCGTCGAGCGCCATCTGAACCGCGCGCTCGCTTTCGGAATCCAGCGCGGACGTGGCCTCGTCGAGCAGCAGGATGGGGGCATCCTTGAGGATGGCGCGCGCGATCGCGAGGCGCTGGCGCTGGCCGCCCGAAAGCGTCACGCCTCGCTCGCCGATCTCGGTCGCATAGCCGTTCGGCAGGGCCACGATGAAGTCATGCGCCGAAGCAAGGCGGGCGGCGGCCATGACCTCCGCCTCGCTCGCCTCGGGCCTGCCATAACGGATGTTGTCGAGCACGCTGGAGCCGAACACGACGGGGTCCTGCGGAACCAGCGCGAAGGCGCGGCGCCAGTCTGTCGGATCCGCCCCGGTCGAGGCGATGTTGTCCACGGTGATGACGCCCGCCTGCGGATCGTAAAAGCGCAGGGCGAGCTGGAGGACGGTGCTCTTGCCGGCGCCCGAAGGGCCCACCAGCGCCACGCGCTCTCCAGGCGAGACATGCAAGGTGAAGTCGTGAAGCGCCGCGTCATCGCGGCCCGCATAGCGGAAGGTGACATGGCTGAAGGAGAGCGCGCCGTTGATCCGGGCCGGGAGAGGGGCGGGGTTGGGCGGCGGCGCCACCGCCGGCCGGGCGGCCAGCAATTCGCCAAGACGGCCCGCCGAGCCGGCGGCAGACTGGATCTCGCCATAGACCTCCGAGAGCTGGCCCAGCGAGGAGGCCGCGAACACGGCATAGAGCACGAACTGCGACAGCCGGCCTCCCGTCATGGTGTTCGCCATGACATCGGCGGCCCCGGTCCAGAGCACCCAGACCACGCTGGCCGACACCAGGAAGATGCCGGCCCCCGAGAGCCAGGCCCGCGCGGCGGTGGACTGGCGCGCGGCCTCATAGGCGTTCTCGGCAGCAAGGGCGAAGCGCCGCGTCGTCTCGGCCTCGGCGCCGAAGGCCTGCATGGTGCGCGCCGCGCCGATGGCCTCGGTGGCATAGGCGGAGGCGTCGGCGAGCCTGTCCTGCGCGATGCGGGCGCGCTTGCGCACGCCGCGTCCCGACAGCACCAGCGGCAGGACGATGAGGGGAATCGCTCCCAGCACGAGCATGGACAGGCGCGGACTGGTGATGATCATCATCACGGTTGCGCCAGCGAAGAGCAGCAGGTTGCGCAACGCGATCGAGGCCGAGGCGCCGAAGGCCGACTGGATCTTGGTGGTGTCGGTCGACAGCCGCGAGACGATCTCGCCCGAGCGGGTGCGGTCGAAGAAGGCGGCGTCGAGCGTGGTGAGGTGGCGGAACACGTCCTGCCGCACGGAGGCGACGATGCGCTCGCCCAGGGTGATGACGAGATAGTAGCGCGCCGAACTCGCCAGCGCGAGCACCAGGACCACGCCCATCAGCGTCATGAAGTAGTAGTCCTTGAGGCTGCTCGCGCCTGGCTCGAAGGCGGTGTCGATCACGCGGCGGAGCGCAAGCGGCAGCGTCAACGTCGCCAGCGAGGCCACGAGCAGCGCCAGCATTGCGGCCGCGATCCGGCCGCGATGGCGCAGCACATAGGGCAACAGCGCCCTCAGCGCAGACAAGGGCGCGCGCGGCGCATCCGCGGCGGCTGGATCGGCTGTCTTACGCGGCTTTCGCAACTTGCGTCTCCCGACTGCTTCGGCTATAGCCCGCCGACTTCACAAGACATCGTCGCATGAAGGGCTTGGCGTCACATTGACAGGACGCAAGAGGCCTTCCGCGCCCAAGAGGCTGGCCATGAAAGCTGATATCCACCCGAACTATCATTTCATCAAGGTCGTGATGACCGATGGCTCCGAGTACATGACCCGCTCGACCTACGGCAAGGATGGCGACACCATGAATCTCGACATCGACCCCAAGACCCATCCGGCCTGGACCGGCGGCTCGCAGCAGCTGATGGATCGCGGCGGTCGCCTGTCGCGCTTCAACTCCAAGTTCGGGGCGATCAACTTCAAGAAGTGATGCGCCGGCGGCTTGCCCGCCGTGTCCGCCTGTCATCAAGCCCGGGCCCTGCGACCCGGGTTTTTTGTCTTGCGCAGCGCGCAGGCGCCGGCATTGTGGCGGCTCGGACATCGCCGACCTCGCCCAAAGTTGCTCTCGACGCGCGATCCGGCGCATGGTTCTGAACGTCACGACAACGCCGCGTCCGCCGAACGAGACGCCGGTCGCCCCGGAAATGCATGGGTGTGGTCATCATGAGCAAGAGCCGCTATCACGAAAGCTACGCCGCCTGGAGCCAGGACCCTGAAGGCTTCTGGCGCGAGGCCGCAAAGGCCATCGACTGGATCAGGCCCCCGGACGCCATCTTCGATGCCGCCGCCGGGATCTATGGCCGCTGGTTCCCGGATGCAATCTGCAACACCTGCCATAATGCGGTGGACCGCCACGCCGATGGCGGGCGCGGGGACCAGCCCGCGCTGATCCATGACAGCCCTGTGACAGGCTCCCAGCGCACCATCACCTATGCCGAGCTCAAGCACGAGGTCGCGGCTCTGGCGGGCGTGCTGATCGGGATGGGCATCGCCAAGGGCGACAGGGTGATCATCTACATGCCGATGATCCCGGAGGCCGTGTTCGCGATGCTGGCCTGCGCGCGGATCGGCGCGGTGCATTCGGTGGTGTTCGGCGGCTTCGCGGCCAAGGAGCTGGCCACGCGCATCGACGACGCCACGCCCAAGGCCGTTTTGGCCGCCTCCTGCGGCATCGAGGGAGCGAGGATCGTCCACTACAAGCCGTTGCTGGAAGGCGCGATCGAGATCGCCTCGCACAAGCCCGAGGCCTGCCTTGTCCTGCAAAGGCCGCAGCTTGCGTCTGCCATGGGCCCGCGCGACCATGACTGGAGCGAGGCCGTCGCCGCCGCCAAGGCCGGGGGGCGGCTCGCGCCCTGCGCCGAGCTGGCCGCGACCGATCCGCTCTATGTGCTCTACACCTCGGGCACGACCGGCAAGCCCAAGGGCGTGGTGCGCGACAATGGCGGGCACATGGTGGCGCTGAGCTGGAGCATGCGCAATCTCTACGGCATCGCGCCGGGCGAGGTGTTCTGGGCCGCTTCCGATGTCGGCTGGGTGGTGGGCCACTCCTACATCGTCTATGCGCCGCTCCTCGCGGGCTGCACCTCGATCATCTACGAGGGCAAGCCGGTCGGCACGCCCGATCCCGGCGCCTACTGGAGGGTGATAGAGCAGCACAAGGTGGCGGCGCTGTTCACCGCGCCCACCGCCTTCCGCGCCATCCGCAAGGAGGACCCGGAGGCAAGCTTCCTCAATATCGAGCGGCTGCCGGAGTTCCGCGCCCTGTTCCTGGCCGGCGAGCGTGCGGACCCGGACACGGTGAAATGGGCCGAAAGCATCCTCAAGGTGCCTGTGATCGACCATTGGTGGCAGACCGAGACCGGCTGGTGCATGGTCGGCAACCCGATGGGTCTTGGGCTGCTGCCCGTCAAGCACGGTTCGCCCACGGTGCCGATGCCGGGCTATGACATCCGCATCGTGGACGAGGCAGGCAAGCCGGTGGCCACGGGCCAGATGGGTTCGATCGTGGTGAAGCTGCCGCTGCCGCCGGGCGCCTTCCCGACGCTGTGGCAGGCCGATGACCGCTTCCGCGAATCCTATCTCGCGGACTTCCCCGGCTTCTACAAGACCGCCGATGCCGGCTTCGTCGACGCCGACGGCTATCTCTACGTCATGGGCCGCACCGACGACATCATCAACGTTGCGGGCCATCGGCTCTCCACAGGCGGCATGGAGGAGGTGCTGGCCTCGCACCCGGCCGTGGCCGAATGCGCCGTCATCGGCATAGCCGACGCCCTCAAGGGCGAGGCGCCCTGCGGCTTCGTGGTGCTGAAGGCGGGCACGGCCAGGGCTCCCGCCGAGATCGAGGCGGAGTTGGTCAAGCTGGTGCGCGAGAAGATCGGGCCGGTCGCGGCGTTCAAGCTCGCCGTCACGGTGGCGCGCCTGCCCAAGACGCGCTCGGGCAAGATCCTGCGCGGCACGATGAAGAAGATCGCCGATGGCGAGGCCTGGTCGATGCCCGCGACGATCGACGATCCGGCCGTACTCGACGAGATTGCCGCCTCGCTGAAGGCCAGGGGCGTGACAGGCGCTGCCTGAGCAGGGGCTGGCGCGTCAGAAGCTGGCGGCCAGCCCGCGCCAGCGCAGGATGCGCTGGGGCAGGGAGAGGGTCATCAGGTCCTCCCCCACCAATGCCGGGCCGGCGTAGCCCGCCTCGCGCAGCTCGGCGAGGATCGGCCCGGGGTCGGCCGCCGGCGGCACCACATGGGTGAGGGCCAGCGCCTTTGTCCCCGACAGCGTGGCCAGGCGCGCGATCTCGGACGGCGTCATGTGATAGCTGCGCACGGCCTCGACCGTCTCGGCGCTGCGCACGCCGGGAACCACCGGCATCTGTCGGTCGATGCAGACCTCGCACACCAGCAGATCCGCGCCGGCGGCCGCCTGCTCCAGCGCGGCGCAGGGGCGCGTGTCTCCCGAAAACACGATGTGCTGTCCGCCATGGCGGATGCTCAGGCCGAAGGCCGGCTCGACCGGACGATGATCCACCGCGAAGGCGTCGATGGCGAGGTCGCCGAGGCCCGGCAGCGGGCCTTCCCGCAACTCCTCCCACAGGATGTCGAGGCCGGTCGGAGATGGGCGGCGCTCGAAGGCGATGCGCAGGTCGCGCTCTTGGCCAAAGGCGGCATGGATGCCCTGCAGCGCCGTCAGAACCGGCATGGGCGCGATGACGCGCCAGGGCTTGAGGCGGCCCTGATGCCAGCTCGAGATCACGAGCTGGTAGAAATCGACGAGATGGTCCGAGTGCAGATGGGTGACAATCAGCGCATCGACATCGGCGCCGCGCTTGCCGGCATCGACAAGCTGCTGCGCGACACGGGCCCCGCAATCGATCAGGACAAGCTGACCGGCCGCTTCCACCAGATGCGCCGGCCCTGCCCGCCTTGCGGAGAGCGGCGGGGCGCCAGTGCCAAGAAAGGTGAAGACCAACGGGTCCATGGCCGGCTCCCGGGCCGCAGCGCCAGTGTCAGGCCTCTTCCTCGTCACGCTTGAGCTGCTTGAGCTTGCCGAACACCGAATCGGCGGTGTGCTGCACCTCGGGCTTGCGCACGGGCTCGTCGTCCATCTCCTCGGGCTGGGTCGAGACTTCCGCCGACAGGAGGGTGGGGCCAAGCTCGGGCTCGATCTTCGGGCGGTCCTTGGTGGCGCGCGAGATTTCCATGTCGAGATCGACCTGCGAGCACAGGCCAAGGCTGACCGGATCCATCGGGGCGAGCTGCGCCGAGTTCCAGTGGGTGCGCTCGCGGATCTGCTGGATGGTGTGCTTGGTCGTGCCGGCGAGACGCATCACCGCCGCGTCCTTGAGCTCGGGATGGTTGCGCAGCAGCCAGAGGATTGCGTTCGGGCGATCCTGGCGCTTGGAAACGGGCGTGTAGCGCGGGCCGCGCGCCTTCTTCAGCTCGGGCACGCGCACCTTGGGCTCGGCCACGCGCAGGCGATGGTCAGGGTCAGTCTGGGCGCGTTCCAGCTCCTCGCGGGTCAGCTGCGCGGTCGAGATCGGGTCGAGGCCCTTGATTCCGGAGGCGACTTCGCCATCCGCGATGCCCTTCACTTCGAGCGGGTGAAGCTTGCAGAAATCGGCGATCTGCTCGAAGGTCAGCGAGGTGTTCTCCACCAGCCAGACGGCGGTGGCCTTCGGCATCAGCGGCGCATTCTGGGACATTTCAATAGCCTCCTTGTCGGGCGGCCGACAGGGGGCCGTCGCCGACGCTCACTACCGTTGCGGCAAAACTCTTCGAGCTCCGAACCGGCGGGGACCGGAGCGTTCTCGACATCGACCATGCAGGGAACCGCTGCGTTATAGTGGCGTGAAGCGCGCCTGTCCATGCGCCATGTCGGCCTGCCGTGACACTGAAGATGGGGCGGCTGCCACAACGCGACGATGTTGCTATCATGCTGCAACAGGCTGAAAGGGATGACCCGGAAGAAGGATGGCCCATGAGCGTTTTCGGTGACGATGACCGCCCGCGCCCCGCGCGCGTCCACGAGATTGGCCAGGATCTGGCCCCGCTCTCTCTCGAAGAGCTCGATCGGCGCATCGAGATGCTGAAGGCCGAGATCGCGCGGCTTGTGGAGGCCCGCGCCGGAAAGCAGGCGTCGAAGGCTGCGGCCGACCTGTTCTTCAAACGCTGAACCCCTGCCCGCGGCCCCTATGCACCATTGCCCCGATTCGGCGCGATGGCAGCGACGCCGCTAACGGTTCCTTTGCCGTTAAGATATGCTTAACACTTCCAATGTATGAAGAACGTGTCCGGTTTCTGGACGCCGAGTGGTTTTGTCACTCTGTTTGACGCCTCCCTGTTGACCTTCGAGCCGCAGATCCTGCGGCTCTTTTTTTTGGTCGCAGCCCCTGCCGGAGCCCAAATCCCTGCGGGACTCAAGCCCCTGCAAGCCGATGGCGTCTGAGCCATGCTTAACGGCGTTAAGGTTAACAGAACGTCAACGCCCCGTTGGGGACAAATGGCGCTATCCTTGCGAAGATTTTGGAGCCACCGGATATCTGTGCCAGATTGGCACGGTGCCGGCCCACATCAGAGTGAGTTGCGTCCATGGTAGACTTCAGCCGATCGTCCGCCGTCCCCTTCGGGAGGACCTTCGTGTCCTCCGACGCCTTCCGGGCCATGTTCCGTGAAGGCATGCTGCTTGTCGAGGAAACGGCCGCCTATCTCGACGGGGGCGGCCGCGAGGAATCACGCCTTCTGCCGCGCGATGTGGCGCTGGCCTACGCGACCGAGAGCATGCGCCTCACCACTCGCCTGATGCAGATCGCCTCCTGGCTTCTGGTGCAGCGTGCCGTGGCCGAGGGCGAGATCACCTCCGACCAGGCCCGCACGGAAAAGAACCGCGTCAAGATCACGGACATGAGCGCCGCGACGGAGCCGCAGATCGAGGCCATGCTGCCCGAGCGGCTGCGTGAACTTATGGACGCGTCGCTCAGGATGCAGGCCCGCGTGCGGCATCTCGAGAATCTCGTCATCGCCGAGTCCGACATCGCCGCCTTCCCGCCTCAGGGCGCCAATGACGTGGTCAGCCAGATCGACCGCCTCAGGGCCGCCTTCGCCCGCTGAGCGCTTGGCGGCGAGAGCAGGCGCGTTCCGCGCTCCGCGCGGTTGCCGCCCTCGCCCGGAAAGGGCAGGGTGCCGCCATATGGAATGGCTGCCTTGCCCGAGCTTCTGACCTCTCCCGCCTTCTGGATCTACGGATCGATCGCCGTCGCAGCCTTCGGCTTGTCCAAGGGCGGGTTCGTGGGCCTCGCTGTCCTGGGCCTGCCCGTGTTCGCGCTCGCCATGCCGCCCCTGACGGCGGCTGCCATCATGCTGCCGGTGCTGATGGCGCAGGATCTCGTCACGATCTGGGCCTTTCGTCGCAACATCGACAAACGCAGCTTCGTGGTGCTGCTGATCGGCTGCCTCATCGGCACGGCGATCGGGGCCGCGACAGTGACGCTGATTTCCGATGCCGGGCTCAAGCTCATGGTCGGCGCCATCGCGCTGGCCTTCGCGCTGAACTGGTGGATCCTGCGCCTGCGCGGCATGCCCGAGCGGCCGCCCTACCGCGCGCCCGATGCGGCGGGCGTGTTCTGGGGCGTTTGGTGCGGGCTCACCAGCTTCGTGGCCCATGCCGGCGCGCCGCCCGCGCAGGTCTACATGATGCCGCAGCGGCTCAGCCCCGTTGTCTTCGCAGGAACGCTGGCCTGGCTCTTCTTCGTGGTCAACATCGTCAAGCTCTGGCCCTATCTGCAACTGGGCCTGATCACGCGCGAGACGCTGATCGGCTCGGTGGCGCTGCTGCCTGTGGCCATCCTCGGCAACATGTTCGGCATCTGGCTGGTGCGGCGCATCACGGTCGCGAAGTTCTACCCGCTTATCTACGCGATTCTGCTCCTGGTCGGCCTGAAGCTGACCTGGGATGGTCTGGCGGGGCTGATCTGAGGCTCGCTCCAAGGATAGCGATTGCTTGCCCGAGCCGCCGCGCCATACTCGGGCGCGTAGCGAAAGGGAGACATCGATGAGCCAAGCCGCCTACGAACGCGATCTCGACAAGAACGCGGCGAACTACCAGCCGCTGACGCCGCTGGGCTTTCTCGAGCGGGCGGCGGAGGTGTTTCCCGATCGCGTCGCGATCATCCATGGCGAGGTCAGGCGCAGCTATGCCGAGTTCTATGCTCGCGCGCGCCGCCTCGCCTCGGCGCTGGCGCGGCGCGGCATCGGGCGCGGCGACACGGTCGCGGCGCTGCTGCCCAACACGCCGGCGATGCTCGAATGTCATTACGGCGCGCCCATGGCCGGAGCCGTGCTCAACACGCTCAACACCCGGCTGGACGCGGCCACGATCGCGTTCTCGCTGGATCACGGCGAGGCGAAGGCGCTGATCGTGGACCGGGAGTTCACGCCGCTGGCGCAAGCCGCGCTGGCGCTGTGCCGCGCCAGGCCCATCCTCATCACCGATGATGACGCGGCCTATGAGGGTCACGGCGTCACCCTCGAAGGCGCCGTGGTCTATGAGGATATGCTCGCATCGGGGGACCCCGATTTCGCCTGGGTGCCGCCTCATGACGAATGGGACGCGATCTCGCTCAACTACACCTCCGGCACCACGGGCGATCCCAAGGGGGTGGTCTATCACCATCGCGGCGCGCACCTTCTGGCGCTGGGCAATATCGTCACCTGCGCCATGGGCAAGCATCCGGTCTATCTGTGGACGCTGCCCATGTTCCATTGCAATGGCTGGTGCTTCCCGTGGTCGATCTCGGCCGTGGCGGGCACCCATGTCTGCCTCAGGCAGGTGCGGGCGCGGGCCCTGTTCGACGCCATCGCCGAGCATGGCGTGACGCACCTGTGCGGCGCGCCCATCGTGATGTCGACCTTGCTGAACGCGCCCGAGGCGGAGAAGCGGCCCTTGCCGCATGCGGTGCAGTTCTTCACCGCCGCGGCGCCGCCGCCAGCCGCCGTGCTGGAAGCGATGGCGAAGGCCGGCTTCACGGTGACCCATCTTTACGGGCTCACCGAGGTCTATGGACCGGCCGTGGTGAATGACTGGCACGAGCACTGGAATGGCCTTGCGCCAGGCGAACAGGCGACGCTGAAGGCGCGGCAGGGCGTGCGCTACGGCGCGCTGGAGGCGCTGGACGTGCTCGATCCGGACACGATGCAGCCCGTGCCGCGCGATGGCGTGACCATGGGCGAGGTCATGTTCCGGGGCAATGTCGTGATGAAGGGCTATCTCAAGAACCCGAAAGCCACGCAAGCGGCCTTCGCCGGGGGCTGGTTCCACTCAGGGGATCTCGGGGTGCGCCATCCCGATGGCTACATCCAGCTCAAGGACCGCTCCAAGGACATCATCATCTCGGGCGGGGAGAACATCTCCTCGATCGAGGTGGAGGATGCGCTCTACAAGCACCCGGCCGTGCAGGCGGCCGCGGTGGTCGCGCGGCCCGACGGGAAATGGGGCGAGACGCCCTGCGCCTTCGTGGAGGTCAAGCCGGGCATGGCGCTGAGCGCGGAGGAGGCCATCGCCTGGTGCCGCACGCTGCTTGCCGGGTTCAAATGCCCGCGCCATGTCGTGTTCGTGGAGTTGCCCAAGACCAGCACCGGCAAGATCCAGAAATTCCGGCTCAGGGAGATGGCCAGGCAGGCCTGAGCGGAGAGGGCCTCGCCGGAGACGGCGCTGACGGGAGGGGACGGCGCCCCGTGTGCAAACCCGCTTCGCGTCTCAGATCGTGGCCCCGTCGGAGATGCGCACCCGCGCGTCGGGCCGCCTTGTGAGGTCGGGCAGCAGTTCGAGGCCGAGGCCCGGCCGGTCGCTGATGCGGACCTCGCCATTGGCCACCACGGGCAGGTCCGTGACCAGCTCCCTGTACCAGCCCGTGTAGAAGGCCCGGACGCTTTCCTGGATGAGCGTATTGGGCGCATGCAGCGAAAAATGGCACGAGGCGGTGTAGACCACGGGGCCGGTGCAGTCATGCGGAGCCACCGGCGTGTGCCAGGCCTGCGCCATGCCGGCGATCTTGCGGGCCTCGGTCAGCCCGCCGCACCAGCTCAGATCAAGCATGACGACGCCGGCGGCCCCGGTCTCGAGATATTCGCGGAAGGCGTGGGTGTATGACAGCGTCTCGGAGGCGCAGACCCATGCCCTGGAATGGCGCGCATAGTCCTTGAGGTCTGCGATATTGTCGAGGCGGAACGGGTCCTCGTGCCAGTAGGTGTCGAACTCGGCAAGGCGCTGGGCGAGTTTCTTGGCCATGGGCAGGCTCCAAAGCGAATGGAACTCGACCATGATGTCCATGCGGTCGCCCACGGCCTTCCTGATCTTCGCGAAGGGTTCGAGCGCTGCTGTCAGCTCCTGCGGCGAGATGTCGAAGCCGCCGGTGCGCTCCGCCGCGATGTCGAAAGGCCAGATCTTCATGCCCGTGATGCCCTGCTCGAGCAGGGAATGGGCCACTTCATCGGCGCGGGTGAGGAAGCCCTCGAGGTCCTCGTAAGGGCCGCCCTGCTCGCCGAGATGCCAATTGGCCACCGCCTGGGCGCGGCTGTCGCGGATGTACCTGTAGCCCGCGCAGGTATTGTAGACGCGGATGCTGTCGCGGCTGCGGCCGCCCAGCATGTCGCAGACGGGCTTGCCGTGCGCCTTGCCGAAGATGTCCCACAACGCGATGTCAACGGCGGAATTGCCGCGCGTCTCAGCGCCGGCGGATCGCCAGCCGAGATAGTTGCGCAGCTTGAGGTTGATGGCCTCGATGCGGAGCGGGTCCTCGCCGATCAGCTTGGGCGCGACCGTCTCATGCAGATAGGATTCGACCGCCTGCGGCCCCATGAAGGTCTCGCCGAGCCCGATGAGGCCCTCATCCGTGTGCAGGCGCACGAAGATGATGTTGCCGAACTCTTCGAGCCGGATGGTTTCGAGGGCTGTGATCTTCATGGGGACACGGATTTCGAGAGAGCGGCATGCAGGGCGGCATTGAGGGCGCCCGCCGTGAGGCGAGCGCCCGGCACTCAATCAAGGCGGCGCTTCGGCCTCAGTTCGAGCCGCGCAGCCTGGCGAGTTCCGCCTGCATGCGGTCGACGGTTTCCTTGCCGATGGTGGCGCCGGCGCGCTCATAGACAGGCTTCACCGCCTCGCGCATGCGCTTCTGCTGCTCGGGCGCGATCTCGTTGATCTGCATGCCCTTGTTGCGGAGGTTCGCCAGCGACTTGGTGGACAGATCACGCGAGACGGTGCGCTGCTCCTTCTGGCCCTCGGCGGCGCATTCGACGAGCGCCTTCTGCTCGTCGGCGGAGAGCCGGTCGAACAGCGCCTTGGAGTAGAGCACGAGGAAGGGCGTGTAGGCGTGGTTGGTGATGGAGAGGAACTTCTGCACCTCATACATCTTCGAGGTGTCGATGGTGACGAAGGGATTCTCCTGGCCATCGATGGCGCGGGTCTCGAGCGCCGCGAACACCTCCTGGAAGGCCATCGGCACGGCATTGGTGCCCACGGTGCGGAAGGTGTCGAGGAAGATGTTGTTCTGCATCACGCGGACCTTGAGGCCGGGGAAATCCTCGACCTTTTCGACGGGCTTGCGCGAGTTGGTGAGGTTGCGGAAGCCGTTCTCCCAATAGGAGAGGTTGACAAGGCCCACGCCCGGCAGCTTGTCGGCGATGTACTTGCCGAAGGCCCCGTCGAGGATGGCGTCGGCTTCCTTCTCGTTGGCGAAGAGGAAAGGCAGGTCGAACACGCCGAGATCGGGCAGGATGCCCACCAGCGGCGAGGACGAGGTGACGACCATTTCCTGCGTGCCGGAGCGCAGGGCCTGCGTCGCCTGAAGGTCGCCGCCGAGCGCGCCGCCCCAGAAGGCCTGAAGCTTCATCTTGCCGCCCGAGCGGGTGGTGAGGCATTGGGTCATCCTGGTGACGCCGTTGCCCACCGGGTGGTCGGCGTTGATGCCGTTCGACACGCGGATGGTGCGTTCGGTGAACTGGGCGTTGGCGGCGCCGGTCATGAGGGCCAGGGCGCCGGCTGCGGCGATCAGCGATGTCTTCAACATGTCTTGCTTCCTCCAGGGGGTTGGGGCTCTTCGGCCTATCAGTAGCCCAGCAATTGCTGGACGAATTGCGTGAATCCGATCCGGCCGCTGAGCAGACGGAAGGGCGCCATCACGAGGGGCGGCCAGAGCACCAGAATAAACAGCACAGCGCTCTGGGCAATCAGGAAGGGGTTGATGCCCTTGATCACGTCGGTCATCGACACCCGCGCCACGCCGGCGACGACGTTGAGCACGATGCCGACGGGCGGCGTGATCAGCCCGATGGCGTTGTTCATGATGAACAGCACGCCGAAATAGATCGGGTCAATGCCGACCTGCTTGACGATCGGCATGAGCACGGGCGTGAGGATCAGCACGGTCGGGGCGAAATCAAGGGCGGTGCCGACGATCAGCACCAGGATCATCATCAGCAGGACCATGACTGTCTTGTTGTCGGTAATCTGCTGGAGATAGCCGGCGATCTCGCCGGGAATGTTCGCTGCCGTGATGAGCCAGGAGGAGATCAAGGCCGCTGCGACCAGGAACATGATCACGGCCGTCATCTTTGCCGCTGACAGGAAGAGACCGTAAAGCTGGCTCGGCTTCAACTCCTTGTAGATGAACATGCCCACGAACAGGGCATAGACGGTGGCCACCACCGCAGCCTCCGTCGGCGTGGCGAAGCCGAAGCGGATGGAGCCGAGGATGAAGATCGGCATGGCGAGGGCAAAGGCGCCGTCCTTGGTCGCCTGCCAGCGCTCCGTCCAGCTGCGCTTGGGGTAGGCCTGCATCTTCTCCTTGTGCGAGACCCACCACCAGGCAAAGACGAGGCTCACCCCCATCAGGATGCCGGGAAACACGCCCGCGATGAAGAGCTGCGGGATCGAGACATTGGCCGCCACGCCGAAGATGACGAAGCCAATGGAGGGAGGGATGACGGGAGCGATGATGCCGCCGGCGGCGATGAGCCCGGCCGAGCGCGGCACGTTGTAGCCCGAGGAGCGCATCATCGGGATCAGGATGGCGGCGATGGCGGCGGTGTCGGCCGCGGCCGAGCCGGACAGCGACGCCATGATGACCGCAGCGATGATGGCGACATAGCCGAGACCGCCATGGCGATGGCCGATGAGCGCAAGCGCGAAATTGACGATGCGCCTGGAGAGCCCGCCCGCATTCATCAACTCGCCCGCGAGCATGAAGAAGGGAATGGCCAGCAGGATGAAGCTGTCGGCGCCGTCGAGCATCTTCTGCGCGATGACCTGTGCGTCGAAGGCGGGGTAGATGCCGGTCTGAACCATCCAGAGCATGATGGCCATGCCGCAGACCATCAGCGCGAAGGCGCAGGGCATGCCCAGCGCCATGGCTCCGCATAGCGAGGTGATGAAGACGAGGACAGTCATTCGATCTTGCCCCGCACGCTGTGAGCCGTCTCCTCATCGCTGTAGCGGCCGGCGAAGTGGTCAAGCTCGCCCGGCAGCAGCCGGCCCGTGACGGCGCGGATGAGCCGCAGCAGCACCATCGCGCCGATGCCGGCGCTGGTGAAGAAGCCCACACCGAACACGGCCAGCATGTTCAGCCCCGAGACCGGGGCCACATTGGTGGCGTTGAGCGGGGCCTGCTGCCAGGTGCCCCAGAAGAACACGATGCAGCACAGCAGCACGAGCAGGTCCGAGAGCACCATGCAGACAAGCCGTCCGCGGTGCCCGAGCGCCGCCACCAGGGCATCGACGCCCAGATGCGCATTCTCGCGCGCCACAACCACCGCGCCTATGAAGGTGAGCCAGACGAAGCAGTAGCGGCTCATCTCTTCCGAGATCTGGATGCCGTCATTGGCGAACCAGCGCATCATGACGTTGCCGAAGACCATGAGCACCATGGCCACCAGGAGCAGAACGAGAAGGGTCTCGAGCGTCCTGAAGAAGGCGTTCTCGATGCGGCGCCACCCGTTGGGCGGCAGGGCGGCGTCGGGTGTCCGCATCAGGTCTGGTCTCCGGTGGACAGGAAATCGTCGCGCGCCATGTCGATTTCGATGTCCTCGCGCGCGGCGCTGATGAGCCGGCGCAGGGCGCGCTCGGCCTCATCGGGCCGGGCGGCTGCGATGGCGTCGTGGACATCGCGGTGCAGGGGCAGTGACGACATCGCGCTGGCGCGGCTCTTGACCGAAAAGCGGAAGGAGACGCGCAGCAGCGCATCGATGGCCGGCTTCAGCGCGGCGAAGAACTGGTTGCGCGTGGCGCCGAGGATGGTCTGGTGGAAGGAGAGATCGGCATCGAGATAGCTGGCGCCATGGCCCTTCACGGCCGCCTCCATGCCGGCGAGAGCCGCGCCGAGGCGCGCGATGTCATCCGGCTCGGCCCGGCGCGCGGCCAGGGCGGCGGCTTCGGGCTCGATGGCGAGGCGCAGCTCGAGGATGTCGCGCACGAAGGTCTGGTCGACGCCTGCCGCGAGGCGCCAGCGGATCACGTCAGGATCGAGCAGGTTCCAGGCGGAGGGGGGCAGCGGCCTCGTGCCGATGCGCGGGCCGGTGGCGACCAGACCTTTGGCGCTGAGCGTCTTGACCGCCTCGCGCAGGATGGTGCGGCTCACGCCCATCGAGGCGCACAGCTCCGCTTCGGTCGGCATTTGCGACCCCGCCACGATGTCTCCTCCAATGATCATCGCAGCGAGCCGGTCAACGACTGCCGCGTGAAAGCTCTTTGGCCTCATGCAATGAAGGTAGTATCATATGATCTTTCATGTCAATCGCCCGTGACGACCAAACACCGATGCAGGAACGCGGCCCGGAGACACGCGACGGCGACAGGCCGGCGGCCGGCGCTGAATGCGATAAAGCCGGCGGACGCGGCATCTGAGGCGTCCACCGGCTTGGATCGGTCAGGGGCCGAGGGGCGGCAAGGCTGCGGCCCCGCAGCTTTCAGTGGAGAGTCTGGCGCGCGTTCAGCGAGGCCCTGAGCTTGGTGATCTCGTCCTTCAGTTGCAGCTTCCTGCGCTTCATTTCCGCGAGCTCGACATCGCTGGCGGAGGGATGCGCCAGTGCGCTGGCGATCTGGTTCTCCAGCGCCCGATGCTTCTTTTCGAGTTCGACGAGATGGGTCTGCAGCGACATGGACGTTCTCCGTGTTGTGACAAACAGCCGGCAAAGTCTGACAGCTCGGAAACGGGCTGTCCAATTTCAGCCGTGCGTCGCAACATGAAATTTGAAGGATTTTCCTACCTCAAATTTAAACGCTGCAAGCCACCGTTGGGTCTTGCCCAAGTCTTGGAGCCACCGTAACTTTCTTCTGCGATTGCGGCCAAATGAGAGCGGGGTCCGATGATGCGTTTCGACCTCGACGAAGAGCGGCGCATCTCCCTCGAGAGCGAGCTGCACCGGCTTCGTCAGGAACATGGCGATCTTGATTCGGCGATCCTTGCGCTTGAGCGCATGCCGCTGATCGACCAGATCCAGATCATGCGGCTCAAGCGGCGCAAGCTCTACCTCAAGGACCGCATCCAGTTCATCGAGGATCAGCTGACTCCCGACATCATCGCATGAGGCCGAGGGGCGCCGGGGCTTGCACGGCCCTGCATGCCTGCGCGCTCCTTGCGGGGACCGGCGCGGCGCGCTATGGCCGAGCGCTTCCGGGGTCGAGCGCTTCCGGGGCCGGGAGCAGGGCATGACGACAGCCAGGGCGCCAGTCGCCATCATCATGGGCAGCCAGTCCGACTGGGCCACCATGCGCCACGCCGCCGACACGCTGGAGGCGCTTGGAATCGGCTTCGTCGCACGGATCGTCTCCGCGCACCGCACACCGGACCGGCTGGTGGCCTTCGCCAAGGGCGCGCGCGCGGCCGGACATCAGATCATCATCGCAGGCGCGGGGGGCGCGGCCCATCTTCCCGGCATGGCGGCTTCGATGACGCCGCTGCCCGTCTTCGGCGTGCCGGTGGAATCAAGGGCGCTCTCGGGCCAGGACAGCCTTCTCTCGATCGTGCAGATGCCGGCGGGCATCCCTGTCGGCACCCTCGCGATCGGGAAGGCGGGTGCCGTCAATGCCGCGCTGCTGGCCGCAGCGGTGCTCGCGCTCAACGACGGGGCGCTGGCCGCGCGGCTTGACGCGTGGCGCCAGCGGCAGAGCGACGCCGTGGCCGAGGCGCCCCATGACGACGGCTGAGATGCGCGTTGCAGCCCTCAGGCCCGGCGACCGGATCGGCATCCTCGGCGGCGGGCAACTGGGGCGGATGCTCGCGCTCGCGGCGGCGCGGCTGGGCCTGTCCTGCCACGTCTATGCCCCTGAGGCGGACAGCCCCGCCTTCGCCGTGAGCGCCGCCCGGACCGTGGCGGCCTATGACGATGAGGCGGCTCTTTGCGCCTTCGCAGCCGGTGTTCAAGCCGCGACCTTCGAGTTCGAGAACGTGCCGGTCGAGACCATCCGCTTTCTGGAAAGCCTCGTGCCGGTCAGGCCCGGCGCGCGAGCGCTGGCGGTGGCGCAGGACAGGCTCGCCGAAAAGCGGCTGGCACGCGCCCTCGGCGCCGACACGGCCGACTTCAGCGCCGTCGGCAACATGGATGAGCTGAAGGCCGCTCTCGCAGCCATCGGCAGCCCTGCCGTGCTCAAGACCGTGCGCTTCGGCTATGATGGCAAGGGCCAGGCCAGGATCACCACCCCGGAGGACGCAGCCGGCGCCCTTATGGCCATGGGCGGGCAGGCCGCGATCCTCGAAAGCTTCGTGCGCTTCAGCCGGGAGGTTTCGGTGGTGGCGGCGCGCGGGGCCGACGGCGCCTTCACCGCCTTCGACGTCACCGAGAACGAGCATCGCCATCATATCCTGCACAGATCGGTCGCGCCGGCAGGCATCAGCGCGACCACCGCGGCGCAGGCCGTGGCCATTGCGGGGCGGATCGCGGAGGCGCTTGATTATGTCGGCGTGCTGGGCGTGGAGTTCTTCGTCAGCGACGGGCCGGCGGGCGAAAGCCTCGCGGTCAACGAGATCGCGCCGCGGGTGCACAACTCCGGCCACTGGACCATGGACGGCGCGGTGACCTGCCAGTTCGAGCAGCATGTGCGCGCCGTGGCGGGCTGGCCGCTGGGCTCTCCTGGCCGGCTGGCCGCGCAGGTGGAGATGATCAACCTGATCGGCGAGGACGCCGCCGGCTGGGAGGCGATCCTGCGCGATCCCGCCGCAAGGCTGCATCTTTACGGCAAGGCGCAGATGCGCGCTGGCCGCAAGATGGGGCATGTCAACAGGTTGCTGCCCGGCGGGCAAGCCGGGCCCGCGTAAGCGCGGAGCGCCTCGCGCCTGCGCCGTTTCGTTCGCATCTGACGGATTCCTGACCCGCGCGCTGTGGACAGGACGCTGGTTTTTTGGTAGACGCCGCTTTCTTGATCGCGCCGGCTCCGGCAAGACGCGGCATTTTTCATGGATCCAACGCCAGAAGCAGGTCAGACGTGCAGGTTCTCGTTCGCGAAAATAACGTTGATCAGGCGCTCCGCGCCCTGAAGAAGAAGATGCAGCGCGAAGGTATCTTCCGCGAAATGAAGCTCCGTGGCCATTACGAGAAGCCCTCGGAAAAGAAGGCCCGCGAGAAGGCGGAAGCCGTGCGCCGCGCGCGCAAGCTGGTGCGCAAGCGCCTGCAGCGCGAAGGCCTGCTGCCGCCGTCCAAGCCGCGGGTGATCGCCGGCGCCAAGCCGCCGCGTGTGTGACTGCGGGCGGCCTTGCCGCCGCCATCCGTTTTCAGGATACTGAGCCGGCGCCTGGATGGGTTTCGTCCACGCGCCGTTTTCATGTTTGAACCGTTGTCTGCGTCACCGGTTGGGTGGCAGGGCGTAGAGGGACAGGCAATGCTGAGCGTCGGCCGCTTCGTGATCATGGTTTCCCTGGCCGGCGGCCTTGCCGCCTGCGAGTCGGTGTCCGCTCTCGGGCCTGGCGCCGCCGTGGCCGAGATCGAGGCTGCGGACAATCCGGCCGCCTCGGCCAATCTCGCCTCGCTTACCGAGGTGGTGAACCGTCGGCCGACCGACCCGGAGGTCTTCAATCAGCGCGGCGCGGCCTATGCCCGCATCGGCCGCTTCTCCGATGCGATCGCCGACTTCACCAAGGCGGTGAGCCTCGATCCCGGATTTGCCCCGGCCTACGCCAATCGCGGGCTTGCCCACCGCCAGAGCGGCCGCAACGACGCCGCCCTGCAGGACTTCAGCCGCTCCATCCAGGCCGATCCCAATTACGCCCCGGCCTATCTGGCCCGCGGCAATCTGCTTCGCGCGCGCAACCAACTCGCCGAAGCGGTGACGGATCTCAATCAGGCCATCCGGCTGAATCCGGAAGGCGCAGAGGCGCTGCACGCGCGCGGGCTGGTCTACCAGCGGCAGGGCAACCACCGCCAGGCCGTGCAGGACTTCGACTCAGCCATCGACCGCAATCCCTACAACGCGCCGCCCTATACGGCGCGCGGGCTGAGCCTGATCGAGCTTGGCCAGTTCGAGAAGGCGCAGGAGGATCTCACCGCCTCGCTCAACGTCGATAATCGCAATGCCGAGGCCTGGGCCGGGCTCGGCCTCGCCTTCGAACGCCAGAACCGGATGCGCGAGGCAAGCGAGAACTACCAGCGGGCGCTGGGGCTCGACAGTTCCAATGCCACGGCACGGGCTGGCGCCTCCCGCGTCGGAGGCGGCGGCGGGCTCTTCCGCCTCTGAGCCTTCGTCTCAGCGCGCGGCGGCGTCGTCGCGGCGCAAAGCCCAGGCGGCGCGGATCTTCGGCAGCAGCGCCCGGCCGACATCGGGGACATGGCAGCGGCCTTCAATGATCGCGAAGTCGGGGGGCTTCGGGAAAGCCTGCATCAGCCTCCGGCTCTCGCTGAGCGGGATGATCCAGTCGTGCGTGCAGTGCTGGGCGACCACTGGAATCGCGACCTCAGGCGCATCGTCGATGGCGCGGAACGGGTCGCGCGACAGCAGCGTCACAGGCAGCCACGGGAACCTCATCCGGCCCAGATCCACGATCGAGGCATAGGGCGAGTCGAGCGCCAGCAATGCGGCCCCGCCCCGCGCCGCGAGCCCGATGGCGACGCCGGTGCCCAGCGATTCCCCGAAGAGGATGATGCGCGAGGCGCTGAACCGGCCAAGCAGCCAGTCATGCGCCGCCCGGCCATCCAGCCGCAGGCCGGCCTCCGAGGGGCTGCCGCTCGAGCCGCCATAGCCGCGCCAGCTGACTGCCAGCAGGCCGGCGCCATCCTCCGTCAGACGCTGGAAGCGGCCCGCCCGACGCGTCAGGTTCGCGCCGTTGCCGTGCAGGTAAAGATAGACCGGGTCGACATCGTTGCGTGGCGGCTTCCACCAGGCGTTCAATCGCTCGCCATCGCTTGTCTGCAACGTGATGGCTTCGGCGCCGGGGACGCGGCTTGCGTCGCCGCTGACATCGCGGATGTCGGGAATGAACAGCAAGGAGCGCTGGACAGCAAACATGTAGGCGCAGATGGCGAGGTAGCCGAGCAGCGCAAGTCCACCGATCAGCCAGAGCGAGCGGTGCAGCCAGCGGGCTGTTCCGGCAGTTGGCTTCACGCTGGCTGGTGCGCTCATCTGGCTCAATCCAGCCACTTCACGCGCTCGATGGCGTGGGTCTTCAGCCCAAGCCGTGCATATAGCCGGGCTGCGCCCTCATTGCCCGCCACATGGCCCACGGCAAATGAGCGCAATCCTTGCCCACGAGTGAAGTCTTCCGCCGCGCGCATCAGGGCTTCGCCGATGCCTGCCCTGCGTGCGTCCGGAGCGACCACCAGTGTCGTGACATAGCCGTAGGTCCGGACGTCTTCGCGGATGAACGGGCCGCCCTCCGTGATGGCGCAGCAGACATAGCCAACCACCTTGCCGGCCTGATCGGCGACATACTGAGCGCCGCCGACGGGCCGCATCTTCTCAAGGTCATCCTGAAGGCAGTTTCTCGCTGACTTCCGATCCGTGGCGCGATCAGCGGTGATGCCGTCCTCGAAGCGGTTGAGGAGCCACATCAGATCGATCACGGCCTCGCGGTCGGCATCCTCCATGTCGCGAATGACCAGCTCGATCATGTTCATGCCCTTCCAGCAAAAAGGGCC
This sequence comes from Bosea sp. (in: a-proteobacteria), assembly GCA_023910605.1. NCBI lineage: Bacteria > Pseudomonadati > Pseudomonadota > Alphaproteobacteria > Hyphomicrobiales > Alloboseaceae > Allobosea > Allobosea sp. Next base: position 68,414 of record JAAVVV010000001.1, on the reverse strand, counting down.
AGCGTGAAGGCTGGCCCTGCGTTCGCGACGATGGCCAGCATTGTCAGTGGGCCAGCGCCTTGACGATGCTTTCAACCATCTTCTTGGCGTCGGCGAGCAGCATCATGGTGTTGGGGCGGTAGAACACCTCGTTGTCGATGCCGGCATAGCCGACGCCGCCCATGCCGCGCTTGACGAAGAGGATGGTGCCGGCCTTCTCGACGTCGAGGACCGGCATGCCGTAGATCGGCGAGGTCTTGTCGGTCTTGGCAGCCGGGTTGGTCACGTCGTTGGCGCCGATGACGAAGGCGACGTCGGCCTGGCCGAACTCGGAGTTGATGTCCTCCAGTTCGAAGACCTCGTCATAGGGCACATTGGCTTCCGCCAGCAGCACGTTCATGTGGCCGGGCATGCGGCCCGCCACCGGATGGATGGCATACTTGACCTCGACGCCTTCCTTCTTGAGCAGGTCGCCCATCTCGCGCAGGGCGTGCTGGGCCTGAGACACGGCCATGCCGTAGCCCGGCACGATGATGACCTTCTGCGCGTTCTTCATGATGTAGGCGGCGTCTTCGGCGGAGCCGGCCTTGTAAGGCCGCGCCTCGGTGGCGGCAGCCGCACCGGACTCATCGGCGCCGAAGCCGCCGAGGATGACCGAGATGAAGCTACGGTTCATCGCCTTGCACATGATGTAGCTCAGGATCGCGCCCGAGGAGCCCACCAGCGCGCCGGTGATGATCAGCGCCATGTTGCCGAGCGTGAAGCCGATGCCGGCGGCGGCCCAGCCGGAATAGGAATTCAGCATCGAGACGACGACAGGCATGTCCGCCCCGCCGATCGGGATGATCAGCAGCACGCCGAGCGCAAACGAGACGATGACGATCAGCCAGAATACGGCATGGCTCTCGGTGCGCAGGAAGATCAGAATCAGGATCGCAAGGGCTATGCCGAGGCCGATGTTGATGGCGTGGCGCTGCGGCAGCATGATCGGTTTGCCGCTCATGCGCCCGTCGAGCTTGAGGAAGGCGATGATCGAACCGGTGAAGGTGATGGCGCCGATCGCGACGCCCAGCGCCATCTCGAAGAGGCTGGCGGCCTTGATCTGGCCGACGCGGCCAATGCCGAAGGCTTCCGGCGCATAGAGCGCGGCGCCCGCCACGAGCACGGCGGCAAGGCCCACCAGGCTGTGGAAGAAGGCCACAAGCTGGGGCATCTGCGTCATCTGCACCTTGCGGGCCATCACAGCCCCGATGCCGCCGCCGATGCCGATGCCGAGCACGACCAGAAGCCAGCCCGAGAAGCCGGCGGGCCGGAAGAACATCACCGTGGTGAGGACCGCGATGGCCATGCCGGCCATGCCGAAGAGATTGCCCTGGCGGCTGGTGGTGGGGTGCGAAAGCCCCCGCAGCGCCATGATGAAGAGGATGCCCGCGACGAGATAGAGCAGGGCTGAGAGATTGGCGGCCATCTGGCGTCAGCCCTTCTTCTTGTACATGGCGAGCATGCGTTCGGTGACGAGGAAGCCGCCGAATATGTTCACGGACGCGAGGATGAGCGCGAAGAACCCCATCACCTTCGCCCAGAGCGGCCCATCGCCCATGGCTGGGGTGGCGTTGACGCCGACCGCGAGCAGTGCGCCCACCACGATGACGGAGGAGATGGCGTTGGTCACCGACATCAGCGGAGTGTGCAGCGCGGGCGTCACTGACCAAACGACATAATAGCCCACCGCGACCGCCAGGGCGAAGATGGCGAGCTGGAACACGATGGGATCGATGGCCCCGCCGGTGGTGGCGCTGGCCGTGGCGGCGATCTGGTCGGCATAGCGCTGGGCGGCCTCCGCCGCCTGCCGTGCCGCATCGGCGGCGGCGCGGGCCCGCTCAAGCGCTTCCTGGGGTGTGATGGTCGACATGGAATGATGCCCCTTCGGTCCGGTGACGGATGGTGGTCAGGCTTTGGGCTGGAAAGTCGGATGGACGACAGCACCGTCGCGGGTCAGCAGCGTGGCCTTGACCAGCTCGTCCTCCCAGTTCACCGCCAGCTTCTTGTCCTTCTTGTCGATCATGGTCTCGACGAAGGCGAAGAGGTTCTTGGCGTAAAGCGCTGAAGCCGTTGCCGCGAGGCGGCCGGGCACGTTGAGATGGCCGACGATGCGCACGCCGTTGGGGGTGACGACGGTCTGGCCAGGCTTGGCCAGCTCGCAATTGCCGCCGCGCTCGACCGCAAGGTCGATGATGACGGAACCAGCCTTCATGCTTTCCACCATGGCTGCGGTGATGAGGCGCGGCGCGGGCCGGCCCGGGATCAGCGCCGTGGTGATGACGATGTCCTGCTTGGCGATGTGGGAGGCGGTGAGCTCGGCCTGCCTGGCCTGATACTCCCTCGACATCTCCTTGGCGTAGCCGCCGGCAGTCTGGGCCTGACGGAACTCGTCATCCTCGACGGCGAGGAACTTGGCGCCGAGTGATTCGACCTGCTCCTTGGTGGCGGGGCGCACGTCGGTGGCGGTCACGACCGCGCCGAGGCGGCGGGCGGTCGCGATGGCCTGAAGCCCCGCAACGCCGACGCCCATGATGAAGATGCGCGCGGCCGGAACGGTTCCGGCGGCCGTCATCATCATCGGCACGGCGCGGCCATATTCGGCGGCGCCGTCGATCACGGCGCGATAGCCGGCGAGGTTGGCCTGGCTGGAGAGCACGTCCATGACCTGGGCGCGCGTGATGCGCGGCATGAACTCCATGGCGAAGGCGGCGACATTCGCCTTCGCCATCGCCGCCAGCGCCTCTTCCTGGCCATAAGGATCCATGGTGGCGACGACGATGGCGCCTGCCTTCATCTGCTCAAGCTCGGCTGCGGCCGGACGGCGGACCTTGAGGACAATGTCAGCGTCCTTCAGCGCGGCCTTGCCGCTGGCCGCAAGGCTCGCCCCGGCCGCCTCGTATTCGGCGTCCGAAATGCCTGCGGTCAGGCCCGCGCCTTTCTCGACCGTGACGCTCGCGCCGAGGCCAAGGAACTTCTTGACGGTCTCGGGCGTCGCGGCGACGCGGGTTTCCGTGCCTTTGGCTTCCGCCGGGATTGCGATGCGCATGGAATGCTGTTCTCCGGAGAGGCGGGCGGGCGTCAGTGAGTGCCGCCGCCCATGAAGGCGAGGGCCATGAGCATCAGCACCAGCGGGATGGCGGGCGCGCGCCAGCCAATGCGGGGCGACGCGACGCCGATGGCCGCGGTGACGAGTGTCAGGATCGTGCCGAAGATCACCGTGACCCAGGCATGGCGCACGCCGCCTACGGCGAGGGCCACCACGATCGCCGTAACGGCGACGGTGCCGACCTCGGTGAAGTGAACGAAGCCCTTGAAGGTGTCTTCATGAGCCGGGTAATCCATCTCCGGATGTCCCGTTTCAGCGGATTTGCCGTGGTCGGCCATGATCGTCCCCGAATATGTTGAAAGCGAGCGTTGCAGCTCACCAGCGTTTAGCGCATGGACATGAACGGTGGCAACGAGTCAACGCAGATTGTGAGGCCGGAAACCGTGCCAGGTTGCGCTTCGTGTCGGGCTTTGTGTCGCGTGCCGTTCCCGGCTGTTGCAGGGGCAGCTTCGCCTCCCAGGCCTCCGCCTCCCAGGCCTCCGCGTCCAAGGCTTGCGCGTCCAAGACTTTTGCGTCTCAGGCTTGCGCGGGCCTGAGACCGACCGCCGCCAGCGCCTCGGCCTGACGGCGCGCCACCGTCTCGGCGGAGAAGGCGGTCAGCTCGTCCTCGATCAGGCGGAAGAAATTCATCTCGGCGCGCAGATGCAGGAAGACCCCGCCCAGCCCGATGGCGGCGCGGTCCATGAAGACGAACTCCTGCGGCACGGTGACGGGGCCCTTCTCCTTGAGCGCCTGATGCACGGCGAACGCTTCGCGGCGCCCGTAATTGCCGGGGCTGACCCCGTCCGCGATGGTGCGCACCCGGTCATCGAGCAGCGGGCCATAGATGAAGCGCGCCCAGATGTTGAGGATCTCGATGAGGTCCTTGCTGAGGTTCCTGAAGCCCCAGACCTCGTAGGCATGGACGATCCGGGCCGCGTCCCCGTGGAGCAGGCCGTTGCGCAGCTCGTTGACGCCGTTGACGAAGCTGGCCGGAAAGATGCGCACGCAGCCATAATCGAGCAGGTTCAGCCCGCTTGGGCGGCCGCCATCGTCGAACACGGTGTAGTTGCCCAGATGCGGATCGCCATGGATGACGCCAAAGCGGATGAAGGGCCGCCACCAGGCATGGAACATGGCGCGCGCGATCCGGTTGCGCGTGTCCAGATCGGCATCCTTGTGGCTGAGCAGCTTGGCGCCCTCGAGCCAGTGCATGGTCAGCAGGCGCCGCGTGGACAGGGCGGCGTCCACCTTCGGCACGCGCACATCATCGGTGCCGGCCAGCATGAGCTGATAAAGCGCCGCATGCCTCGCCTCGCGGTGATAGTCGAGCTCCTCGCGCACGCGGGCGCCGAGTTCCTTGGCGATCTCGCGCGTGTCGATGGCCGAGTCGAGCTGGCGGTGCAGCGCCAGCAGGAGCTGGAGCTGCTTGAGGTCCGCCTCCACGGCCGATTCCATGTCGGGATACTGGAGCTTGCAGGCCAGGGACACGCCGTCGAGCGAGGTGGCGCGGTGGACCTGGCCGAGCGAGGCCGCGGCAGCAGGCTTGAGGTCGAAGGCGCCGAAACGCTGGCGCCAGTTGCCGCCAAGCTCGGCCATCATCCGCCGGTTGACGAAGGCCGCGCCCATGGGCGGGGCTTCCGACTGGAGCTTCTGCAACTCCTCGGCATATTCGGGCGGGACCACATCGGGAATGGTGGCGACAAGCTGCGCGACCTTCATCAGCGGGCCCTTGAGCCCGCCGAGCGCCTGCGCCAGAGCGGCGGCATTGCGGCTGTCCGCCGCGCCTGTACGGCCGGTGATGAAGGTCGTGGCGATTCGCGCCGCGACGCCGCCGACATTGGCGCCGACGCGGGCATAGCGCGAGGCGCGCGCGGAAAATCGGTTCTCTTCGGTGTCGCGGGGGCTGCTCATGTCCCTGACATAAGCCTGCTCCCGGCCCTCGCCAAGGTCGCGGGGGGGCATGCCGCTCAGGGCTCGCCGGCGGTCAACCGGGACACGGCGCCCAGCATCAGGTCCCGATCGGAGCGCATGCCCTTGTCGTCAAGCTGCTCCTGCGTGAGCGCGGCGAGCCCTGAGCGGCCATGCCCGCCCCGGCCTTCGCCGCTGCGATGCCGTCCGCGACGATGTCGCGCATGCTGGTCGGGATGCCGGGTTGGCGGCTCTTGCCCCAGGGACCGTTGATCGCCGCCTAGAGCCAGCACGCGGCCGTCATCCCATCTGTTCCAGTTCCACGATCATGCGCTCGATCAGCCCAAGCCCGATTTGCCAGAAGCCGGGGTCGCGCGCATCAAGGCCGAAAGGCGCGAGCACCTCGGAATGGTGCTTGGTGCCGCCTGCGCTCAGCATGGCGAAATAGCGGTCCTGGAAACCGTCGGCCGAGCGCTCGTAGACGCCATAAAGCGAATTCACGAGGCAATCGCCGAAGGCATAGGCGTAGACGTAGAAGGGCGAGTGGATGAAGTGGGGAATGTACGTCCAGTAGGTCTCGTAGCCGGGGCCGAGCCTGATGGCGGGGCCAAGGCTCTCGGCCTGCACGCTCATCCACAGCGCGCTGATCGCATCGGCGGTGAGCTCGCCCTGCTTGCGCTCCTCGTGGAGCTTGCGCTCGAAGGAGTAGAAAGCGATCTGGCGCACGACCGTGTTGATCATGTCCTCGACCTTGCTCGCCAGCATGGCCTTGCGCTGGCTCTGGCTGGTGGTGGCGTCGAGCAGGCGGCGGAAGGTCAGCATCTCGCCGAAGACCGAGGCGGTTTCGGCCAGGGTGAGCGGGGTCGGCGCCATCAGCGCGCCATTGGGCGCGGCCAGCACCTGATGCACGCCATGGCCCAGCTCATGGGCCAGCGTCATCACGTCGCGCGGCTTGCCCTGATAATTGATCAGCACATAGGGGTGCGAGGAGGGAACCGTAGGGTGAGCGAAGGCGCCCGGCGCCTTGCCGGGGCGAACGGGCGCATCGATCCAGCGCTCGTCGAAGAAGCGACGCGCGATGGAGGCCATGCGCGGCGAGAAGGCGTCGTAGGCGCCGAGTACGGTGTCGCGCGCCTCGCTCCACGGGATCGTGCGCTGCTCCACCTTGGGCAGCGGGGCGTTGCGATCCCAGAAGTTGAGCTCACTCTTGCCGAACCAGCGGGCCTTGAGCGCATAATAACGGTGAGACAGGCGCGGATAGGCATCGCGCACGGCGCTGACCAGCGCATCGACCACGGCAGGCTCGACCCGGTTGGCGAGATGGCGCGACTGGGCCACATCGCCGAAGCCGCGCCACTTGTCCTGGATGTCCTTGTCCTTGGCCAGAGTGTTGGTGATGAGCGCGAAGGTCCGCATGTGCTGGCTGAAGACGTTGGCGAGGGCCTCCGCGCCTGCCTTGCGCACCTTGCCGTCGCTGTCCTGGAGCTTGTTGAGCGTGGGTTCGAGCGTCAGCTCGTGGTCGCCGACCTTGAAGCGCAGCGAGGCTATGGTCTCGTCGAAAAGCCGGTTCCAGGCGGCGCGGCCGGTCACGGACTTCTCGTGGAAGAGCTGCTCGAGCCTGTCGTCGAGCTGGTGAGGCTTGTCCTTGCGGATGTCGTCGAGCCAGGGTTTGTAGTGGCTCAGCGGCGGTGAGGCGGCCACCTTGTCCAGAACTTCATCGTCGAGGCGGTTCAGCTCCAGCGTGAAGAACAGCAGCTCGGTCGAGGCGGTGGTGATGCGCTCCTGCGCGTCGCCGTAGAATTTCGCGCGGGCGGGGTCGGTGGTGTCGCCCGAGTAGACAAGGCCGGCATAGGACATGATCCGGCCCATGAGGTCATCGAGAGCCTCGTATTCCGTCACGGCTTCATGCAGCCTCACGGATGCATCCGGGCGGCTGGCAAGTTCGGCGAGCCTGCCGCGATAGCGGCCGGCGAAGTCGAGCGCCTGGCCAGCGGCGCGCTCCATGTCGGCCCCGAACGCTGGCGCGTCCATGGCCGGATAGAGATGGCTCAGATCCCATTCGGGCAGGTCGACCAGGCCCGGATCAGGGGACGCGCGCCGCGCGGGGGGCGCCGGCGACATGGCCATCCGCAAGGATGCGGGGGCGAGGTCAGGACGATGCGGCATGATGGCGGACCTCTGGCTGGCGGGTGCCGGAGCGGAACGGCGCGGCCAAGCAGCATATGTGCGCTTCGGCCAGTGCAATCAACCGGCGCTCTGTCGCGGCCCTGCAGGAATTGCCATCGGCGCAGAGCTTTCGCTTAAGCGGCGCTTAACTCTTGTGCCTGACATTGATCCGAAACGACACACGCGATTCCCGCCGTGCCGCCGGTTTGGACTGACAATGACCACCACGATCCTCATCGTCGACGACGATCCCGTCCAGCGCCGCCTGCTAGAGGCGATGGTGCGCCGCTTCGGCTACGAGGCGCGTACGGCCGACAGCGGCGCGACCGCCTTGCGCATGCTCACGGGGATGGAGGGCGAGGCGGTCGATCTGGTGATTCTCGACCTCGTGATGCCAGAGCTTGACGGCATGGGCGTGCTGGCCGCGATCAAGAACAAGGGGCTTGAAAAGCCGGTGATCGTGCAGACGGCGCACTCCTCCATCGAGACGGTGGTGGCGGGCATGCGCGCCGGCGCAGTCGACTTCGTGGTCAAGCCCGTTGGCGCGGAGCGGCTGCAGGTCTCGATCAAGAACGCGATCAAGGTCGGCGCCCTGGAGGACGAGATCCGGCGCATGAAGCGCCGCGCTTCCGGCACGCTCGGCTTCCACGATCTGAGCACCCGCAGCCCCGAGATGGCGCGCGTGGTTCGCCTGGCGGAACGGGCTGCGAAATCCAACATCCCGATCCTCATCGAGGGTGAATCAGGCGTCGGCAAGGAGGTGCTCGCCCGCGCCATCCAGGGCTCCAGCGACCGCCGGGGCAAACCCTTCGTCACCGTCAACTGCGGCGCGATCCCTGACAACCTTGTCGAGTCCATCCTGTTCGGCCACGAGAAGGGCGCCTTCACCGGCGCCACCGAGAAGCATGTCGGCAAGTTCATCGAGGCCAGCGGCGGCACGCTCTTTCTCGACGAGATCGGCGAGTTGCCGCTCGAAGCCCAGGTCAAGCTGCTGCGCGCCATCCAGGAAGGCGAGGTCGATCCTGTCGGCGGGCGCAAATCCGTGCGGGTCGACATCCGGCTGATCTCAGCCACGAACAAGAGCCTGCTCGATCAGGTGAAGCAGGGCCGCTTCCGCGAGGACCTGTATTACCGGCTCAACGTTTTCCCGATCCTGCTGCCTGCACTGCGCTCGCGCCGCGAGGACGTGCCCGATCTGGCCAAATCCTTCGTCGCGCGCTTTGCGGCTGAAGAGGGCAAGCGCATCAGGGGCCTGACTCCCGAAGCCGCAGCCCTTCTGCAGCGCTATGACTGGCCGGGCAATGTGCGCCAGCTCGAGAATGCGCTTTTTCGCGCCGTGGTGCTGTGCGACGGGGACGAATTGACCGTCGCCGAGTTTCCGCAGATCGCGGCGCAGGTCGAAGGGTTCGACGTGCGCATCCCGCCCGCGCCCCAGCCCTATGCCGTGACGTCCGGCGGGGCCGAGCCGCCGCGAATCATCCAGGTTCCGGTGCGCGATCCGAACGCGATCGAGCTGACCGAGGGCTCCGACATGCGCCGCATGGACGATCTCGAGCGCGACATCATCAAGTTCGCGTTGCAGCATTATCGCGGCCACATGTCGGAAGTGTCGCGCAAGCTTGGGATCGGCCGGTCCACGCTCTACCGCAAGCTCAAGGATTACGGGCTCGACGAGGGCGCCGCGGAGGGCGCTGCGGAGGAGGAAGCGGCTTGAGGATGCCGCTTTCGGCGGATCTCGCAAAGCGTCAGCTTGGCAGCATGATAAATTTTTTATTCAGGTGTTGCAGGATTGGGATTGCGACTCCGGGCGCGATTCGACACTGCTGCGACGCGGGCTTATTTCGGGGAGACTGATTATGGCGTTGAGGCGCGCAGCAGTGTCGGCGTCCATTCTGGGTCTGTGCATCGCATCCGCCACCTTGAGCCTCGCGAGTGTCGATGAGTTTCTGGCGCTGCCTGCGCCGCCCGAGCCGGCCGAGGTCGTGTTCACGCAAGCCGACCTTTCGGCTCAGCGTATTGCGCTGACCGAAGCGCCTGCCGCCTCCAGCGTGCTTCCCGACATCGTCACGCTGTTGCCGCCGCCGCCCGAGCCGGCCGAGGTCGTGTTCGATGTGAGCGGCCCCGAAGCCGCTGCCGGGCACCCACTCGACATCGCCACGCTCGTGCCGCCCTTGCCGGAACCCGCCGAGGTCGATCTGAGCGATGTGCGGCAAGCGTCGCTCGGCGCCGATACCGCCTCCACTGTGGCGATCAGCCTGGCCGAGACCATTACCGCCGCGCCCGTCATCGCAGCGCAGCCGGTCGAGGAGCCGCCAGCGCCGATCTCGACGGCAAGCCTTTCTCCCTCGCTTCCCGTTGATCCGCTCGCTTCCCTGCCCATGGCCTTGCCGGAGCCGCCGGAAGCCGCGCCGGTGCGCCTTGACGATGTCGCCACCGCTCCTGCCAGGGAGGGCGTCACGGCCGATGCGCTCAGGCCCCTGATCGCCGCAGGCCTTCCTGACCTCGTGCGCCAGCCCTGGCTGCCCGATTCCGAGCAGCGCGCGGTCCTCGCCTTCTATCAGGAGCGGGACCATGCGCCGCTCTGGCATGACGGCGAGGCGCTCAATGCCGCCGGCCAGATGCTGCGGGCCCAACTGGCGCGCGCTGCGGAAGATGGCCTGCGGCCGGCCGATTATGCGCTGCCGCAGCTTCTGCTGCCACGCAGCGTCGATCTGGCCGCGGCCGATGTGCGACTGACGCTTGCGGCCGTGCGTTATGCGCGCGATGCACGCGGCGGCCGCATCGATCCGCGCCGGCTGTCGGCCCTGATCACGCCCAGGCTCGAACTGCCGGCGACGGCTGATGTCCTGTCGCGTCTTGGAGCAGCCGGAGCCGAGCCGGCCTCCGTGCTGGCCTCCTTCCAGCCGCACCATGCCGGCTACCGCGCGCTGCGAACGAGGCTTGCCACGCTGCGCGCCGAGCGACCTGCGCCCGCCCCGGAAGTTCGCATCCCGGCCGGACCGGCGGTGCGCATCGGCATGCGCGACGACCGCATCGTGCTGGTCAGGGCCCGCTTCGGCTTCGCTCCCGGCGAGAACCGCGTCCATGATCGCTCACTTGCCGCCGTCATCGCCGAGTTCCAGCGCGAGAACGGGCTGACCGCCAATGGCGTGCTCAACCGCGTCACGGTGGACGCGCTCAACGGCGTGTCGCCGGCGCAGGCCGAGGGCGATCTGATCGCCGCGATGGAACGCTGGCGCTGGCTGCCTGCCGACCTCGGTGAGGAGCATATCATCGTCAACGTGCCCGAATACATGATGCGCAAGGTCGAGGGCGGCGCCGTGGTGCACAGCTCGCGCGTCGTGGTGGGCAAGGCCGAGCGGCCGACGCCGATCTTTTCGGAGATGATGGATCATCTGGTGCTCAATCCGTCCTGGACGATCCCGCCCACCATCCTGCGCAAGGACATCCTGCCCAAGCTCGCCTCCGATCCGGGCTATGCCGAGCGGCTTGGCTATCAGGTCATCCGGCGCGGCAACAACATCACCGTCCGCCAGCCGCCCGGCCCCTCCAATGCGCTCGGCAATGTGAAGTTCATGTTCCCGAACAATCATGCCGTCTATCTGCACGACACGCCGTCGCGGAACCTGTTCGCCTCGGCGCGGCGGGCCTATTCATCGGGCTGCGTGCGCGTCGAGCGGCCGCTCAAGCTCGCCGAACTCGTGCTGAGCGGCACGGATGGCGGCTGGTCCGAACGGCGGCTGCAGAACCTCGTGGGCTCGGGCGAGCGCACCATCAGGCTGGCGCGCAAGCTGCCCATCCACATCGTCTACATGACCCATGTTGTTGACGAGAACGGCGCGCTTCGGACCTTCGAGGACATTTACGGCTTCCATCGACGCACACGCGACGCGCTGGGCGTCTGACGCGCGCTTGCCGCCGGCGCAGCTTTTCGCCATGATCGAAGGGCAGGGATGGCCGGATGTCGCGGCGGGGGCTCCCGTCTTGTCATTCGGCAACGCATGGTTAACCGTCATCGGCAATGGTCGATTCCGAATGAGGGACAGCCGGCTGGTTATGGAAGCAGCGTTCGTATCGTATCGGGGAAGGTCTTCGGCCATGGTCAGCCTCAGCCACGCGCGGGAAACGAGCCTTGTCAACGCCGCCTGATCCCGGCCGGCCGGTCGCCCCGCTGAGGCGCAGGCTGCGGCCGTTTCGTCGCGCCGCGCTCGTCGCGCTGGCGAGCCTTTGCGCCCTGGCGATCGGCTCGCGCGGCACCCAGGACGCGGTGGCGAATGGCGACACCCGCAGCATCTCCATCCTGCACATGCACACCAAGGAACTCACCACGGTCACTTTCCGCCGAGACGGGCGCTATGTCCCTGAGGCTGTGGATCGGCTCAACCATGCCTTGCGCGACTGGCGCAATGACGACCAGATCAGGATGGACCCGCGCCTGTTCGACATCGCCTGGGAGGTGCACCGAGAGGTCGGCTCATCGAGCCCGTTCCACGTGGTCTCCGCCTATCGCTCACCCGGGACGAACGCCATGCTGCGCCGCCGCTCGCGCGGCGTCGCGAAGCACTCGCAGCACATGCAGGGCAAGGCGATGGACTTCTTCCTGCCCGATGCGAGCTCCTCGCAGATCCGCGCAGTGGGCATGAAGCTCCAGCGTGGGGGGGTGGGCTATTATCCGACCGCCAACACGCCCTTCGTGCATCTCGACGTCGGCTCGGTGCGCTCCTGGCCTCGCATGACGCGCGACCAGCTCGTGCGTCTGTTCCCTCAGGGCGACACGGTGCACATCGCCGCCGATGGCCGCCCGCTCGAAGGCTACGAGGTCGCCAAGGCGCAGATCCTGGCGCGCGGCGGCAGCGTGGGCGGCTACACCACCGGCGATTTCGACGAGGGCGCGATCATGCAGGGCTCGCGCCGCAGCCTCTGGGCATCCCTGTTCGGCTGGAACGAGGAGGATGAGGTGCGGCCTGCCCGCGGGCGGGCCGCACGCAGCAGCCGCTCCCAGCAGACGCTTGCCTATGCGCCGTCCAGCGGCGGCGAATCAGGCGACCTTTACGGGCTGTTCAACCGCTCGGCCGAGCCGCCTGCGCGCAGCGCGCCGCTGCCACGCACCATCGAGGCGCCCGCGCCGCGCGCCGAGCCTGCACCGCAGCGCGCGGCAGAGCCACTTCCGGCGCCCGCCGCCGCACCGGCCCCCGTGCCCGCAGCGCCTGCGCAGCCGCGCTTCGTGGCCGCGCCGTTCCCCACTGCCCGTCCCACGGATCTGGCTCCCGTGCAGCTGGCGGCAGTGCAGCCGGGCTCCACCGGACAGCGCCTCAACTGGCAACAAGGTCCGAGCGGCCTGCCGCCCGAAGCGTCAGCCCCGCCCGAGGCGGCCGGGCGTCTGGTGCTCGCGCCCTTGCCGCCGCGCCGGGCAAGCGACGGACCCCGCCTCGCCTCGGCCGATGCCGTGGACGCTCCGCGCGACGCGCGCGATCCTGCGCCGAGGCTTGTCGCGGTCGCGCATCCCGCCCCGCCCGAGCGTCCTCGTCCGGCTCTCGCAGCCGCGCCCGTCGCCGCCACTGCAACGGCACCCGTGGCCATGGCCGCGCCGCTGCCGGCGTTGCGCGGCGTGTCGCCGCGTCCCGCCGCGACGCCGGTTCCGGGACCCGCCACCGTCGATCGGCAGGCTCTAGACAATCTCTTCGCGGCTGTGGCCACCGGCACGCTGCCCAGCGGCGGCCCTCCACGCATCACGCAGACGAAGGCCCGCGCGGCCCAGCCGCAGCCGGGTCAGGTCAACACCGAGACAGGGCCTGCCGCTGCGCTCGGCTTCAGCCAGCGCGAGCCGAACGACACGCGCGCGGACCGGTTCTCGGGCCCAGCGGTGCAGCCCCTGCCCACGACCTATATCGGACGGTGAACGCAGGGCGCTGCGCGAGCCGATAGCCGATCAGGCCGACTCGCCCACCGCCTGCAGATAAAGATCGAGGATCGCCTCCTCCTCGCGGCGCTCGCGCAGGTCGCGCTTGCGGATCGAGATCACCTTGCGGAGCACCTTGACGTCATAGCCGTTGGCCTTGGCCTCGGAGTAGACCTCCTTGATGTCGTCGGCGATGGTCTTCTTCTCTTCCTCCAGCCGCTCTATGCGCTGGACGATGCTCTTGAGCTGATCGCCCTGGATGGGATCTGACATGGTGTGGTGTTCCTGCTGTGGGGCAGCAGGGAGTGAGGCCTTGCCCCCGCTTCGTCAAGCGGCACGATGGGGCAAGGCGCGCAACGCCTCAGTGCTGTGGCCTGTTCGCCTCAAAGGCCGCTTTCTGCGCCTCGCTGGCATCGCCCTGGTGAAGCGCCTTCCACGCGTCGTAGCTCATGCCATAGACCGCCATGCGGCTGTCATCCTTGCTCATGGCGAGGCCGCGTGCATCAGCCGCCTCCTTCAGCCAGTTGGACAGGCAATTGCGGCAGAAGCCGGCCAGGTTCATCATGTCGATGTTCTGCACCTCGGCGCGGTCGCGCAGATGCTGCACCAGCCGGCGGAAGGCCGCGGCCTCGAGTTCGGTCATGGTGGCCTGGTCGATGTCGGGCATGGGTCTGGCTCCTGCTGGCTGCAGGTTCTTATCTAGGCGCGCGCGGCCTGCGGCAACAGGGCCGCTCCCGTCAGGCGCCAGTCATCGAGGATGGGAGCGAGCATGGCGGCAAGGCGATCGGCCCAGGCGGAGGCCTTCGCCTCGGTGTCGATCAGATCCTGCCGCAGCTCGATCAGCGCGCTGGGCAGGCCGTGGCGGGTGGCGTGGCGGTGGATCGTGTCGCCCGAGAGCCAGCCGGCATAAGGCTCGTTGTCGCCAATGACGAGATCGGCCTCGGCGCGCAGGGCCCGGAACAGCGGGGCGACGATGCGGTCGTCGCGATCCCACAGAACGCCGACATGCCAGGGGCGCGGGCGACCCTTCCACAGCGGGGTGAAGGAATGCACCGAGACGATGGCCGGAGGACGGCCCAGCGCAATCCGCTGGCTCACGGCGTCGCCAACGGCCTTGTCATAGGGCTGGTAGAAGCGGGCGACACGCGCCGCGATGCCGGCCTCGTCAAGGCGGGCATTTCCCGGCACGATCGCGCCATCGGACAGGCGCATCACCAGCGTGGGATCATCCAGCCCGCGATTGGGGTCGATGAGCAGGCGCGAGAAGGTCGAGAGGATGGCAGGGCAATCAAGGCGGGCGGCGAGGCGCCGCGTCACCCAGGCCGCTCCGATGTCATAAGCGATGTGGCGCTGGAGCTGGGCCGCGGGCAGCCCGAGATCCCCGAACTCGGGCGGCATGGCGTTGCTGGCATGGTCGCACAGGATCAGGGCGGCTGCGCCGTCCGGGCCTGGCACAAGTTCGACCTCGCAGGGGACCGGAAGGCCTGCGTGCTGTCCCGCCCCTGGTGCCGGGATGGCCGACATGTTCATGAATGATGCCCCCGCGCTGACATGGGAATGCTCATGGCATATCGCGCTTATACGGTCTAACAGGATCTCCCACCTGTCCCAGACGAAGGTCTGCCATGCCGATCAGCCCCACTGTGCGCGCCACGCTGGAATCCATCTACCGCGCAGCCGTCGCAGCCGCCTTGCCGGCCCAAAGCCTCGTGCCCTTTCTGCCGCCCATGCCGAAGGGCCGGCTCATCATCCTCAGCGCCGGCAAGGCCGCAGGCAGCATGACGCCGGCGGCCGAGGCGCATTATCTCGATACGCTGGGGGTCGATCCGTCCCGGATCACCGGCGTCGCGGTCGCGCGGCATGGCTATGGCGGGCGCACGCGGCACATTCCGATGATCGAGGCCGGCCACCCGGTGCCTGACGCCCACTCGGTGGAAGCGGCGTCACGAGCGCTGGCGCTGGCGCGTGAGGCCGCCGAGGATGACCTCGTGCTGGTGCTGCTCTCGGGCGGCGGATCGGCCAACTGGATCGCGCCGGCTGGCGCGCTGACCCTCGCGGAGAAGCAGGCGGTGACCCGCGCCATGCTGCGCTCGGGCGCCTCGATCGACGAGATCAATACCGTGCGCAAGCGGCTTTCGCTGATCAAGGGCGGCCGGCTGGCGCGCGCGGCCTGGCCTGCGACTGTGCTCACCCTCGCGGTGTCGGACGTGCCGGGGGATGAACCGTCGATCATCGCCTCCGGCCCCACGGTGGCGGATTCATCCACCAACGCAGACGCCCGCGCGGTGGTGGAGCGCTACAGGCTGGCGCTGCCGCAAAGCGCGCGGCGCCTCCTCGATGACCCCGCCATGGAGACGCCCAAACCGGGCGATCCCGACATGGCGCGCAGCGACTTCCGCATCATCGCGAGGCCGGCCGATGCGATCGACGCCGCCGCGCGGGCCTGCGCCGCGCTTGGCTTCGAACCCGTCTCGCTTGGCGCGGATCTCGAGGGCGAAGCGAGCTTGATCGCCGCCGATCATGCGCGCCAGGCGCTGGCGCTGAAGGCCGCCGGACGGCGGACGGCGCTGGTCTCCGGCGGCGAACTCACCGTGACCCTGAGGGGGCGAGGGCGCGGCGGGCCCAATCAGGAGTATGCGCTGGCGCTGGCTGTTGCGCTCAGCGCCGAGCCGGGCATCGCGGCGGTTTCGGGCGATACGGACGGCACCGATGGCGGCGACGGCTCGCCCAGCGATCCGGCCGGAGCCCTGATCGATGCGGGAACGCTCGCGCGGGCGCGGGTGGCCGGGATCGATCCTGCCGCGATGCTGGCCGACAATGATTCCACCGGCTTCTTCGAGGCGATCGGCGACCTGTTGACGCCGGGACCGACGCTCACCAATGTGAATGACTGCCGCGTCATCCTGATCGAGCCGTGATGCCTTTTCGCCGCCTCCTGTCCTTGCCCCGCCTTTCGTCCGCCGTCGCGCTCGTCGCTATGCTGTGGTCTGGCGCGGCCCTGGCGGACCTGCGCATTTGCAACAACACCGCAAGCCGCGTCGGCGTCGCGCTCGGCTATCGCGATGCCCAGGGCTGGATTACGGAAGGGTGGTGGAATCTGAGCCCGCGTGGCTGCGAGACCATCCTGCGCGGGACGCTGGCGGCGCGGTTCTACTACATTCACGCCGTCGACTACGACAAGGGCGGGGAGTGGACCGGCAAATCCACCATGTGCGTGCGCAATCGCGAGTTCACAATCCGGGGCATCGACGACTGCCTGCCGCGCGGCTTCGACCGGGCCAATTTCTTCGAGGTTGACACCGGCGAGCAGAAGAGCTGGACAATCCAGCTGACCGACGCGCCGCGCTGAGGGCGTTGCCGCAACAGGCGGGTGTGGCGGGCTGGCAGCGGCGTGGGCGTGCTTCCCGCGCTCAGTTGACGAGGGCGCCCTGAAGCTGCCGCAGGCCATCAAGGCGCGCCTGGGCCGCGATGCGCGATTCCACCGAGCGGGCATCGGCGACGTCGTCCATCGCGTTCTTGATGTCGGCCGCGATCATCTCGGGCTTCAGGTCCTCGAGCGGGATGGCATGCTCGGCGAGGATGGTGAGCCCCGTTTCGTTGATGTCGACGAAGCCGCCGCGCACGAACAGGCGGCGCTGGCCGCTCTTGCCTTCGGCCACCGTGACGACGCCGGGCTTCAGCGTCGCCATGGAGGGCGCATGGCCCGCCAGCACGGTCATGTCGCCTTCGGAGGCCGGCACGACAACGCTGTCCACCGGGCCCGAGAAAAGCACGCGTTCAGGCGAGACGAGTTCGAACTGGAAGGTGGCCATAGGGCGCTCCGGACGGCAGTGGGCAGTGGACAGTCGGAGAGTTGGTACAGACGGCCGCCGGACCGAACGCCCGGCTGCCCAATGCTTGCCCCCGACTGGGATCAATCAATCATGCCGCCTCGGCGGCGAGGCGCTGGGCCTTCTCGATCGCTTCCTCGATGGTGCCGACCATGTAGAAGGCGGCCTCGGGGAGGTGATCATACTTGCCTTCGCACAGGCCGCGGAAGCCCTTGATGGAGTCTTCCAGCTTGACATACTTGCCCGGCGAGCCGGTGAAGACTTCGGCCACGAAGAAGGGCTGGCTGAGAAAGCGCTCGATCTTGCGGGCGCGTGCCACGGTCAGCTTGTCCTCCTCGGACAACTCGTCCATGCCCAGGATGGCGATGATGTCCTGGAGCGACTTGTAGCGCTGCAGGGTCTGCTGGACCATGCGGGCGACCTGGTAGTGATCCTGGCCGACGACATCGGGCGAGAGCATGCGTGAGGTCGAGTCGAGCGGGTCCACCGCCGGATAGATGCCCTTTTCGGCGATCGAGCGGTTCAGCACGGTCGTGGCGTCGAGGTGGGCGAACGAGGCGGCGGGCGCCGGGTCGGTCAGGTCGTCGGCCGGCACGTAAATGGCCTGCACCGAGGTGATCGAGCCCTTGTTGGTGGTGGTGATGCGCTCCTGCAGCGCGCCCATGTCGGTGGCGAGCGTCGGCTGATAGCCCACGGCGGAGGGGATGCGGCCGAGCAGGGCCGAAACTTCCGAGCCGGCCTGCGTGAAGCGGAAGATGTTGTCCACGAAGAAGAGCACGTCCTGGCCCTTGTCGCGGAAATGCTCGGCGATGGTGAGGCCAGAGAGCGCGACGCGGGCGCGGGCACCCGGGGGCTCGTTCATCTGGCCGAAGACCAGCGCGCACTTGGAGCCTTCGCCGCCGCCCTTCTTGTTCACGCCCGACTCGATGAACTCGTGATAAAGGTCATTGCCTTCGCGGGTGCGCTCGCCGACGCCGGCGAACACCGAGAAGCCGCCATGGGCCTTGGCGATGTTGTTGATCAGTTCCTGGATGAGCACGGTCTTGCCCACGCCCGCGCCGCCGAACAGGCCGATCTTGCCGCCGCGCGCATAGGGAGCCAGCAGATCGACGACCTTGATGCCGGTTTCGAGGATCTGGGCATCGGTGGACTGCTCGGAATAGCTCGGAGCGGGCTGGTGAATGCCACGCATCGCTTCCCCGATGACAGGGCCGGCTTCGTCGATCGGCTCGCCGATGACGTTCATGATGCGGCCGAGCGTGGCTTCGCCGACGGGAACCATGATCGGGGAGCCGGTGTCCCGCACGGGCTGGCCGCGCACCAGACCATCGGTCGAGTCCATGGCGATGCAGCGCACGGCGCTTTCCCCCAGATGCTGCGCCACCTCAAGCACGAGGCGCGAGCCGAGGTTCTCGGTCTCGAGGCCGTTCAGGATCTCCGGCAGCACGCCTTCGAACTGCACGTCCACGACGGCGCCGATGACCTGGATGATCTTGCCCATCGGCTTGCTGGAGGTGATGTCGGCTTTCGCGGGGGCCTTGGTGGTGGCTTTGGCCATGGTTCTGTCCTCGATCCTTCAAGCTTCGGTGATCAGAGCGCTTCCGCGCCCGAAATGATTTCGATGAGTTCCTTGGTGATCATCGCCTGACGCGTGCGGTTGTACTTCTGCGTCTGCTTCTTGATCATGTCGCCGGCGTTGCGCGTGGCATTGTCCATGGCGGACATGCGCGCGCCCTGTTCTGACGCAGCGTTCTCGAGCAGCGCCTTGAAGATCTGCACGGCCACGTTGCGCGGCAGCAGGGTCTCGAGGATGGCGCTCTCGTCGGGCTCGTAATCATAGACGGACTGCGCGCCGCCGGCGGCGGCGCGGGCGGGAATCTCGGCCGGGATCAGCTTCTGCGCGGTCGGGATCTGCGAGATCACCGACTTGAACTTGGAGAAGAACAGGGTTGCGACGTCGAACTCGCCGGCCTCATACATCTTCAGGACGCGGGCGCTGACCTCATCGGCCTGCACGAAGCTCATCTGCTTCACCGAGCGGAACTCGATCAGGTCGATGATGTTGCGCTCAAGCGTGCGGCGCAGGGCGTCGTTGCCCTTCTTGCCCACGCACAGGATCCTGACGGTCTTGCCTTCGGACAGCAGACGCCCGGCATGTTCGCGCGCCAGACGGGCGATGGACGAGTTGAAGGCGCCGCACAGGCCGCGCTCGGCCGTGCAGACGATCAGAAGGTGCACCTTGTCCGATCCTGTCCCCGCCAGCAGGCGGGGCGCGGAGGAGGCATCGACGCCGGCGCCAAGATTGGCGAGCACGCTCTCCATACGCTCGGCATAGGGACGCGCGGCCTCGGCGGCCAGCTGCGCCTTGCGCAGCTTCGCCGCGGCGACCATCTGCATCGCCTTGGTGATCTTCTGCGTCGCCTTCACCGAGGCGATGCGTGTGCGAAGGTCCTTCAAAGAGGGCATTCGATCGTTCCCTTGCCGCTGGTCATGTCCGGCCCCGCGAGGGGCGCGGCGGTGAGGCGAGCCTGTCCCTTCGGGAACGGTTCGCCTCGCTGGAGCCCGCGAGCGGGCCCGGAGCCGTCTCAGGCGAACGACTTCGACAGACCTTCAACAATGCCCTTCAGCGTCGCGGCGCTGGCATCGGAGAGGTCCTTCGAGTCGCGGATGGTGTTCAGCAGGTCGACATGCTTGCCGCGCAGCAGCGACAGGAGCTGGTCCTCAAAGGCGCGGACCTTGCTGACCGGCAGCTTGTCGAGATAGCCGTTGACCCCGGCATAGATCACGCAAGCCTGCTCCTCCATCTTGAGCGGCGAGAACTGCGGCTGCTTGAGCAGCTCGGTCAGGCGTGCGCCGCGGTTGAGCAGGCGCTGGGTCACGGCGTCGAGGTCGGAGCCGAACTGGGCGAAGGCGGCCATCTCGCGATACTGGGCGAGTTCGCCCTTGATCTTGCCGGCCACCTTCTTGGTGGCCTTGGTCTGGGCCGAGGAGCCCACGCGGCTGACCGAGAGGCCGACGTTCACGGCCGGGCGAATGCCCTGGTAGAACAGGTCCGTCTCGAGGAAGATCTGGCCGTCGGTGATCGAGATCACGTTGGTGGGAATGTAGGCCGACACGTCGTTGGCCTGGGTTTCGATCACCGGAAGAGCGGTGAGCGAACCCTTGCCGGCATCGTCGCCCATCTTGGCGGCGCGCTCGAGCAGGCGGGAGTGGAGATAGAAAACGTCGCCGGGATAGGCTTCGCGGCCCGGCGGGCGGCGCAGCAGCAGCGACATCTGGCGATAGGCCACGGCCTGCTTGGAAAGATCGTCATAGATGATGACGGCATGCATGCCGTTGTCGCGGAAATACTCGCCCATCGCGCAGCCAGAGAAGGGCGCCAGGAACTGCATAGGCGCAGCGTCCGAGGCGGTGGCGGCGATAATGATCGAGTATTCCAGAGCGCCGCGCTCTTCGAGCACCTTCACGAACTGGGCGACGGTGGAGCGCTTCTGGCCGATCGCGACATAGACGCAGTAAAGCTTCTGACTCTCGTCATCACCTTCATTGAGCGACTTCTGGTTGAGGATGGTGTCGAGCGCCACGGCGGTCTTGCCGGTCTGGCGGTCGCCGATGATGAGTTCGCGCTGGCCACGGCCGATCGGGATGAGCGCGTCGATGGCTTTGAGGCCGGTCGCCATCGGCTCGTGCACCGACTTGCGCGGAATGATGCCTGGCGCCTTGACGTCGACGCGGGCACGGCGGGTGGCCTTGATCGGGCCCTTGCCGTCGATCGGATTGCCGAGCGCGTCGACCACGCGGCCCAGAAGCTCCTTGCCGACAGGAACGTCGACGATGGCGCCGGTGCGCTTGACGGTCTGGCCTTCCTTGATCTCGCGGTCGGAGCCGAAGATGACGATGCCGACATTGTCGCTTTCAAGGTTGAGCGCCATACCGCGCACGCCTGACTCGAACTCGACCATCTCGCCGGCCTGCACCTGGTCGAGGCCATAGACGCGGGCGATGCCGTCGCCGACGGACAGCACCTGGCCGACTTCGGTGACCGAAGCCTCCGAGCCGAAATTCTTGATCTGATCCTTGAGGATCGCGGAGATTTCTGCGGCGCGAAGTTCCATCAGCCGACCTCTTTCATCGCAAGGCGTATAGAGTTGAGTTTGGTTTTGAGCGAAGCGTCGATCATCCGCGAGCCCATCTTCACGATGAGGCCGCCGATGAGCGCCGGATCAATCCTGAGGTCGATCTCGACCTGCTTGCCGGCCGCATCCTTCAACGCGGCGGCGATGTCCTTGAGCTGGCCTGCGGAGGGCTGCTCGGCGATCATCACTTCGGCGCGCACGATTCCCTTATGGTCGGCCAGAAGCTTGCGGTAGCCCTCGATCATTCCCGGCAGGGCGAAAAGGCGGCGCTTGGATGCAACCAGCGCGATGAAGTTCGCGGCCAGGCCGCCGATGCCGCTGGCGGCCAGAACGCCCTTGACGGCAGCGACCTGCTCGTCGGCGGTGAAGACCGGGTTGCGGATGAGGCGCTTGAGATCCTCGCTGCCGTCGATCATCGCGCCGAAGCGATCAAGGCTCGCGCCGACCTCGTCGACCGCCTTCATCTCCTGCGAAAGCTCGAACAGGGCGGAGGCATAACGCCCGCTGACACCTGACACGATGGAACCGCTCTGGGCCACGTCTGATCTCTCTTGGTCCATGAAGCCCGGATTCGAGCCCCGTTCCGGGAGCGTCGCCGAGCCGCGCAAGCCGCGCATGAATGGAGACTTCGCCAGGGTTTGTTTCCCCGCAAAGCGGGGGTGCCGTAGCATGCTGATACTGGCCACGCAACCCGGACCATCAGGCAAAGCAACAGCATGGCTTCGCCGCCGCCCCACTGCGGCTGGGTCGCGTCAATCCGCCACGCCGGCGCGTCCCGCCATGGTCATCAGCGTGGCGGTGAGCACGGCGCACAGCTTCTCGCGCCCGTCCGCGACGGCATGGACCTCGGTCATGGCAAGGGTCAGCGTGCGCCCGGCCTTGATGATCCTGCCCCGCGCCAGGAGGCGCTCGCCAGCGGCAGGGGCCACGAGATTGATCTTGAACTCGGTGGTAAGCACGCCTGCGCCCTCCGGCATCAGCGTCAAGGCTGCATAGCCGGCGGCCGAATCCGCGATCGCGGCGACGGCGCCGGCATGAACGAAGCCGTGCTGCTGGCTGACGGACGGCGCCACGGGCAGCATGATCGTCACCTCGCCCGGCGTCACGGCCGTGATCCTGGCGCCCAGAGTGGCCATGAGCCCCTGCCGCGCGAAGCTCTCGCGGATGCGTGCCTCCGCTCCGGCGCTGACGACCGCCGCCGACGGATCATCCGCGCTCATGCTGCGCGCTCCTCCTGCGGGGCCACGCACTCGCGCGATACCCGCGCCACCGCGCCGCGCAGCGCGTCCAGCCCGGCATCGGGCCGCATGCAATCAAGAGCGAGCCCCTGGCGGAAGGCGCGCGCGCCCGGCCGCCCGGCGAAAAGCCCCGTCAGATGCCGCGTGATCGAATGAAGCCGCGTGCCGCGTGCCAGTTCGGCCGCGACATAGGGCACATAGGCCTCCATCGCCGCGAAGAGGTCCTGCGCCGGCGCGGGTTCGCCGAACAGGCCGGGGTCGACCTCCAGCAGGACCTGCGGGTTCTGGTAGGCCTCGCGGCCGACCATGACACCATCGAGGCGGTCGAGGTGAGCCAGCCAGTCGGACGGCTCGCGGAGGCCGCCGTTGATGGATATGGACAGTTCGGGGTTCTCGACCTTCAGCGCATGGACCAGCGGATAGTCGAGCGGCGGGACCTCGCGGTTCTCCTTCGGCGACAGGCCCTGAAGCCAGGCCTTGCGGGCATGGACGATGAGCGCATCGACGCCTGCCGCCTTCACCGCAGCCGTGAACGCGCGCAGCGCCTCGGCCGGGTCCTGATCGTCCACGCCGATCCGGCACTTGACCGTGACGGGGATGGAAACCGCCGCCTTCATCGCCGCCACGCAGGCCCCGACGAGCGCCGGCTCGCGCATCAGGCAGGCACCGAAAGCGCCGCCCTGCACGCGGTCGGACGGGCAGCCGCAGTTGAGGTTGATCTCGGCATAGCCGAAGCCTTCGCCGATGCGGGCGGCCCTGGCCAGCGCGTCAGGGTCATTGCCGCCGAGTTGCAGCGCCACGCGGCCCTCATGGGCCGCCGACCAACCGATCAGCCGCTCGCGCTCGCCATGGATCACGGCATTGGCCGTGACCATCTCGCTGTAAAGCAGCGCATGGCGCGTCAGCAGGCGATGGAAGGCCCGGCAGTGCCTGTCCGTCCAATCCATCATAGGTGCCACGGCGAATCTAAAGTGTTGATTTGTCGTCATTTTTTCTTTTAGTCGGCGGTCTCAAATCTGAAGTGCATCACCGAGTTTCGATAGCTCAATCATAAAGACTTCCTCGGGTGTTTGGAAGCCGAGGACGGCGCGCGGTCTGGTGTTGAGGCTGTGCGCGCACCCGAGCAACCCAAGCGTCGTATCAGACCCATGTCCCCTTGTAGTCACCAGCACAGCCGAAATTCTTCGCCGCGCTCTTGGCGTCCAGCGCCTGCCACAGTTCTGTGTGGTGGCTGATCTTGAAGCTGGGGAATGATCGGCATTGCCCGCGCCGAAGCCACGATCACGCTCGCGAACATGGCCTTCAACATGAAGCGATGGGTGTTCCTTGACGCCCGGATTCTGCCTGCATGAGGCGAAAACGGGCGGGAACATCGGCACCGGGACGCAGAAAACCACCAAAGTCGAGGCGATGACCGCAGACAGCGGGGTTGCTCACAAAGGCAACACCCATCAAGCCGAAATCAGAGCCTTTCCGGAGGTGTCCAGGTTGCCCCACATACGAGCATCGCACATCATGCCGGGGATCAGCACGAGCGGGATCATTGCACGCGCCGCGCCCCCTCCTTCAGGGTCGCGAGCTTCGCCCAGGCGATTTCGGGATCAACCGAGCCAAAGCCTGCGAACGTGCCAAATCCGCAATCAGAGCCCGCGATCACGCGGTCCTTGCCGACGATGGATGTGAACCGCTCCAACCGCTGCCGTACGAGTTCCGGATGCTCGACGAAATTCGTCGTCGTATCCACCGCGCCGGGCACCAGAACCTTGTCTTGCGGGATTTCCTTGGCGCGATCGCGGAACACGGTCCATTCATGCCCGTGGCGAGGGTTCGCGGTCTCAAACAGAATGTAGCGCGCGGGCACCGCCATCAGCAGCGAAAACACCTTGGCCATGTCGATGTCGCAGCAATGCGGACCCTCGTAATTGCCCCAACAGATATGAAGCCGGATGCGATCTTGCGGCAGGCCTCCCACCGCATGGCGCAGGGCTTCGACATGCAACCCCGCGATCTTCAGGAATTCCTCGTCCGAAAGATGCGTGAAAAGCATGTGGCGCGAGAGCGCGAGATCGGGGCAATCGAGTTGCAGGTCGAGCCCCGCCTCGATGATCGTGCGATACTCCTCGCGCATCACTTCCGCGAGGGCCTCGAGATAAGCCTCGCGGCTTGCGTAATGCACGTTCTGCAGGAAGAGGGAGATGACGCCGGGCGAGGCGGCATTCATGAAGCCGCGCTCCACGCCATGCGTGGCCATCGCAGCCTTCAGGGCCTTGATGTCCTTCTGCAATTCGCCCTGGCCCTTCGAGACCACCGGCCCGACGCATTGCGGACGCGCGTATTTCGGCGTGCCGCCGTCGCGCGCGAGGCGTTCGAGATAGGTCGGGAAGAGCTTCAGGTCCGCCGGGGCATTGCGCGGGCTGTCGCCGGCGAAGCCTGTGTAACGATCCTTCACGTATGTGGCATACGAAATTTTCGAGGTCTCGCCGTCAGAGACGATATCCACGCCGGCTTCCTTCTGCCGGCGCACCAATTCCATCACGGCCTCTTCCATCGCTGCATCGAAGGCAGCCTGATCGTAGGCCTCGCCGCGCTCGCGGGCGAAAAGGAAATCTACAACCTTCTGCGAGCGAGGCAGTGAGCCGACATGGGTGGAAAGCAGCGTCATGGTACGTTCCTCAAAGCAGGCGGCCGGTCGCGCCGGCTGGATCGTCGGTGTTGCGCACGCGGTAAAGCGAAGCCTCGCCCGTCATCGAGGGCGCGAGGCTGTGCCTGAGGCCCGGCGGAATGGCGGCGGTGTCGCCCGGGTTCAGCACGGTGGAGCCACCCGCCCAGCCCAAGCGCCAATAGCCGCGCATCGGCATCAGGATCTCGTGGCGGGGTGTGGAATACTCCTCCGCGGAAATAGAGTTCCGCGATAGCAGTTCCACCTCGAAGCCGGGCCGGTCGCGCAGCCGGCCTTCCGCTCCGATCACCTTGGCCGGTTGACGATCGGAGAGCGCCATCAGGTCCTGATATCGTGCGACATGGTTGGGGATGACGTCCGCCGTGGTGGGTTCGGGATAGGCCTTCAATTCCTCATCGGTCAGCAGCGGCATGTGGGGCAAACCTTCAGGCAGTTTCTGGCCTTTCCTGGTGTCGTAAAGCTTGCCGTTCTTGCCCAAGATCAGCCCATAATCTTTGGCATCGGTGATCACCTGCGGAGCCCAGATCACACCTCCGCCCGCATCATCTCCGCCGAGAATGGCCATGATCATCCCGTAATCCGTGCCAACATTCTCGAAAGCCCGAAAGATGCCGGTGGGAATATTGAAGATGTCGCCTTCCTCGGCGATGAACTCACCCGCCGTACCCCAACGTCCCCAGAAAAAGCGCCAGCGTCCCTTCAGGACGAAAAACACCTCGGCCGTGCGGTGTGAGTGCAGAGAGTTCCGGCAGCCCGGCGGCTGACCGGCAGCGCCGATATTGAAGCCCGGCGTTTCGCGGATGTGCACATGCTGATCGGGCGATTCAGAAACACCGCCACCGATGATCGTGAAATTCTCCTTCCGGTCCGAGCCCGGCGTATGGGCATCGATAAAGGCTGTCTTGCAGGCTTTCAGATCGCCATAGCGGACGATGCGCGCTTCCATCTCTTGCGGGGTCATAGGTCACCTGTCTGTAGGAGGATCTGCTTCCAGATCGCGATTTCGTCGTAAAGCGTGAACTCCCGGCGCAGCCCGATGCCATCAGGACCGAAGGGGCCGAATTCGGCATGGCTCATGCCCATCACATGCACACGCGCACCGGTGGGCCGGCCGAAGGCGCCCCAGCCATCATGCGCGCCGGTGAGCGACCAGCGGATCGCGGCGCGCGGCGGCATCATGTCGGCCTCCATCCCGATCTGGTGATGGATGGCGAAGGTGGCGGAGGGGAAGGCCGAGCGCAGGCCCACCCAGAAGGCAGCCACCGCATCCCGGCCGATTGCCTGTTTCGCGCCGGGATATTCGCCGATAACCGCACGATCGTAGTGCGAGTGAATGTGGTTGATATCCGCCGCCATGATGCGCTTCAGCATTTCCGCATAGCGCGCGCCCCAGGGGTTCGCATTGCCCCTGCCCTTGTAGACATCCGGCGGATCGGTTTCGGGGGTCAGCGGGCGACCAGCCTTCTCGATGCCGCCTTCGCGACGGATTAGCATCCGCGCAAAGTCCTCCGGCACCATACCGAGTTGGCGGACGATGCCGCAATAATCCCGTACAAGCCATTCATCGTAGATCGTGTCGTTCTTCGCTGCGCAATCCGCGATGACGCGGACCTGGAAGCGTTTGCCGGTGGCCGGCCCAAAGGCTCCGTCAGCAGCATGAGTAGCTGTGGTGATGATGCGATGTGAGGACAGAAACCCCTGAGCTTCGTCTTCCGAGAAGATGACATCTTCGGCAAAGAGTTGGCGATCGGGGAATTCATGCACCGTTGCAAGGGTTGCGGCGATCACTGCCTTGTTGCCCCGGCTCACGCCCATGGGCGATCGCACAGGGATGTCGGGCGCATAATAGTGGTTCAGCGTGCCGATGCCGCGATCTTCCCAGATCTCCTTCGTGATATCGATTATGTAGTCGCGGAAATCCGGCCAGCGGTTCGAAAAGGTGGTCATGGGCGGAATCCTTCGGGAATGCGGGCCGAGCGGCGGACAATCAGCGGCCCATCGATGCGGTGGTGATATGGCTCGGTATCGCCCTCGATCTGGCCGAGCAGGGTCTCGACCGTCACATTCACCATCGCCTCCACCGGTTGGCTGATGGTGGTGAGACTGTAAGCGGCCCAGGCGGCCATGGGCACATCGTCATAGCCGATGATCGAGATATCCTCCGGCACCCGCAGGCCCATGTGATGCCTGAGCTCATCGATGACGGCGAAGGCCATGTGGTCATTGCCGACGAAGATGGCATCAGGCCGATCCGGACCGGTGCAGAGCCTGCGCGCCGCTTCGGCAGCGCGCTCGCGGGAATATTCGCCATCGACCATCGCGAAGGGTTCGAGCCCCGTCGCTGCGAGGCGCTCGCTGAAGCCCTCGGCGCGATCGCGCCCCGTCGAGGACCCTTGCCAGCCCATGATATGCGCGATGCGCCGGTGACCGCCGGCGATCAGGAACTCCGCCACGCGCCGGCCGCCAAGACGATTGTCGGAAGTCACTTCGCTGAGGCGTGGGTCATTCTGACCGCGGTTGAACATGACAACCGGAATGCCTGCCGCCTGGCAGCGCAAGGTGAGGTCGTTCGTCATGGCGACCGAGGCGGTGATGATGCCATCGACCTGATAATCGAGCAGCTCATCGAGCACTTTGCCGACGTTCCCGGAGTCGTTGCCCGCCATGAAGATGAGGATGTGATAGCCGCGATCTTGCAAGGCGCTGGAAAGCCGCTCCAGGGCGACGGGGTAAAACTGGTTCTCGAGATAGGCGACAACCAACCCGATGATGCGGCTGCGTCCCGTGATCATCGCGCGGGCGAGTATGTTGGGCCGGTAGCCGAGGCGCTCGGCTGCGGCACGCACCCTTGCCGCCGTCTTCGGCGAGGCCGAAGCGCCGGGCGTGAAGACGCGTGACACGGCCGATTGCGAAACGCCGGCAAGACGCGCAACATCGGCGCTCGTCACTTTTTCGAGGGGACGGGAGCCACTCATTCCGCTGTCCAACCTCCGTCGATGATGAGATGCGTACCGGTCATGAGGGCGGAAGCATCCGAGGCCAGGAACACAATGGGACCCATCAGGTCCTCGATCTCGCCCACCCGACCAAGCTTGATCTTCGAGAGGATCCAGGCCTTTCGCTCCGGGATGGCGAGAGTCTGTTCAGCGAGCGGCGTGCGGATGAAGGTGGGGCAAAGCGTGTTCACGCGGATGCCATGTGGCGCCCATTCGAGCGCCATGGCCTTCGTCATGCCCTCAAGCGCATGCTTGTTCGCGCAATAGACTGCGCGATCCGGCCCGCCGACATGCCCCATCTGCGAGGAAATGTTGATGAGCGAGCCGGGCTTCCCCGCCGCGATCAGCCCGCGCGCCACCTCGCGCGTAAGGAAATAGGCCGCGCGAAGGTTGAGGTTCATCGCCGCATCGTAATCTTCCGGCCTGGTCTCAAGCGCCGGCGCATGGCGCGCCAAACCAGCCGAATTCACGAGCACATCGAACGGCCCGGCCTCCGCCACAAAGGAGGCCGTGGCGGCGAGATCGGTGATGTCGAGCGCTTTCGCCTCTGCCTTCCCGCCTGCCGCGCGGATGGCGCTCACTGCGGCCTCAAGCTCAGCAACCCGCCGCGCAACGAGCGTCACCGTGGCTCCCGCTTCGGCCAGCGCCGCCGCCGCGCCGAGCCCGATGCCGGAGGACGCGCCCGTGACAAGCGCGCGCCTTCCATCGAGCCGGAAGGAGGGGGTGCGGGGAAGCAACACCGCGCTGGTCATTCCGCCCCCGCGCCGTAGGGCACGTTCTTGCGGCCATAGCGCCGCACGCGGATGTTGCATTGCTCGGCATGGCCCACGAAGCCCTCAAGCATGCAGAGCCGCGAGCCGTATTCGCCGATGAGGGCCGCCGCCTCATCGGTGGTGACACGTTGGTAGCTATGGGTCTTAAGGAACTTACCCACCCAGAGGCCCCCGGTGTAACGCCCGGCCCGCTTCGTCGGAAGCGTATGGTTGGTGCCGATCACCTTGTCCCCATTCGCAACATTGGTGCGCGCGCCGAGGAAGAGCGCGCCGTAGGAATGCATGTTCGCCAGATACCAGTCATCGCGGTCGGTCATCACCTGAACATGCTCGTAGGCCATGTCGTTGGCGACCTGCAGCATCTCGTCATGGGTGTCGCAGAGGATGACATCGCCATAATCGCGCCAGCTGATCGCGGCGGTCTCGGCTGTGGGGAGGATGGCGAGCAGCCTGTCGACCTCTCGCAACGTGCCTTCAGCCAGCGCTCGTGAATTGGTGATCAGGCACGCGGGCGAATTATAGCCATGCTCGGCTTGGCCCAGCAGGTCGGTTGCGCAGAGCTCGGCATCGACTGTCTCATCGGCGATCAGCATCGTCTCGGTCGGCCCGGCGAAGAGATCGATGCCGACGCGGCCGTAGAGCTGGCGCTTCGCTTCCG
Organism: Bosea sp. (in: a-proteobacteria); assembly: GCA_023910605.1. Lineage (NCBI taxonomy): Bacteria > Pseudomonadati > Pseudomonadota > Alphaproteobacteria > Hyphomicrobiales > Alloboseaceae > Allobosea > Allobosea sp. The sequence continues at coordinate 39,021 of JAAVVV010000001.1, read as the reverse complement.
CCACGAAGGCATTGCCGGGTCCGACAAGCATATCAACAGGGCGGATGGTCTCCGTGCCGAGCGCCATCGCCCCCACCGCCTGGATCCCGCCGAGCACATAGATCTCGTGCGCGCCCCCCATATGCATCGCGGCGACGATGGCCGGATGCGGCTCGCCATTGACCGGAGGCGCGGAGGTGATGATGCGCGGTACGCCCGCCACCGACGCGGTGAGCACCGACATATGCGCGGAAGCGACCATCGGAAACTTTCCGCCCGGCACATAGCAGCCGACCGATTGCACCGGGATGTTGCGATGCCCGAGGACGACGCCCGGCAGCGTTTCGATCTCGATATCCTGCATGCTCGCGCGCTGTGCTTCCGCGAAACGGCGGATCTGCGCCTGCGCAAAGCGGATGTCATCCATGTCGCGCGGGGAAACCTTCGCCATCGCTGCCTCGATCTCCGAGGGCGAGAGCCGGAAGGCCGGCGGCGCGTAGCGGTCGAATTTCAGCGCAAGCTCGCGCACGGCCGCGTCGCCGCGCGTTTCGATATCCTTCAGGATCGCCTCGACCGTGGCGCGGACCTTCGCATCATCCTCGGCGCGTGCTTCTGCCGGCTTGCCGGACTTGAGGGAAATGGTCGCCATGAGCCTGTCCTCAGAGGGTTGTTTCCGGCGGGGTCGGTGGAGTTTGTTCGCCGCGATCAAAAGCTTCCCAGCCCTCGCCTGCGAAGACATCGCGTCCAAGCTGGGCGAGCACGGCAGCAAAATCGACAAAGACGGGATTGTCGGCGATACGGCCGTCCTCGACCCGCCAGAAATCCATGTAGGGAATGGTCACGTGCTTGCCGGTCGGAGCGATGCCCATGAATGCGCCGGAATGGGTGGCTTCGATGTGGCCGAAACAAGCGGCCCAGTCGCCATCGGCGAGGAATTTCTCTGTTTTGTAGATGCGATCCGAGAAAGCGGCGCGCAACGGCAGCTGCCAATTGCGCCGGAATTCGGCGAGACCCTGCTTCAAGCCGCAGCCGACATTCCCGCGCCAAACAAAGTTCTCGTGGAAATGGCGCTCCATATCGTTGGCGTTCGCGCCCAGCGCCGCCTCCATGCGCTGTATGGCGGCGAGGGTCTCCAAAGAGCGGGCGCAGTGGCCTGCAATCTTGCTCATCAGGGGGCCCGCTGAGGTTCGAAAACATCCACACCGAACTGCAGCATGGCGTTGGGGATGTCGACGAAAACCCAGTTCTCCATCAGCAAGTCGCCCTCGCGCCGCCACCAATCGCAGACCCGGAAGAAGGTCATCTTTCCCGTGGGTTGCTGGCCAAGAAAGGGCTTGACCGAGGTTCCCGAAAGCGACGGCCACCCGCCCGAACAGGTGTAGAGGCCATCACCGAAGCGGGTGAAGTGCTTCGTCCTTCCCGATCCTGCCGACCCCCCCGCCCAGCCCTCGAAACACTGTTCGAAGGGACGCTGGAACCCTGAGAATCGGTCGACGCCGAGATAGCTACCGAATGCAGCCGGGCCATACCAAACCATGTTGGGGTGCCAGTAAGGGCGCCAGGCCTCATCCGGCGTGTTGAGTTTTGAGAGCATCTCCGTCACCTGCGTGAAAGAGCGGGCTCCTTGCGCCGGGTCATTGGCGTGCAGTTGCAGCCCGTCCTGCGTCGCCGGCCCATGCAGGATGCCGGTGTGCCCCGGCGGCATCGGCAAAGGCCACTGCCCGGCGGCGATCATCAGTTCCGGAAGGTCGAGGAAGATGTAGCTCTCGACAGCCTGGCCATTCTCCATCCTGTGAAATTCGCCAAAGCGAAGATGCGCCATCTTGCCGGTGGGGCGAATGCCAAGAAACGGCCTCCGGAAATGCCCGACGAGATAGCCGGTCGCGCTGACCCAGTCCGCCTGCTCGAAGCGGCCGCCCATCAGGATATCGACGCGCCGGTAAAGACCATCAAAGGCCGCAAGAAGCGGTTCGTGAACCGAGGCCCAATGCGCGTCCGGTCCGGTCGAGGCATTGAAGGGATGAACGGCATTGATGACGGCGTCCGGCGCGAAGAAGTCCCTTGTCGAGGCCTTCCAGCGATCCTCTCCGGGTGTGCCAAATGCGGCGAGATGCGCGGCGAACCGCCGCTTCAGGGCCTGGGCTGGATCACTGCTCACGGAGAGGCTCCACGCGCTGGCCCGATGCGGCATCAAACAGGTGGCAGATACGTGCCGGCACATGGGCGGCCAAAGTGTCGCCGATACCCGCCTTGAAATCCTTCGCGGACTTGATCGCAGCGAAGGCGCCAGGACCAAGTTGAAGCGTCGCCATCGAGGAATCGCCAAGAAGCTCCATGGAATAGACTGGCGCGGTGATTTCGCCCTTGGCAGCGACCGTGGCATCCTCGGCGCGGAAGCCGAGCGTCACTGGCCCATCCGGTGCATCAAAGCCAGCAATCTGCACGCAGGAAGCCGCAAAAACACCGCCGCGCAATTCACCCTCGATCAGGTTCATCGCCGGGTTGCCGATGAAGGACGCGACAAAGGTGTTGGCGGGCCTGTCGTAGATTTCGAGCGGTGTGCCGACCTGCTGCACCTCGCCCTTGTTCATCACCACCACGCGATCCGCCAGCGTCATCGCCTCGATCTGGTCATGGGTGACATAGATCGTGGTGGTTTTCAGCTCGTGGTGCAGGTTTTTGATCTGCGCGCGGGTGGAAACGCGCAGTTTGGCATCCAGATTCGACAATGGCTCATCCATCAGGAAGACCTTTGGCTTGCGCACGATGGCGCGAGCCAGGGCCACACGCTGGCGCTGGCCGCCCGAGAGCGCTGCCGGCTTGCGGTCCAGAAGCTCGGTGAGTTCCACGGTCTTCGCCGCGCGCATCACCCGTTCATGATGATCGGCATCAGGAATCTTCCGCACTTTCAGCGGGAAGCGGATGTTCTCATAGACCGTCATGGTTGGGTAAAGCCCGTACGACTGGAAAACCATCGCAATGTCGCGGTCCTTGGGGTCAAGGTCATTGACGACGCGGTTGCCCACACGAATCTCGCCGGCGCTTACATCCTCCAGCCCCGCGATCATGCGCATGGTTGTGGTCTTGCCGCAGCCGGACGGCCCGAGCAGCACGAGGAACTCGCCATCGGCGATGTGGAGGTTCATCGTCTTCACGCCGGTGACTGCTCCCCAGCGTTTCGACAGGTTGACGAGTTGGATATCGGCCATGGCTTACCCCTTCACCGCGCCAGCCGTCAGGCCCGACACAATTTGGCGTTGGAAGAACATCACCAGCAGGAAAAGCGGCACGGTGACAGAGACAACCGAAGACACCGCGAACATCACGTTGCCTTCGGTCTGCGTGGTGCCGAGGAAGCTCGCGATCTTCGGGATCATCGTCTGGTTCTGCTTCGAGAGCAGCATCGAGGTGACCACGAAATCGTTATAGGCGAGCAGGAAGGAGAAAAGCCCTGTGGTGATCACACCAGGCCACATCACCGGGATGATCACATGCCGGAAGGCCTGGAACGGCGTGCAGCCATCCACGCGCGCGCTTTCGTCAAGATCCTTCGGGATGTTCTTGAAGAAGGCGGTGAGCATCCACAGGGTGAAGGGCTGGTTGATCGCCACCAGCACGATGATCGCGGTCGGCAGATGCCCCCACAGGTTCCACTGGTAGAAGGGCAGCAGATAGCCCGAGACCAGCGTGACCGGCGGCATGGCCCGGAAGACGAGCGCGATAATCAGCAGCCAGAAGGCGTAACGATACCTGGAGCGGCTGAGCGCATAACCTCCGAGCGTTCCGAAGGTCAGCGAAACAACCACGACGCAGACAACGACTATCGATGTATTGAGAGCCGCCCGCCAGAACTCCTCTTTAATCCAGGCGCCGTGATATCCCGCGCCGGTGAAAGCCGAGCCATGATCGAGCTGTGTCAGCGGCCCCCACAGGGCGTTCCACCAACTCGCCTTCGAGAAGAAATCGCCTTCCACCTTGAAGCTGCCCCACAGGGTCCAGGCGAAGGGGAAGATCGCGATCACCAGCCACAGCACCATGAAGAGGCTGAGAACCAGGTTGAGGCTGAGCGGGCGTCTCTGGGTGCGAACGGACATCTCTGCCTCCTCAGGCCTTGCCGAACTGGCGCCATGTGCGCACGAGGATTGGCGACAACAGCACCAGCACACCGGCGATGGTCAGCACCGAGGTTGCCGCTGCAGAAGACAGGAGCCGCGTCTCGCCACCAAGATCGGAATAGATGAAGTAGGAGAGCGATTGCGCATGCGCGCCGGCGTTGAAGCTGACAATCGGCTCGAAAACCCGAAAATTATCCATGATCTTGATGAGGAACATGAAGGTCGTGAGCGGCAAGAGATGCGGCAGGACGATGTAGCGGATGCGCTGCCTGCGCGAGGCCCCGTCGAGCATCGCGCTTTCCATGGTGTCCTGCGGCAGGGTCTGCAAACCGGCGTAATAGACGACAAAAGCGAATGGTGCAGAGGACCATGTGCCGTAGACGATCAGCATGATCCAGGTCAGTGGCGTAGAGGCCTTGAGCGACAGGTTCGGATCGTTCAAAAGCCATTGCACCGCCGCACCGATGATGCCGCGCGAATCCACCATCCAGAACAGGATCAACGCGCCCACAAGCGGTGTCACGATCATCGGCAAAAGCGAGAAAAAGATCACCGGACCGCGCATGAGCCGCGGAATGGCATTGACTGCCAGAGCCACGACAAACCCAAGCATGATCGAGAGCGGGGTCACGAAAACCATGTAGGTCAGCGTGAAGGCAAGAGCCTTGTAAAAGGGCAGGTCCATCAACCGCTTCAGAAAATCGCCCATTCCGCCAGCCCGTGCCCAGGCCTCGGACAATTCCCCGAAAGCCAGATGGGACCGATCCGTATAGATCGCTGCGCCGACGAAGCGACCGAGCGGCTTTTCCTCCCGGAGTTTGCGCGTGGCAGCCTGATCGATCGTGGTGGATTTCGTGCAGCCGAAGGGCGTGCAGTTCTGGGATTCCACGACGACCTGATCATGCGGCACATGGGTCGACTGGATCAGCACCGAGATGATCGGCAGGGCGATGAACAGCAGCATAGCTGTCGCCGTCGGCACGAAGAAGCGCAGGAATGTCGCGTGTTTCATGACACATCGTTCGCGCAAGCGGCAGCGCGGCAAACTGGAGGATACGCCTCATAGTGCAGCGGATCGGGACTGGGCATGACGGCGGCGAAGATCCCGCCGCCGTCAGGATCGTGCGAAGCGACTTACTTCAGGAAGCCCTTTTCCTTCGCCGCCGTGGCATAGGCCTTCTCGATGTCCGCGAGCGTCGTCGCGGCATCCTTGCGGCCCTGCAGGAACGGGGCAAGGCCGTCGCCGAGCGCGGTGTGAAGCAGGCCCATATAGGGCAGCATCGGGTAGGGTTTCGCGCCCATTGCCATTGTCTGCATCACGCCCTGGTTCACCGGGGCGGGCTTGTAGCCGGCGATCATCCAGACGGCCTCGCCCATGGTCTGGTCCGTCAGAATGGACGGCGCGATGCCGTTCTTCATGGCGACAAAAGTGGCGCGGGCATCCTCATCAGGGATGTTTCGTGCAACCGTCCAGCCATCCCACCAGAGCGTGGTCGCAGGGATATTGCCGCCGCCGACCGTCATCGGCGCGCCAACGGCGGTGTTCTCCGAGACCTTCGGATCGTTGCCTTCCTTCGCCATCAGTACGCCGGTGCGCGAGCCCCACATGTTCATCAGCGCAACGTTGCCCGACTTCCACTCGGCGCTGGTCTCGTTGTTGTCGTGCGTCAGGAAATCCGGATGCATCAGCTCGGACAAGGCCTTCATGGTATTGAGCGCTGCGATGCCACGCGGATTGTTGATGGCTGCCTCCGCCGAGCCGGCCTTGAAGAACTCGCCGCCATGGCCGGTGTACATGTTGACGAATTCCTGCGCGAGGGACCAACCCGCCTTGTAGGCTCCGCCAATCGGGTTCTTCACGATGCCACGCTCGCGCAGCAGCTTGCCGATCCGGATCATGTCCTCGTAGGTCTTGGGCGGCTCGGCGCCGACCTGTGCCAGGAGATCCTTGCGATAGACGAGGTGCTGGGAGTTCGCCATGAAGGCCACGGCCATCACCTTGCCGTCAATGGTGATGAACTGGTTCTTCGGAATGTCCTGCCCGTGAGCAGCCACGAGCGCATCGAGCGGGCGGATCACGTTCTCATTGATGAGAGCGACGATCGACGAGGTCGCCACGATGGCCGAGGTGTATTCCGCCGGATTGCCCTGCATGCCGGGCAGATTGATGCGCTGGTGGTTCGCTGTGAGGTTCGACTTTACGGTGAGAGAACCGGTCTGGCACTTGGCGGCATTGGCCGCCACGGTCTTGATCGCCGGGAACTCGTTGCCAACGATATTCACCCGGCCGCTGGTCGCGCCGCAATTCACCTGCGCTTGCGCCGCTCCTGCGGCGAGCAAAGCCGCCAGCAAAAGAGCCGTCTTCATGGTCCTCATCATGCGCCTGATCCTCCTGAGTGGCGCTGCCGTCGTTCATATGTCCATGGGCTAAAATCAGCCGGCAGCTTTTCCAACTGCATAGGAACATGTCTTGCATTCGTATGCAACATGCTTCTTGAATACGCTTGCAAGTTGAGGAACAGTCCATCTGGACGGCGCGTTGCGCGGCTGCGCTCGTTGCACTTTCCTTTCTCTCCCGCCTTGCAGGATGTGTCGCATGGTTTCCGATTTTGATCCCCTTGCCTCGCCGGAGGCCGCTGCCCGCCGCAGTGTTCATAAACGCCTGACAGTTTTGGCCGAGGCGCACGAAAGCAGGCTTGAAGACGCGCTGGGGGCGCTTGCTCGGAAGCATGCGCTCTGGCGCGTTGCTCACCCGATCAACCAGTGTGCTGACACTTCGGTGGCGCTTGAGCGGGCATTCCGGCCACTCAAGCGCGCCTTCCCGGACCTTGAGCGTCGCGACGTGATATTTGTCGGCGGCAGTTACCAGAACCGGCGCTACGTCGCGGCCATCGGCCACTATTGCGGCACGATGCGCGGCGATTGGCTCGGCATCCCGGCCACCAACCGGCCGATCTATCTGCGCTATGGCGAAGTCTATGAGATCGATGCCGAAGGCACGGTGATTCATGCCAATCTGCTCTGGGATGTGCTTGATTTGATGCGGCAAGCTGGCATCTGGCCGATTGCGCCGCCGCTTGGCAGTGCTGAAATGTGGCCTGCACCGCTTACTGCGGATGGCGTGCGCTTTGATGTGTCGGATGCGGAGCAGTCGGTTGCGAGCATCGCACAGACGCTCGCGATGCATCGCACGCTGGCCGAATTCGACGACCGTGCGAAGCTAAACCGCGAGAACCTCATCGCTATGCCGCAAAAGGAGCATTGGCACCCGAAAATGATGTGGTATGGCCCAGCCGGAATCGGCTCCACGCGTGGGCTCGATGGCTTTGTGGACGGGCATCAATTGCCGTTCCGCATCGCCTTCCACCGCCCGCAGGGCACGCTCGCCGAGGTGCAGGCCGAGAGGGCGCGGCACGGCGCGGGGCATTACATCCGCATCGGCGATGGGCCGTACTCGGTCACCGGTGGCTGGCCTTCGGTCTATGCGGTGCATGCCGGCGGCGGGTTCTGCGGTTTGCCGCCTTCCGGCAAACCGGTCTTCATGCGCGTGATGGATTTCTACCTGCATCATGAGGGACTTATCCGTGAGAACTGGGTTCCGCTCGACATGCTCGACCTGATGATGCAGATGGGCTTTGATGCGCTCGGACGCGTGAAAGAGGTTTTGCGGCGTTAAGGAGCTTGTTGCATGAAGATGGCCCGAACCGCAGCTCCCCCCTCCGCCATCGGCTTCAGGCGACCCGGACTGTCCGTCGGCAGATGATTCGAGACAGTTCAGGCGGTTTTCGAAGGGAGGCTCTTGCTCATCCGGGTTAGGGTTCAAGCGGCTTGCAGGTGATGCTGCAAGCGTCCGTGTTTGAGCTGCCGGTCTACTTCTGCGATCCGCACAGCCCCTGGCAGAGGCCGTCCAACGAGAACCTCAATGGCCTCGTCCGGCAGTATCTGCCCAAGGGCATCGACCTGTCGATCTACAGCCAGCGTGATCTCGACAGGATCGCCCACAGCCTCAACACCAGACCGCGCGCCGTCCTCGGCTTCCAAACACCCGAGGAAGTCTTTATGATTGAGCTATCGAAACTCGGTGATGCACTTCAGATTTGAGACCGCCTTGTGTTTTTGTGGTATTGTCAACTTGCCGAACTGGGCATCGCCGCGTAGCGCCAGGGGAAAGCGCCCCGTCTTCACGCGACCGCCGGTCGGCAAGTTGACAGTACCAAATCCGGCCAGAACCGGGAATAGCGCGACTTTCAGGCCGTTTTCCTTGGCCTGCCACCCTTCTGGCCGTTTCTCCGCGCGGCTTCTCCCTTAGCGCTGCTTTCCGACCGTCCGCCCCGTGCTCCGATCATTTGGGCTGCGGTGGTCTCGGACATGAACCGAGCCGTGCCAAAGATACCATTCATCAACGCCGGCACATAAACGTCAGCGTCGAGTGCCTGCCAGTGCAGACCCAAACCATTCGGGCTGACCTCAATCTCGGACAGTTCGTCATTCGACGCTCCCTGCAGACCCTCGATCATTTCGGCCGGAACAGTGATCTCCAGGCCGCTATCGAGCCCGATGATGATGCGTCGGCGGCGGCCGTCATAGCGTGCGCGGATTGCATAGCCTGCGCGACGCGTCTCGTTCGCGCGTGCTTCGGCATCAGCAACGTCTTTCTCAGAAATCGCCATGGATCTTTCTCCATTGATCACAGATCTGCATAAGCGCGCCAGCGAGCCGCTGACTGATCTCGGTCAGTTCGGTTGCCTTGAACCGGTAGTTCTCGCGCAGCGAAGGCGGCCCTTCCGGGCAGTGCAACTGAAACACCGCCTGGCAACCCCGCCCGATGATGTGGACATGGGACGGACGGTGATCGTTGGGATAGATCACGACGCGCAAACCATCGATGGTCAAGACCTTCGGCATTGGTGGAGACGTCTACCATAAACCCAAACGCTTGGGAATAGAACCAATGCGCGGCGCTGGCAGGAGAGGAAGCGCCAATTTCTGATACTCTGCCGTCGGATGCAGCTTGCCCATATGGGAGAACGCAATAACGACTGCACATTCAGCATCAGGTGCTGTCAACTTGCCGACCGGCGGTCGCGTGAAGACGGGGCGCCTTCCCCTGGCGCTACGCGGCGACGCCCAGTTCGGCGATCTCGCGCCAGACGACCATCGCCTCGGAACGAAGCGCTCGATAGTCGGATGACGACATGGCGTGGCGGGGAAAGTTGTGGAGGTTGGCGACCCCATCGTGGATGGAGACGAGGCGCTGCAGGTGCCTGGCGGATCTGAACCGCTTCATGATCCTCTCTCGCCTCCGCGTCGGCAGATGCGAATTCTCTGCCCGGTTGTTGAGGCCCTTGTGCTGGCGATGTTCGAAGGTCATGCCCATCCCGGTCCGGGCAGCGCCATAGGAACCGAGCTTGTCGGTGACCATCACCCGCGGTGCGCGGGATTGCTTTCGTATCAACTTGCGCAAGAGCTTCTCCACTGCGAGCTTCTCCGCTGCGCACCGACCCTCGCGGCCCTGAACCAGGGCGTCGAGAACCAGGCCGCCACAAGCCATCAGCATCGACGGCGCGAACATGGCACTGCATCTTGCCGTTGATCGAGATCACGACCTCGTCGAGATGCCACTTGTCGCAGAACTGCGGGGCGCGCCGACGGATCTTGTTGGCGTATATCCGTCCGAATGTCTCCGCCCGGCACCGCACGGTTTCGTGCCTGATTCATGGCTGACGACGATCCCGCTTGCCCCCAGCAGGTCCTCGACCATCCGCAGGCTGAGTGGACAACGGACAAAGAGCCAGACAGCCTGCTCGATGACGTCCGCCGGGAACCGATCGCCACGATCAATGGATTCCGCACTCGTCACCATCGCGCTCGAAGAGCCGATGTTCGCCGACACGTCGTCAACATGACAGTACCCTGTCAGGTTGATCATCTCACAGCGTTGATATATAATCCGATCGATCGGATGATTTTATGCGTTAGGAGCACGGTCATGCTCATTACAGCCACCGAACTTCTGAAGCCACCCGAAGCGGCCGCGGTTGCGGGAGTCTCGCTGCGCGACGTCAACCGGGTCGTGGACGAGAGGCTCCTGCCGGCTGACCTGCTCGCGGCCGAGGACGGCCGCCGTCTGCGGGCCGCCACCTGCCCGATGATCGCCTTCTATTTCGCCAGCGCCCGGCGCCTGGCGGCCGAGGAGCGGCTGGCCGTGCTGAACGCCATGGCTCCACGGCTGGGCAGTTTGGGATCCAGGACGCTGAGCGAGGCCGCTGACGAGGACTGGACTTGGCGCGAGGCCTATCTTGCGGTTGACCTCGGGCCGTTCGTCCGAGCGGCTGGACAAGCTGGCCGAGGCTCGCGCCCTCGTCGAAAACAATCACGACATCTTGGGCGGTGCGCCAGTCGTCCGCGGCACCCGTGTGCCGGTCCATGACGTAGCGGCCTTGGTGGCGGCGGGTCTTCCGATGGAGCGCATCCTTTCGGCCTATCCGAGCCTCGACGGGCGCCAAGTCGACCTCGCCGCCTTTTACGCCGCCGCTAACCCGCCGCGCGGGCGGCCTCGGTCGGTCGAGTTGCCTGCCGGCGCTCGGATCGTTACGGATCGCCGCGTGGTGCGCCGCAGGGCGGCGGCGTGAAGCTCCTCATCGACGAGTGCCTCAGCCCGGACCTCACCAAGCTGGCGCAGCGGCGCGGCCACGGCGAATCCTCGCATGTGGTCTGGCTGGGTCTTGCCGGCCGCAAGGACTGGGAGCTGAAGCCGATTATCCTCGCCGGCGACTGGACCTTCGTCACCAAGAACGCGGTCGATTTCCGCGGGCCGGCAGATCGGCCGGGCGCGAAGGGGCAATACGCCGGCGTCGCACTGCATGCCGGGCTGATCTGCCTTGGCGCCGCGGACGCCATGGACCTCGATCTGCAGCTTGAGCTGTTCGAGGTCGCGCTTGACGAGCTGGCAGGCGATCCCGACCTCGTCAATCAGGTGCTCGAGGTCACAGCCGACGCTGCCGATGAGATCCACATCCTGCGCTACGCCCTACCTCCGGACTGAAGGCGATCACACTTCGGGCAGCACTTCACAGTCAGCCTTGCGCGCCTCACACGATCCCCCACGCCCGATACCGCTTCCGCCCTGTGAGCTCGCGCGGCAGGCTGGGCCCGAGTTCCTTCAGCATCACCTCGACAGCTTGTTGCGTGACCTTGAGCTTCTCGGTCGCCATCTGCACGGTGACCAGCGGCGAGGCCATGAACAGGTCGACCAGCTCCTTCAGCCTCGAATTTGTTGATTACCGCTGAGAACTGACCCGGCGGGCTCGTAAATTCCCACTGATACCAAAGGCCCTTTGACCTGACTCACCGAGGGTTCCCAAACTGACTGCGGCGTGATTCAAAGTGCGTGGAGGACCCACGCCATGCCGAAGGTTGTCGAGATCAAGCCGAGCCATACTCCCGCCGAGCTGCGCCGCCTGGCGGCATCGGGCAAGGATGCGAACCAAAGTCGACGATTGCTGTCCATCGCTGCGGCGCTGGACGGGATGAGCCGGGCGGAGGCCGCCAAGATCGGCGGCATGGACCGCCAGACGCTACGGGACTGGGCGCATCGGTTTAATGAGCAAGGCCCTGCCGGGTTGAAGGACAACCGTCGCCGGGGGAACCCAAGACGTCTGTCGCAGGCGCAACTGGTGGAGCTGTCCGAGATCGTCGAGACCGGCCCCAACCGCGCTGTAGACGGCGTGGTGCGCTGGCGGCGGATCGACCTGCAACGTGTCATCGCGGACAAGTTCAAGATCGCGTATCACCAGCGCAGCATCGGCAAGCTGCTGAAGCACCTGGGCTTCTCGCACATCAGCGCCCGGCCACGGCATCCCGGGCAAGATGGCGAGGTCATCGCGGCTTTTAAAAAAACTGGCCCAACACGCTCGCGGCGCACATCAAGGGCGTGACGCGCAAGACGAAGATCGAGATCTGGTTTCAGGATGAGGCCCGCATCGGCCAGAAGAACGGGCTCGTCCGGCAATGGGCGAGGCGCGGCACAAGACCTACCCAGCCTGCCGACCAACGCTATGAGAACGCCTATCTCTTCGGTGCCATCTGCCCCGAAAGAGGCGTGGGCGCGGCCCTCGCTTTGCCCCATGCTGACACCGACATGATGCAACTGCATATCGACGAGATATCCCTGCACGTCGCCAAAGGCGCTCATGCCGTGCTGCTGCTGGATCGAGCCGGATGGCACATCACCGGCGACCTGAACTGGCCGAAGAACATCACGCCGATCCTGCTGCCCTCGCGCGCGCCGGAACTGAACCCCGTGGAGAATATCTGGCAGTATCTGCGTGCCAACTACCTCTCGAACCGCGTCTTCGAGACATACGCCGACATCATCAATGCAGCCTGCGAGGCCTGGAACAGGCTCACCGAAAGGCCCGACGTCATCACATCAATCGGGATGCGCCACTGGGCGCAAACAGGTCAGTTGTAAGGGCCGTTAGTATGAGATTTGACCCATGTTCTGACCATCTCCCTGGCTTTGGGTCGGGGGAACATGGAGTGATCGACATGGCATTATTAAGCGTCATCCGGCGCTGGCATTTCCGGGAAGGGATGCCGATCCGGGAGATTGAGCGACGCACGGGATTGTCGCGGAACACGATCCGTAAATATCTTCGCGCGGGCACGGTTGAGCCTCAGTTCAAGGTCCCCGATCGCCCGAGCAAAATCGACCCTTTTGCCGGGAAGATAACGGTGTGGCTCCGGGCCGAGGCGAGCAAGGATCGCGTGCCGTCCGCCGCGCAATCGCAGTCACGGACAGGCCTTGCCGGTGTAAATCCAGGATCATCATCACATCTCCAAGCTGAACCACCCGCGCCGCTCCCCGTCCTTTCCCCAGGACGGTATCGTCGGCGGCATCGGGCGAAAGCCGGCCTGTTGAGGGCGCGCCCTCAACAGGCCGGCAGGGGCACCAACTCAGGGAAAATTCAAGGCCCACAATGAGGGAGTATTCATCGGCCAGTGACACCATGTTCGTCTCTTCTTGCTTGCTGTTTCCGGAACCATCTCCGGGACGCTGCTGACGAAGCGACGGCGAGGCGGGGTGGTCAGCCAGTTTGGCCAGCGCAAGCTGACCCCGGACGGAGCGGCCAAGGGGGAGGGGGATCTACGGAGCCTCGCCAGACAGCGCCAAGGGCCGCTACAGCCCTGCCGAGTGCGTTGGTGCACGCAAGGGAGCGGGTTGAAGGCTCGCCCGATCCTGCCCAGGTGTCAGCACGTCCTATGTGGAGCGCCAGAACCTGACGATGCGCATGGGGATGCGTCGCTTCACGCGCCTGACGAACGGCTTCTCAAAGAAGCTGGAAAGCCACTGCGACGCGCTGGCGCTCTACTTCTTTCACTACAACTGGTGCCGCATTCACAAGACGACGCGGGTTACGCCTGCCATGGCTGCGAACCTGACAACGCGCCTATGGGCATGGGATGATGTGCTTGCGGTGATCGACGCGATGAACGCGCCCAAGGTTCGCGGGCCGTATAAGAAAAAATCAAACTAGGGGGGGGATTCCAAACCTATCTTGGTGTGCTAATGTAAAAAAACGGAAGCGGTTTCCCGCCTCCGTTCTACGCTTACTTTGCTCCCCTACGGGGCTGCACACCGCATGGCGCGTGTCAGGCGCTCTGCGATCTGGAAGGGGTTATATTGGCGGCTTCACGGTTGTCCTCCTTCTTCTGAATTAACGGCGGGGGCACTCCCCGCCGTTTCCATTTGAGAGCCGCTCAAAAGGAGCCATCGTCCTCTTTCATCGCGGCGATACTTTTCCCCCTCGAAACGGCGCAACTCGTTGCCAATCGACTTGGCGGCAACTTCCGCATCGTATTTGGGGGCGATCCCTTCAATTTGCGTGGCGGTCAACCCGTCCGGGTGATCGCTCAGAAGGCGAACCATCATTCGCCCCACAGAACCACGAGGGGCGCGCAAGCCTGCCTCTGCTGCTTTGCGGGGAAGAATATCCCCAAGTTCGGGCCTAGCTTGCGGCGCGTACAAATCAGCCAATGAACCCTGCGAGGGCGCGCTGGCGACATCAAGGATGCGCTGCCGCATTGCGGCCAAACCGTCCGCAAACCCTCTCCCATACTCGGCCTTGGCCGCCGCCCTTAAATCTTCAATGAGTTCGTCGAATCGGCCCATGCCTCACCTCCTGCGCGCCTTATGGCGCATTGCGGGGTTTGGCGCAACTGCAAAGACGCCAAGGGCATATGGAAGGCTCAGACGGACAGTCTGAGCTGAATTTCAAACTGAGACACTACCCAGTCCTGGCTCCGGGTGTCACCCGGTGATCTCGTAACCACGCGCCTGCTTGGCGCGCAGGATGGCCTGAAGCTCGGCCTCGGCGGACCGGTGATCCTCGAACAACCCGATCATCACCCTCTCTCCCCGCTGCCCGATGCGGCCGTAGCGTCTCGTGCACGACCAGTCATCGAACAGCGTGACCTCCAGCGAGAGGGCGTACCAGCGCGCCATGTTGCGGGCGGGCTCAACGCGCCGCAGCACGATGGGGTCGTGCCGTTCCAAGTTCGCATCAACATTGGCGTCGGCAGGGGCATCGGCATTGGCAGGAGGGTGAGTGACATTCGCCGTATTCATCGCATGAATGGTAAGCGTGTAGGCAACCCCACGTATCTTTTGGTGTTCTGATCGCTCATTTTCCCGGTGAATCATGTGGGGAATCCTATGAGCGAGAGTATGAATCAAGATCGAGTTTTTGAGGTTTTGACGGCAGCGCCGGTGCGGACGAGGCGCAGGCTACGTGATTGGTCGGTCGACGAGAAGGCACGACTGATTTCCCAGACGCTGTTGCCTGGTGCGAATGTTTCGGCGATTGCGCGTTCTGCCGGGGTTGACCCTTCGCAGCTTTATGGATGGCGGCGACAGGCCCGGGCATCCGGGGCGGTCAAAGCCATGCCCGTTGCGCACGATGAGGTGAAGTTTGCGCGCGTCGAGGCGGCTGGCAACTGGGCTGTGGAGATTGTCATTCGGGATACGGTTGTCCGCGTTGGCGGCGACATCGATGCGGATCATCTGACCGTGATACTGAGGGCGGTGCGCAAAGCATGATTGGCCTGGGTGTCGTCGTTTACGTGTCGTGCCAGCCCGTCGACTTTCGTAAAGGTGCCGCATCCCTGATGGTGCTTGTCCGGGATGGCGGCCTCGACCCGTTCAACGGCGCGCTTTACGTGTTTCGGTCGAAACGTGCGGACCGTGTTCGGATCGTGTGGTGGGATGGCAGCGGCGTTTGTCTCTATTCGAAGACGCTTGAGGAGCAAGGCTTTTGCTGGCCTGCCCTATCGGCGGCTCGCATTCGCCTGGACCATTCGCAGCTGATGGCTCTTCTGGCCGGGATGGACTGGAAGAAGATCCGTCCGACAAAGGTGCGGCGACCCTTGCTGACGGGATGATGTCGATCTGCGGCAAGATGAATCATGCTGCTGTAATCATTGGGAAAGTGAGCGGTTTTGTGCTCTATTTGCACCCATGGATTTACCCCTGAACACCTTGCCGGACGACGTGGATGCGCTCAAGGCGATGGTGCTCGCCCTGGCGCGTGCGCAGGCGCAAGGGGATGTTCGATTAAGAGCCGCGGAGGCTGAAATCGCCCGGCTGGAGGCGATCGAACAGAGCGCCAACGAGCGGATTGCCAACCTGACGCTGATCATGAAGGTCTTGCAGCGCGCGCAACATGGCAAGCGCTCTGAACGGCTCCGCGCCGGTGGTCCTGGGGTCCTCGACGACGAGCAGATTGCCTTTGCCTTCGAGGAGGTGGAGACCGGCCTTTCGAGCGTCCAGAGCGAACTCGACCGGGGCGCCAGGGACAAGCCGAAACGCGCTCCACGCCCGCGCAAAGGCTTTGCTGCGCATCTTGAGCGCATCGAGGAGGTCATCGAGCCGGAACTCCCCGCTGGATATGAGGGCCTGGAGAAGGTGCTGATCAGCGAAGACCGTTCCGAACGGCTCGATGTCATTCCGCCGAAGTTCAGGGTCATCGTGACGCGCCGTCCCAAATATGCCTTCCGTGGCCATGACGGCGTGATCCAGGCGCTCGCACCGGCACACATCATCGAAGCCGGATTGCCAACGGAACGGCTGCTCGCCTTTATCGCGGTCTCCAAATATGCCGACGGTCTTCCGCTTTACCGTCAGGAGGCGATCTACCTGCGCGACGGGGTCGAGATCAGCCGATCCCTGATGGCCCAATGGATGGGCCATCTTGGGTTTGAACTGCAGATACTGGCCGATTACATCCTCGAAAAGATCAAGGAGGGTGAGCGGATCTTTGCCGACGAAACGAGCTTGCCCACTCTGGCTCCCGGATCGGGGAAAGCAACCAAGGCCTGGTTATGGGCCTACGCGCGCGATGATCGCCCCTATGGCGGCACCAGTCCGCCAATGGTGGCCTATCGCTTCGAAGACGGCAGAGGCGCTGAATGTGTGGCCCGTCATCTGTCCGGGTACAACGGCATCCTGCAGGTCGATGGATACGTGGCCTATAGCAGCCTTGCCAAGAGCCAGGCCAAGAGCCAGGCCAAGAGCCAGGCCAAGAGCCAGGCCAAGAGCCAGGCCAAGAGCCAGGCCAAGAGCCACGCCAAAAGCCAGGCCAAAACCGGCAGCACAGAAACGATGAGGCTTGCCGGATGCTGGGCGCATCTCAGGCGCAGGTTCTACGATCTGCACATCAGCGGCGTCTCGCAGGCTGCCACGGACAGCGTCATGGCCATGACCGAGCTGTGGAGGGTCGAAGATGACGTGCGCGGCCGGAATGCAGACACCCGCGCGAAGCTCCGGCAGGAAAAGTCTGCGCCTGTCGTCGCGCGCCTCTTCGATCTTTGGGAACGGGAGCTCGGCAAGGTCTCCGGCAAGTCCAAGACGGCGGAAGCAATCCGCTATGCGCTCGCCCGCCGTGAAGCACTCGAACGGTTCCTCTCCGACGGTCGCATTGAAATCGACTCCAACATCGTCGAACGGGCCATCAGGCCCCAAACCATTACGCGAAAGAACAGCCTCTTTGCCGGAAGTGAAGGCGGTGGCAGGACCTGGGCTACACTGGGAACGCTTCTGCAAACCGCCAGGATGAACAATGTCGATCCTCTCGACTGGCTGTCGCAAACCCTCGCGCATATCGCCCAAGGATGGCCCGCATCCAAAATCGACGCCCTCATGCCCTGGAACTTCAGGTCAAACGCCCTCAGCTAACCGCTTACCATGAATGTCCTGCGATGCGGCTCACGGGTCCAACGCAATTCTGGAATCGAACGGGCCTGATTGATTCACGTCTGTGATGAACGGACGGCTCGCCCAGATGCGCTCAGTCCGTCTTCCGGCGTTGAGCCAGTTTGTAGACCTCGTTGCGTTCGCGTTTTCCCACAGCGACGACCAGAACCAGCAGTTCGCGATCCTTGACCTGATAGACAAGGCGGTACCCGGCATTGCGCAGCTTGATCTTGTAACGCTCCCTGGCGCCATGAAGCCGTGCTGACGGGATTTTCGGGTTCTGCAAGCGCTCGGCAAGCCTGGCCTTGAACTGCTCGCGCGTTGCGTTGTCGAGCTTGCGCCATTCCTTCAGAGCGTCGTCCAGAAAGGCGAGCTCATAGGTCATCCAGCTCAACCTTGTGGATCGCCTGGCCTTCGCGCGCATCGGCGATGGCGTTGAGCTCCATGTCCTCAAGACGCTCCAGCATGGCCTCATAGGCCTTCGCAGGCACGCAATAGAAGGCCGGTTCGTTGCGGTTGAGGATGGCGACAGGGAAGCCCTCACCGGCCGCAACCGTGCCCATGGGGTTCTTCTTGAGCTCGGATACGCTCGCCGTCGTCAAAGCATGGATCTGGTTTGCCATGTGAAGCCCTCCTTATTAGGGTTCACAATAGCACTCTTAACCGGTCTTTTCAATGGTCGTGGCCGACAGGATAGAGCTTCGCACCGCGATCCCGCCTTGCGCCGGTATAGCGGGCATCGCTCCTCGATTTGGACATGAGCGCATCAGTGCAGTCGGGGCTCGCCAAGATGCCAGTCGGTCTCAAGGCGGAGGTAGCGCCGCCAGAGCTCGGTCTTGATGACGGAAGAGTCACCGCGGGTGGTGTACGACAGATCCATGGTGATAAGGCCAGCCCAGCAAAGTGGGCGCAGGACACCGATGAACAAGGCCAGTGCTGTCTCGTCATGGCCGGCACTGTCCGGTTGGCCATAAAGCGTGCGCCGCAAGCTGTTGAGGCTCGCGCCGCGCTCCGCCTCGACATTGATCACATTGAGGAACACATCCCAGCTGCCAAGCAGCCCTGAGTGCGATCGCATGCTCGCACCGTGGTCCAGCCGAAACAGGTAGTGCGGCAGAAGTTCCGCAAACAAGCGGCCGGGACGGGCAACCAGGTCCTTGCCAGCCCTGGTCAACATGAACCTGCCTTTGGCATGTCGGCCCAGCCGCAAGGCGCGCAGCAGCGCATGCAGATCGCCAAGCGGCGGAAAATCCATCTCGTCGAGCACCTTGTTGACGGCAAACAGATCATCCTCCGTAAACCCCGGCCACTCAAATTCAGCAGCCGCCCAATGCACGAACTTGCGATTGAACGCGCCCGATGCCGTCAGGCCAATGCCGCCATGCTCAGCGATGTAGTCAGCCATCTTCAGCAGGCCACGGATCAGCGGCGAGGTTGTGAGCAGCGGCTCGTCATCGGGAATGGACGTGATGGACAACATGGGCAACTCTTCTGGGGAGCTTCATTCTGAACTCCACCGCTCCTACCACAAGTGCTGCCCCTGACCTCGGCTCAGTCCACGAGCCGTGGCCGCGTCCGGTCGATCCGTGGCGTCACGCCCTGCAGCCTCGTCTCCACGCAGAAGCCTGCACCCGTGTTGCTTGTTCGCGTCACGAATTCCGGCTCGAACAGGCAGCGATGGCACGTCAGCCGCGCCAGAAGTGGCGCGACCTCTGGAACGACATCCTGCAACTCTCCATCGTCAGTTTCGCCGATGATCAGGAAGCGTCCGGCAATGGCGTTGGTGCCGTCATCGCTGACGGTGAAGGCGGTTGCTGCATCCCAGCCGTTCTCGTCGGCCCAGATCAAGTGTTGCTCATCGAACGCAGCGCGCTCGACCAGGTCGCAACCGAGGAGCACGTAGAGCTCATCCAGTCGAAGCGCATCATCCATGACGGTCAGGGAGACCCTACGCGCCTCGGCACGGTTCGGATCGATCAGCAGCGCGGTGATGGCAATGGATTGGGAGGTCGATGTGGTCATTATCCGTCTCCCCCTCACGCTGCCACAGCGTTGACGAGCGTCGATTGAGGCAGCGGGCTGGCGACCAGATCCTCTCCGTCATCATCGGCCTCACTGACAGGCTCGCCATTCACCGCTCCTGGCTGCTGCGCATGCATCCAGTCTGCCGCCTGCTGAGCTTTTGCGGCAGCGGTGAAGATGGCCCGCGTATCGTTCTTCAGCACCTTGAGCCAGGAGGCGAGGTAGGCGGCGCTTTCGGGCCTCGCACCATAGCTGAGCCCCAGATCCGCCATCACGAAACTCGCCGTCAGTTCGGCGATCTGCTCATCCACGGCGTAGCGTTCAGAGCCGAAGCGCCCACCCAGATCACGGTCCAGCCGATGCTTGGCGCCTGTGGCGTGGCCGCACTCGTGACCGAGCGTAGCGTAATAGCAGCCGGCATCCCGAAACCGTGCGAAGGGCGGCATGCGCACCTCGTCCAGGCTGGGCAGGTAACACGCCTGATCGCCCTCGGTTTTGATCGTGATGCCGAGGTGGGCGAAGAACTGCTCGGCGGCGGCGACGCGGGCGCATTCCGGCAGAACGGGCTGCGCTGGCAGTTCGAGGCCATCGACCTGGGCCGCGTTGAAGACATGATAGCCACGGGCCATGAAACGCGCCCGACGGTTGTCGCCAGCGTCGCCATCATCGCTCTCACCGCGCCGGAATTCTTTCCAGAACACCACCGTGGTGGCACGCTCGTCCCTGCGGACCTGCGCGCCCACTTCCGCAAACTGCCGATAGGTGCCCCACAGGCCCGAGCCGAACCCCGCCTTCATGCTGGCGATCCAGAGCGCCAGGATGTTGATGCCGCGATACTTGTTCTTCGAGGCGATGTTCATCGGGCGCGCGACGTTGCTGCCGTCGTGATGCCAGGGCAGTTTCCAGTCGGCGCGAGCTCCCGCCTGCATGGCTTCGATGGTGTCGACGATCTCCTTTGTGATGCGGCTGTAGATGTCGGCGCGGTCAGACGCGCCCTGCTGGCGATGGTTCCGGTCCATGACGGGGTTCTCCGCGACGGGCCGGGCAAGCTGCTCTCGCCCTTTCAACCCGTCGCGGGATCACCCGCTTGCCTCTGGCTCTCTGACTGGCCATGGACCGGTTGCAGGAATGCTCCACGCGACCCGGTAGAACAGCTCGTTCGTGATCGGCCATGGCAGCTCTTTATGACCGGCAAGGCCATGCCGTGCTATCCAGGCGATCTGTCCAGGCGATCTTGTCATTTCGGCAATTTGCCGCTATATCTCCAGCAGGTTGCCGATCCGTGTGGAGGCATGCGCGCGATGTCGATGGTGTTGATGGAGATGGCCCGCAAGCTAGGCGGTGCAGCGGTGCTGGGCGGCGCGGTGCGCTCCCAGACCGATCTGGCGCTCGCCGTACAGCGGCGATTGCCGCTCGAAACTCTCAAGGGCTTGTCGCAAGCGGGGCTAAGCGACAAGGAGATCGAGCGTTTTGTGATCCCGCAGCGCACGCGCAGGCACCGGCAGGAAAAGAACCAGCCGCTGACGATCGACGAGTCGGACCGGGCCGTGCGTCTTGTTCGCATCCAGACCATCACGGAAGAAACCTTCGGCGATCTCGCCAAGGCCAGCACCTGGTTGCGCAAACCGCTTGCAGCCCTCGCAGGCGAAACACCGCTCGACATCGCGCAGACCGAAAGCGGCGCGCGTGTGATCGAGACAATGCTCGCCAAGATCGCCTGGGGCGCGGCGGCTTGACGGCTTGCTGATGAAGGCCCGGCCGCAATGATCCTCTGGCGTCTCTCCGGCGCCCAGCACGCGCGCGCCTTTGATGGCGGGTATGGCCTTCTGTTCGACGGGCGCTGGAACACAGCCGGACATGCTGTGACCTACGCAGCGACCGCACCGTCGCTTTGCGTGCTCGAAAAACTCGTCCATATCGAGGATCCAGCCTTGATGCCCGAACTCGTCATGGTGCGCTACGAGGCGCCCGATGATCTGGCCAGACAGGTGATTTCACTCAGCGATCTGCCACCGGATTGGACGAAGGCCGAGACCTTGACGCAAGACTTGGGTGATCGCTGGCATGGCGATGGGGAAACCCCGATGTTGCAGGTGCCTTCCGTTATTGTGCCGATCGTTGGATCGCCTGATGTCAACATTGTCATCAATCATCGGCATCCGGCGGCAGCGCGCATCAAGATCATCACAGCCGAGCCGTTCAGGCTCGATGTTCGCCTGTTCTGAATCAGGGCACCCCAGACGTCGCGTCACGGCGAGTTGAGCGGCTTGCACCGCCCTGTTGAAGCTTCAGCCAAATTGGTCGTGCGGCCTCACCCGCCGCACCTCCAGACCGGGATGCCGAGCGCGCGCGCCTTGTCGGCGAGATTGTCCTGGATGCCTAAGCCGGGAAGCACGATCACCCCGATGGGCAGCACCTCCAGCATGGCGTCGTTGCGCTTGAAGGGGGCGGCCTTGGCGTGGCGGGTCCAGTCCGGCTTGAAGGCGATCTGCGGCACCTTGCGGGTGTCGGCCCATTTGGCGGCAATCAGTTCAGCCCCGCGATCCGAGCCACCATGCAGCAGCACCATGTCGGGATGCCGGGCCTGGACCTGATCGAGCTTGGCCCAGATCAGGGTGTGATCATTGAAGGCCGCGCCGCCGGTCAGCGCCACCTTGGGGCCAGCCGGCACGAGGATGTCGGTCTTGGCCCGGCGGCGAGCCGCCTTGCTATGGTCGACAGGAAACGCTTCTCGGCCTTGACGTCGGTGGCGATGGGCCGGAACAGCGGCGGCTGTTTCTGGTTGGTGCGGTTGGTGCGGCCAAGACCTTGAATGGCCGTGTCTGCCTTCCAGCCCGGCTCCAGCAGATAATGCACCCGCAGGCGCTGGTTCTTCGCTCCCAGATCGGCGTGCTAGGAGCGCCCGGTGCCGCCAGCATCCGAGAACACCAGGATGCGCTTGACGTCATCCATGAAGGCGCGGGCATCCGTGAGGTTGGCGCTGCCAGCCCGGCTTTCGACCACAAGGCGATCATTGCCGCCGCTAAACGGGTCAGAAGGCCCGTGCTCCCCACTGACTTCGCGGCCCCCGGCACGCTTGCGCACGATACGCCGTGACCGGCCGGTCACCTCGGCGACGTGTTCGGTGCCGAAGTGCTGGATGATCTGGTCGAGGGCACCGGGCACGGGTGCCATCGACGCCAGATGCTCGATCAGGCTGTCGCGTCGCCTGACCGCTTCCCGGCAGAGCACGGGCTGGCCATCCCTGGTCACGGGTCGTGAGCGCAGATTGCCCTCAGTATCGGTGAAGGGCTCATAGAGCTGCACCGGGAAGGAGTGGCTGAGGTAATCGAGGACGTAATATGCCGCGTCCGCGTTATGCAGAGCGCGGCGCTTCATGTCATTGATATGATGTTTCATTTCGGGATCTCCACTTGGCATAATCATGATGCCTCTGCTCTCAATCGCAGAAGGACACCCCGACATGACCTCCCCCTCCAACTCTCACCCCGGCGGCACAACCGCCGGAAGCGGAGGCATGCTTACAGCAGAGCCGTTTGGCCGTTATGGTCGGAGGGAAGGGACAACTAGGCGGAAATCACAGGTGGTAGATCGAAGCGGCACAGCAACAGAATTGGCGAGGGTTCGGGCACGGCTGGCCGAGCTGGATGCGGAACAACGTCAACTTTTGCAGGAGCTTTCGGTGCTGGAGGCCAAGCAAACCGCAGAAATAGCCGCACAAGCCAAACGTTCATCCTTTGAAAATGCCCCCGTCACCAACATGTCGAGTTCGAGCGAAAAGGTAGAGCTGTTCCGCAACCTGTTTGCTGGCCGCCCAGACGTGTTTCCGGTGCGTTGGGAGAACCGCAAGACAGGACGCGCCGGCTATTCGCCTGCCTGCTTCAATGAATGGGTGAAAGGCATCTGCGGAAAACCGACCGTCAAATGCGGGGACTGCAAGCATCAGCGGTTCATACCCCCCGACGCCAGCGTCATCGAACGGCACCTACGGGGCGGCGAGGGCCCTTCGGCTGACTTCGTGGCCGGCGTCTACCCGTTGTTGCGGGACGACACCTGCTGGTTCCTGGCAGCAGATTTTGACAGGGATTCATGGGCGGAGGACGCCAGTGCCCTGCTCGAAACCTGCCGGGCAAAAGAAGTGCCTGCTGCGCTGGAACGATCCCGATCGGGCAACGGCGGCCATGTCTGGATCTTCTTCGCCGAACCGGTATCGGCCCGGGCTGCCCGCCAGCTTGGATCGGCGCTGATCACGGAGACCATGGAGAGGCGACCGGAGATCGGCTTTGCATCCTATGACCGCCTCTTCCCAAACCAGGACACGATGCCCCTCGGCGGTTTTGGAAACCTGATCGCCCTGCCGCTGCAGCACAGCGCGCGGAGGGTCGGCAATTGCGTCTTTCTCGATCAGTATCTTCAGCCATACGACGACCAGTGGGCGTATCTGTCGACGCTGCCGAGACTGTCCGCGGCGGCGGTATCCAGCATTGTTGCAGCCGCAGAGGCGTCCAGTCAGGTGCTGGCAGTTCGAATGCCAGTTGAAGACGAAAATGCTGACGAGCCGTGGAAAATGTTGCCATCGCGACGCCCGAAGGCAAAGCCTGCGGACGTGGTGATTCCGCCAAACATCAAGGTGACAGTCGCAGATCAGGTCTACATTGACCGAACCGGGCTGCCCTCTGCTATGATTGCCCAATTGGTACGGGTCGCAGCTTTCCAGAACCCCGAGTTCTATCGGGCGCAGGCGATGCGGCTGCCCACCTTCGGAAAGCCTCGCGTGGTCGCTTGTGCCGAGCTGCACCCACGCCACATTGCCTTACCGCGAGGCTGCTTTGATGAGGTGGTTGAAATCCTGACCGAACACGGCGCCAAGGCAGAACTGGACGACCAGCGCAGCGATGGAACCCCGCTGCCGAACACGGTTCGGTTCCTTGGTGAGCTTCGGCCGCCGCAACAGCGCGCCTATGAGGCGCTCACCGCGCATGATACTGGCGTGCTCGCCGCGACCACGGCCTTCGGCAAAACTGTTGTTGCGTCGGCCCTGATTGGTTATCGCGCCCGAAACACGCTGGTTCTGGTGCATCGTCGGGAACTTCTCGACCAATGGGTCGAGCGGCTGAAGACCTTCCTCCAGATCGACCCCAAACAGATTGGCACAATAGGCGGTGGAAAGCGCAAACCGACGGGCGTGATTGACGTGGCTTTGATCCAGAGCCTAGTCAGAAACGGCGAGGTCGACGACATCGTGGCTGACTACGGCCAGTTGATCGTCGACGAATGCCACCACCTGTCTGCGGCGAGTTTTGAACTTGTCGCGCGCAGAACGAAGGCGCGCTATGTCGTCGGTCTGTCGGCAACCGTCGCCCGAAAAGACGGGCACCATCCCATCATCTTCATGCAATGCGGCCCCATACGGCATCAGGTTCATGCCAGATCGCAGGCTGCTGAGAGCGGCATTCGGCATCGGGCGCGCGAGCGTCACACGCGGTTCAAACTGCCCGAAATGCTTGCGATGGCGGAACGGCCATCGATGCCCGCGATCTATGCCGCCTTGGCTGAGGACGCCGGTCGAAATGATCAGATCTTTGATGATGTGCTGAAATCGCTCGAGGCGAAGCGGTCCCCGATCGTGCTGACCGAGCGCAAAGACCATCTGGATTATCTCCAGCAGCGGTTCTCCAAGTTTGCGAAGAATCTGGTCGTCCTGCGAGGCGGCATGTCGGCGAAAGATCGCAAATCCGCCGCCGCCGCACTGAATGTCCCCAAAGACGAGGAGCGGCTGATCCTTGCGACAGGACGCTACATCGGTGAGGGCTTTGATGACCCGCGGCTGGATACCCTGTTCCTGACCATGCCGATCGCGTGGAAGGGCACGCTGGCGCAATATGTTGGGCGCTTGCATAGGCAACATGACGGCAAGAAGGACGTTCTGGTCGTGGACTACGTGGATAGTGCCGTTCCAGTACTGGCGAGAATGGCCGCAAAACGGCGGTCGGGATACCGTGCACTTGGCTATGTGATGGAATAGCAGTGCCCCACCCTGTGCGGGACGCTGCTGGTATGTGGGCCGGCAAGAGCTCAGGACAGTGCGATGGTCATCGCCGGGTCTTCGTGCCCGTCGCGGCCGCAAGGATTGCCATCAGCTTGTCAGACGGCGGCCGGAACTTGCCCGGCTTGATCAGTGGGGCATGATGCGCTTCGAGAAGGGCGAGCTTCTCGGTCGGGTCCGCGCGCAAGTACATCTCGGTCGTCTGGAGGCTGGCATGACCCAGCCAAAGGGCGACCTTGCGGACATCACCTGTAGCCTGCAGCGTGTGCATGGCGCAGCTGTGCCGCAGCACATGCGGGGTCACGTGCTTGTCGGCAATCGAAGGGGTCGTGCGTTCCGCCGCGGAAACATGTTGGCGGAGCCGGTAGGCAAAACCATCCCGTGTCATCGGGCCGCCATCGTGGTTCAGGAACAGTTCCGGCCCGAGATCATTGGGACGGACGGCGAGCCAAGCCCGAATGGCTGCTTGTGTCTCCTTCCAGAGCGGCAGCACCCGTTCCCGCCGCCCCTTCCCGAGCACCCGGATATTGGCGAACGATCCCTTCGGGAAATCGTCCATCCGAACCGCGAGAAGTTCAGACGCCCGCAGTCCTGCGGCATAGGCCAGGTGAAGCATCGCCCGATCACGCAGCCCAGCCGGCGCTCTGCCGTCTGGGGCCGCAAGCAAGGCGCGCACCTCGTCCTTCGTCAGGTAGTCGATCAGCTTTACATCCGTGCGTTTGACGGGCAGCGCTCTCACCATCATCGCCTGTTCGAGGCAGGCTGGACGCCGTGGCTCAAGGAAGCGGAAAAATGCCTTGATGGCTGCCAGCCGGGCATTGCGGGATCGCACGGTATTGGCCCGACCTTCTTCGATGTACTCGAGAAAGGCCCTGATCAGTCTGACGTCGAGATCCTCGATCGCAAGGTCAGAAGGCTGTCGTTTAAGGCGTTTGGCCGCAAACCGTAGCAGGAGGGTGAACGCGTGGGCATAGGCGGCGATGGTATGTTGGCTGGCGCCACGTTCGTCGGGCAGATGCTTTTGCAGGAAAGA
The DNA here is from genome assembly GCA_023910605.1 of Bosea sp. (in: a-proteobacteria). Lineage (NCBI taxonomy): Bacteria > Pseudomonadati > Pseudomonadota > Alphaproteobacteria > Hyphomicrobiales > Alloboseaceae > Allobosea > Allobosea sp. The sequence goes on along the minus strand of JAAVVV010000001.1, from coordinate 12,574 downwards.
TGACAGGTCAGGCGCGAGCGGGGTCATGCTGCACCCCCGATCCACGTCTCTTCCGCCCTTGCCGCAATCATTTGCAACAAGACAGGCGTGGCTTCGAGATACCAATAGGTATTGGCGATATCGACATGGCCGAGATAGGTGCTCAGGGCCCGCATGTGCCGCAGGACGGACTGCGGATCAGTTCCGCAGGTCTCCAGGGACCGAACCGCGAAGGTATGGCGCAAATCGTGTAGCCGGGGGCCGGGACCAGTCGGATTGCGGTAACCGAGCTTGCGCACAATCCGTACGAAGACCACGTGTGCTCTCGTCGCCGTCGGTGCGTGACCGTGCCCGAGCACGAAAAGGTCATGACCAGCATCACGGACGATGCGCCGCTGATCGAGATAACGCTCCATCACTGCACGGGTCGAGGCGTGAAGAGGGACGAGACGGCTCTTGCCAAATTTGCCCTTGCGGATCATCAGCCCATCTTCCGTCAGGTCGTCGCAACGCAGGGACAATGCTTCCGAGATGCGCAGACCTGTCGAGGCCAGCAATCCGAACAGCGTGTGATAGGTCTGTGGGCTGATCGGGGACAGGCCGGGAACCAGCAGTGCCTCCGTCAGGATGCCATTGATCTGGTCTTGCGACAGGATGTGGGGAGCGGGTCGGCGGCGCCTTGACCGGCCGAACAACCCTGCCACTGGAACCTCGTGCTGCACGTCCTCTGAATGCAGGAACATCGCGAAGGCGCGGGCCTGATCATATCGGTCTTGTGCAGAATTAGGCGTGGCCGCCCTGCCTGCCCACTCGAGGATTAGTGCCGCGGTTACATGCGGATCGGTCCGGTCAGCAGCAAATGCGGCGAACTCGCGCAAGGACCTCTCATACTAACGGCCCTTACAACTGACCTGTTTGCGCCCAGTGGCGCATCCCGATTGATGTGATGACGTCGGGCCTTTCGGTGAGCCTGTTCCAGGCCTCGCAGGCTGCATTGATGATGTCGGCGTATGTCTCGAAGACGCGGTTCGAGAGGTAGTTGGCACGCAGATACTGCCAGATATTCTCCACGGGGTTCAGTTCCGGCGCGCGCGAGGGCAGCAGGATCGGCGTGATGTTCTTCGGCCAGTTCAGGTCGCCGGTGATGTGCCATCCGGCTCGATCCAGCAGCAGCACGGCATGAGCGCCTTTGGCGACGTGCAGGGATATCTCGTCGATATGCAGTTGCATCATGTCGGTGTCAGCATGGGGCAAAGCGAGGGCCGCGCCCACGCCTCTTTCGGGGCAGATGGCACCGAAGAGATAGGCGTTCTCATAGCGTTGGTCGGCAGGCTGGGTAGGTCTTGTGCCGCGCCTCGCCCATTGCCGGACGAGCCCGTTCTTCTGGCCGATGCGGGCCTCATCCTGAAACCAGATCTCGATCTTCGTCTTGCGCGTCACGCCCTTGATGTGCGCCGCGAGCGTGTTGGGCCAGTTTTTTTAAAAGCCGCGATGACCTCGCCATCTTGCCCGGGATGCCGTGGCCGGGCGCTGATGTGCGAGAAGCCCAGGTGCTTCAGCAGCTTGCCGATGCTGCGCTGGTGATACGCGATCTTGAACTTGTCCGCGATGACACGTTGCAGGTCGATCCGCCGCCAGCGCACCACGCCGTCTACAGCGCGGTTGGGGCCGGTCTCGACGATCTCGGACAGCTCCACCAGTTGCGCCTGCGACAGACGTCTTGGGTTCCCCCGGCGACGGTTGTCCTTCAACCCGGCAGGGCCTTGCTCATTAAACCGATGCGCCCAGTCCCGTAGCGTCTGGCGGTCCATGCCGCCGATCTTGGCGGCCTCCGCCCGGCTCATCCCGTCCAGCGCCGCAGCGATGGACAGCAATCGTCGACTTTGGTTCGCATCCTTGCCCGATGCCGCCAGGCGGCGCAGCTCGGCGGGAGTATGGCTCGGCTTGATCTCGACAACCTTCGGCATGGCGTGGGTCCTCCACGCACTTTGAATCACGCCGCAGTCAGTTTGGGAACCCTCGGTGAGTCAGGTCAAAGGGCCTTTGGTATCATGTTTGGCAAACCCCTTTCCGAGGGCGCGGTGAAGGTTGATATAGCGGTCAACATGGTGATGCATCATGCTGAATACCCCGGCCAAGGCTGGGCCATCGCCCCGAGCATATCGACATCGACCTTGGCGTAGATTGCGGTTGTGTCGCGTGACACGTGGCGCAGCGCGGCCCCAATCTGATCCAGTTCCGCGCCACCGCGCAGCCATGTCGAAGCCAGTGAATGCCGAAACACATGTGCGCCGGTCGGAAGGCCGACGAAACCGCCGCGGGAAAGGACTCGAGAGACGATACCGGCGATCTCGGCCGATGAACGAAATGGGGTGAAAGGGGCTTGGACGCGCAAGAAGACTCGATCGGATGCAACCACCGGCCGGGCGTCCTCGATATAGGCGAGCAGCGCATCACCGACGTCTTGCGGTAAAGGCATAAACACCCCACGTCGGCTTTTGCCGTGCAATCGCAACCTGCTCGCGCGCCAGTCGATGTCGCGGAGATGGAGTTGCCAGATATCGCCAGCCCGCAAGGCCATCCGCGCGAGAAGCAGGATGATGGCGCGGTCCCGCACCTCAACCGCTGTGCCTGTGCCGCAGGACGCGACGATCTCTTCGATGGTCGAAGCCGGGATCGTCTTTGGGACGGTCGAAAGCCTGCGTCGCACCCCTGACGGCACCGCATGAAGCAGCGACGGAGCACACAACCCCTCGCCGATCATGAATCGCAAGAATGTGCGCAAGACTGTTATCGTCATGCGGACTGACGATCGGGAGCGGTCCTCGCCTTGATCCAGAACGATCGAGCGGACGACCGCAGCGGTGATCCCCTGCGGTTCCGATCCAAGCTTCATCAGCCAGCGGCCCAACTCTTGCTGATAGCGCCTGATCGTCTCGGACGTGGCGCCGCGCTCCCGGCGCATCCAAGCGGCAAAATCGGCGAGGCGTGGATCGGCAGGTAGTTCAGTGGCCAACGCGACCGGGATCGATCCTTCTACTCTGAGGAAAGACACGAAGGCGCGGGCACCACGGCGGCGATCCCTATTGCCGGTGCCCTCGACCCGCTTGCCGCGTTTGGTCTTGATCCCGCACTGGCAGTCGTGATGGGCAAACTGCTCAATCAGGTCGTTATCGATATGGCTGGACGGAATACGTCGCTGCAGAGCCCATTCCGCAAAATGCCGCGCCTGACTCATGCGGGCGTTGTAGGTGACCTTGCCGTAGCCTTGGTCAGCAAGGCACGCGGAAAAGCAGGCCAAATGCGGGCCAAGCCGGGCAACCTCGTCTGGAATGGCCACATGGCCGGTATCTTCCAGATAGCGAAGAAACCTCCGGACCTCGGTGATGTAAGCGGGGTCCCGCAACTGCGTGGCGCTATAGCGGCCGCACCGGCAGCGGTGTCGCGCAAAACGACTAATCGCCGCAGTATCAAGATCCCTGATCGCGATATGCTGGTCGGCGACCCACTTCAGGAAATGCCGGGCCGCGCTGAGCGCGCCAGCAGACAACTTGGGATTATCCGCAAGATAACCGCAAATAAGTGCTTGGCCGCTGACAGCCCCGGCGGCTGGCGCGCTGCCGGGGTGAGAGTTGGAGGGGGAGGTCATGTCGGGGTGTCCTTCTGCGATTGAGAGCAGAGGCATCATGATTATGCCAAGTGGAGATCCCGAAATGAAACATCATATCAATGACATGAAGCGCCGCGCTCTGCATAACGCGGACGCGGCATATTACGTCTTATCCGGAGTTCTGGATAAGACGTATTCGCGCGGGGTCAGATCGACCTGGACATCGTTCCATTCTGAGGTGGGGATAAGGCTGAGCCTGCGCTCCATCAGCGCCTCACCGGTCGAGACGATCTGGATGACAGCGGCATGCCCTGCTGCGAGGTCCTCCTCAATCGAACGCATCAAGGTCGGCGTCTTCATCGCCGTCAGGAGATGGCCGAAAAAGCGCTGCTTGGTGGATTCGAACGCCGAGCGCGCCGCAGCCTTGGCTTGCGCGTTGAGGGTGGCTCCCTTGCCGCCCTGGCCGCTGCCGCTCTCGGCTACCTTGCCACTCGTGATGTTGGCCGCTTCCAGCGCGGCATTGAGGTTGCGGTGGATGATGCCGAAGGCCCCGGCATAGGCATCGTAGATTTGCCGCTGCGGCTCCGTCAGCGTGTGTTCAACGAGCTCATAGCGCACGCCGACATAGGACAGTGATCGTGAGGTGTAGAGCCCGAGCGCGCGCAGGTCGCGGGGTCCCCTGGGCAAAGCGCGACAGGGGCGTGACCAGCAGTTTTTCCATGCCGAGCGATGACCAGTCGCGCTGGGCGTCTTCCAGCAGCTTGTCTGATTTGGAGATCCAGAGCGCTTTCCGGCGTCCGCGCAGCCAATGATCGAGCAGGATGCCAGCGCATTGGCGGCCCTTGCCTGCGCCTGTGCCATCACCCAGCATGAAGCCTTGCCGGAAGCGGACGGCGTCCCTGGCATCATCGGGCGCGGCCATCACCACATCGCCGGCGGCATCAACCGTCCATGATCCTGCGAGATGACCCTCATGCGCCTCGCCGGCAAGGATGATGGTCTCAAGCTGGGCGTCAGACAGGATGCCGTCAGTGATCAGGCGCGGCGGCAACATCGGTTGATAGGTGGGTTTCGGCGGCGCGACCGAGGCCATGGCGGCGGATTGCACAAGCCCCGTCGGATGGGGCTGCGCGCCAGCAATCACGATAGTCTGCAAGGCGTAGGGCTCGTAGATCGCCTCGCTGATGCGGGTGTCGCTGGAGGACACCCGTCGCAGGTTTCGTAGGCGAGCGGCACGCCGTCAGGTGGCGCAGCGCGGGATGCGGGCCGGACGGCAGCAGGCACGTCTGGTCCAGAGAGGGAGCGTGCTGGCTGCGTGGGCGTTCGCGCAATGTGCTGCGCTGATCGATCGGGTGTGTGCTGAGATCTCGATCGTCGATTTGAACCGATCAATCCGGTCGCGTTGGCGACAGCATCGCGTCCGGCGAGCCCGCTTTGGCGATCAGGGCCGGGCCATGTCGTCTCAGGAACAGTACGCTCGCGGCTTCCGTCGCCTCATAGGCGAGCTTCCAGTCCCAGCCGCCAGCAGCATCGGATGATCCGAAGGCGTCGGTCATGACCGAGCGCAGAATGGCGGCGTCGATACGCTGACCTTGCTCAAGATGAGGGAGAAGACGTTGCGCAGCGCCATAGATGGCGACCGCACCATGGTTTGTGTCCACTGCCGACACATGAGCTGGCAAGTCACCAGCCATTGGGGTGCCGGGACGTTCGGCGCACGGCGGCAACGCGGTATTCTGCGGCAGCAAGACCGCTGCGGAGACAGATGGGGTCATGGGACAGGTCCACGAGAGAAGTGCGGTGATTGGCCGGGATCGCTCTCTCATTCCGCCCGGCTTGCCCCTCCCCGGCACCGCTCTGCCTCTGGAACGATGTGTCGATGCCAAAAAGGACCGGACAGCAATGAAGGTCGGTTGCAGGTGCCGACCCATGGTCTGCCCGCAACGCCATTCTTGACTTGGACCATTGAGTGGTCCATTTTATCGGTCATCATTCCAACGGAAAGGCCTGGTGCCATGCACGTGTCGGTAAGCGAGGCGAAGGGTCAGTTGACCGAACTGGTCCGGCGCGCCGAAGCTGGCGATGAAATCGTGTTGACCCGCCACGGTCAGCCTGCCGTGCGGCTCGTGCCCGTGAGGTCCATGCCCGAGCCCATGGCGCGTCATCAGCTGCTCGACAGCCTGCGCCGCAAGGCCTCCGCCAAGGCGACGCCGGGCTTGAGTGCTGCACGCAGCCAGGATGAGCTCTACGGCGAGGACGGTCTGCCAGAATGATCGCGGTCGATACCTCCGCCCTGATGGCCATCCTGCTGGATGAGCCGGAAGCCGATGCGTGCATGGCCGTCTTGACCAGCAGCTCGAGGACCGCAATCTCGGCTGGCACCGTCGCTGAATGCCTGATCGTGGCGGGGCGCCGCAATGTCGGTGAAGAAATGGCCGCGCTCATCGACGGCATCGGCTTCGAGGTCATCAGTGTGACGCCAGCTTCAGCACGGCGTGTCGCAGAAGCCTATGCGCACTGGGGCAAGGGTGTGCACGAGGCTGGCCTCAACTTCGGGGATTGTTTTTCTTATGAGGTCGCGCGCGAATTGGGCTGCCCACTGCTCTATGTCGGTCAGGACTTTGCGCGCACCGATCTGGCCAGCGCCCTTCAGGCAGGTTGATCGGAATTGGCATCCGGCGGCACATACATCTCGAACGGGTTGGCGTCGGCGAGATGGCCAAACGGCGTGAACACGTAGTCCCCGTCCTGCCGCCCAACAGCGCAAATGACGTAGCGAATCTCACGGGTCTTCGCGTCTGTGCATTCCATCAAGGCGAGGTGCCCGGCTTCGGCGGCGCGAAGCAGCGTCTGGAAATTGCGGCTGGCATAATCTGGGATCGCCATGGTTTCCTCCATGAATGAGATGCCCGGCGCCGCACTGACCATGTGACGAAGCAGCATGGCTGTGCAGCGAGACCGGGCGGTTGATCGGATGAGAATTCGGGATGTATCGAAGCGGTCGGTGCGTCCGCACTACAGGCGAAAATGCCGGACCAGCTTCTGCGCCTGCATATGCTGCGCGAGCATCTCGCGGTAGAACGTCTTGCGCGCCATACGTCGTCCGGGATTTCGGCGGCAGGCTCGCAGGTCAGCTTGCCGGCGGAGGCGCGCACGACGGCTCGCCAACCGTCATGGACGGCGGCCGCCTAGTGTTTCACATTTTCGGTTCACTGGCGGAATTCGAAAGAGGGGTCATCCGAGAGCGCACTAAGGCTGGGCTGAGTGCTGCTCGTGCACGGGGCAGGGTAGGCGGTCGCCCCGTGAAGCTGACGGGAGATGACCTGAAGGCTGCAAAGGCGCTGCTCGGCGATCCGACAATCACCGTCGCGGATGTCGCCAAGAGACTGGGCGTCTCACCCGCGACGCTCTATCGGCACCTGCCAGCGGCACGTTCAACGATGCAGGAAACGGAGGGCGATTAATGCAGCTCGATATGTTCCCGACACGCATCCGACTTCAGTGCATCGATCCGGCCAAAAACAAGCGCCGATTCTACCTGATGCAGGTCCAACCCACTCTCTTTGGTGGATGGGAGCTGGTCCGCGAATGGGGACGCATCGGCCGTGCAGGGAGGGTGCGTCACGATCCGTATTGCTCCGCAGGGATGGCGCTCGATGCCCTGTCCGCACTCAAGCGGGAGAAGGGGCGGCGAGGATACTGCTGACGGGAGAGTCGGTTAGAGCTGCGATTTGCGCGACCTGACCTTGTAGCCCCGACAGCTTTTCGCGAAGCTTCTGCTCTGTTGCGGGGGCAACGTGTCCTTTGAGTGCCTTGCGCGTTTCATGCAACTTCTTCAACTGCCTGTTGGGAACGAGCAGCCGATCGCCATCGACAATTACTCCGGTGATTTCGGCAGGCTGGTCGATGAAAGACTTTTCTTTGTGATACCGAAGGCCTGCGCCATGAATCGCACGCTTGATGTCCCAAAGCACCTGCGGCGAAAGCGAACTGCCTGATATGGTCACGTCATCGATATAGACCGTCAACTGGTAGCCGTGCTCTTTGCATAGCCGCGCGATGGTCTCCCACACGTCATGGTGGGCGAAGAACGCCATAATAGGGCTAATACCAAAGGCCCTTTGACCTGACTCACCGAGGGTTCCCAAACTGACTGCGGCGTGATTCAAAGTGCGTGGAGGACCCACGCCATGCCGAAGGTTGTCGAGATCAAGCCGAGCCATACTCCCGCCGAGCTGCGCCGCCTGGCGGCATCGGGCAAGGATGCGAACCAAAGTCGACGATTGCTGTCCATCGCTGCGGCGCTGGACGGGATGAGCCGGGCGGAGGCCGCCAAGATCGGCGGCATGGACCGCCAGACGCTACGGGACTGGGCGCATCGGTTTAATGAGCAAGGCCCTGCCGAGTTGAAGGACAACCGTCGCCGGGGGAACCCAAGACGTCTGTCGCAGGCGCAACTGGTGGAGCTGTCCGAGATCGTCGAGACCGGCCCCAACCGCGCTGTAGACGGCGTGGTGCGCTGGCGGCGGATCGACCTGCAACGTAAGCGTGTAGGCAACCCCACGTATCTTTTGGTGTTCTGATCGCTCATTTTCCCGGTGAATCATGTGGGGAATCCTATGAGCGAGAGTATGAATCAAGATCGAGTTTTTGAGGTTTTGACGGCAGCGCCGGTGCGGACGAGGCGCAGGCTACGTGATTGGTCGGTCGACGAGAAGGCACGACTGATTTCCCAGACGCTGTTGCCTGGTGCGAATGTTTCGGCGATTGCGCGTTCTGCCGGGGTTGACCCTTCGCAGCTTTATGGATGGCGGCGACAGGCCCGGGCATCCGGGGCGGTCAAAGCCATGCCCGTTGCGCACGATGAGGTGAAGTTTGCGCGCGTCGAGGCGGCTGGCAACTGGGCTGTGGAGATTGTCATTCGGGATACGGTTGTCCGCGTTGGCGGCGACATCGATGCGGATCATCTGACCGTGATACTGAGGGCGGTGCGCAAAGCATGATTGGCCTGGGTGTCGTCGTTTACGTGTCGTGCCAGCCCGTCGACTTTCGTAAAGGTGCCGCATCCCTGATGGTGCTTGTCCGGGATGGCGGCCTCGACCCGTTCAACGGCGCGCTTTACGTGTTTCGGTCGAAACGTGCGGACCGTGTTCGGATCGTGTGGTGGGATGGCAGCGGCGTTTGTCTCTATTCGAAGACGCTTGAGGAGCAAGGCTTTTGCTGGCCTGCCCTATCGGCGGCTCGCATTCGCCTGGACCATTCGCAGCTGATGGCTCTTCTGGCCGGGATGGACTGGAAGAAGATCCGTCCGACAAAGGTGCGGCGACCCTTGCTGACGGGATGATGTCGATCTGCGGCAAGATGAATCATGCTGCTGTAATCATTGGGAAAGTGAGCGGTTTTGTGCTCTATTTGCACCCATGGATTTACCCCTGAACACCTTGCCGGACGACGTGGATGCGCTCAAGGCGATGGTGCTCGCCCTGGCGCGTGCGCAGGCGCAAGGGGATGTTCGATTAAGAGCCGCGGAGGCTGAAATCGCCCGGCTGGAGGCGATCGAACAGAGCGCCAACGAGCGGATTGCCAACCTGACGCTGATCATGAAGGTCTTGCAGCGCGCGCAACATGGCAAGCGCTCTGAACGGCTCTGCGCCGGTGGTCCTGGGGTCCTCGACGACGAGCAGATTGCCTTTGCCTTCGAGGAGGTGGAGACCGGCCTTTCGAGCGTCCAGAGCGAACTCGACCGGGGCGCCAGGGACAAGCCGAAACGCGCTCCACGCCCGCGCAAAGGCTTTGCTGCGCATCTTGAGCGCATCGAGGAGGTCATCGAGCCGGAACTCCCCGCTGGATATGAGGGCCTGGAGAAGGTGCTGATCAGCGAAGACCGTTCCGAACGGCTCGATGTCATTCCGCCGAAGTTCAGGGTCATCGTGACGCGCCGTCCCAAATATGCCTTCCGTGGCCATGACGGCGTGATCCAGGCGCTCGCACCGGCACACATCATCGAAGCCGGATTGCCAACGGAACGGCTGCTCGCCTTTATCGCGGTCTCCAAATATGCCGACGGTCTTCCGCTTTACCGTCAGGAGGCGATCTACCTGCGCGACGGGGTCGAGATCAGCCGATCCCTGATGGCCCAATGGATGGGCCATCTTGGGTTTGAACTGCAGATACTGGCCGATTACATCCTCGAAAAGATCAAGGAGGGTGAGCGGATCTTTGCCGACGAAACGAGCTTGCCCACTCTGGCTCCCGGATCGGGGAAAGCAACCAAGGCCTGGTTATGGGCCTACGCGCGCGATGATCGCCCCTATGGCGGCACCAGTCCGCCAATGGTGGCCTATCGCTTCGAAGACGGCAGAGGCGCTGAATGTGTGGCCCGTCATCTGTCCGGGTACAACGGCATCCTGCAGGTCGATGGATACGTGGCCTATAGCAGCCTTGCCAAGAGCCAGGCCAAGAGCCAGGCCAAGAGCCAGGCCAAGAGCCAGGCCAAGAGCCACGCCAAGAGCCAGGCCAAGAGCCACGCCAAAAGCCAGGCCAAAACCGGCAGCACAGAAACGATGAGGCTTGCCGGATGCTGGGCGCATCTCAGGCGCAGGTTCTACGATCTGCACATCAGCGGCGTCTCGCAGGCTGCCACGGACAGCGTCATGGCCATGACCGAGCTGTGGAGGGTCGAAGATGACGTGCGCGGCCGGAATGCAGACACCCGCGCGAAGCTCCGGCAGGAAAAGTCTGCGCCTGTCGTCGCGCGCCTCTTCGATCTTTGGGAACGGGAGCTCGGCAAGGTCTCCGGCAAGTCCAAGACGGCGGAAGCAATCCGCTATGCGCTCGCCCGCCGTGAAGCACTCGAACGGTTCCTCTCCGACGGTCGCATTGAAATCGACTCCAACATCGTCGAACGGGCCATCAGGCCCCAAACCATTACGCGAAAGAACAGCCTCTTTGCCGGAAGTGAAGGCGGTGGCAGGACCTGGGCTACACTGGGAACGCTTCTGCAAACCGCCAGGATGAACAATGTCGATCCTCTCGACTGGCTGTCGCAAACCCTCGCGCATATCGCCCAAGGATGGCCCGCATCCAAAATCGACGCCCTCATGCCCTGGAACTTCAGGTCAAACGCCCTCAGCTAACCGCTTACGTTGGGTTTCAACCAGGGTCTGTTACTCAGCATTTCCCCTACCTGTTCAAGCCCTGCGCGAAGAGGATCGTCCAGCAGGTGGGCGTAGCGCTGGGTGGTCTGAACCTGCGTATGGCCGAGGAGCTTGCCGATCATCGGCAGCGTCATGCCGCCTGAAACGAGCAGCGACGCGAAGGTGTGGCGCAGATCATGGATGCGGACTGCGGGCAGTTCGGCCTTCGCCCGGACATCTTCCCAGAACCGCTTTATGTCCTGAAGCGGCTTGCCTTCGGCGTCACCCGGAAACACCCATTCGCATTCTTCGGGCACGCGCAGCCGGATCGTGCGCAGCAACGCGGCGGCGGAAGCGCTGATCGGCGCGCGATGCAGACGGCGTTGCTTGGTGGTAGCCGCAGGCTTGATCCAGACAGCGGCTTCGAGATCGAATTGCTCCCAGCGCGCACTCAGCACTTCGCCGCGCCGCGCGCCGGTGAGCAGGATCAGGCGCACCGCATCGGCGGCGCGCCGGTTCGGATGGGCATCGAGCGCAGCTGACAACCGCCCGATTTCGTCCGTTGAGAGATAGCGATCCCGAGGCGCTTCAGCATTCCGGGCGAAGCCTGCGGCGGGATTGTCAGTGCGGATGCGCCAGCGGATCGCGAGGTTGAACATCTTGCGCAGGATTTCGCCGAGGCGGTTCGCTCGCACCGGCGTCGGCTTGCGGCCTCGTTTTCCCGGCGTGCCACCGGCGATCTGGCGCAGCAGCCGATCAACATCATCGGGCTGGATCTCTGCCGCCTTGCGCGGTCCCCAGGCAGGCTCGACCAGCTTGCGCAGCATCGACGCCTGATCGTCGCGGTTGCGCTTCGCAAGCTTGGCGGCGTGTTCTTCGAGATAGCGGTCGATCAGTTGCCGAACGTTCGGCGACTCCCGGGCTTCGTCGCGTTCCGCCATAGGATCGCGGCCCTGATCGATTTCGCGCTTAAGGCGCTTGGCCTCTTCCCGGGCGGCGGTGACCGACCAATCCGGCCATGCGCCGATGGTGAGGCGGCGTTCCCGCGCCTCTATCCGATAGGTCAGGATGAAAGCGCGCGTGCCGCCGCTGGTGATGCGCACGCCGAAGCCGACAACCTCCTCGTCATAGACGATGATGTTCTTCTGCTTCGGTTGAAGCCCCTTCACATTGCGTTCGGTAAGATGCGCCTTCATGCCTTCGACCCTTTCCGCAGGACTGAGCCGCGGTCATTTCCGGTCAGCAAGATGCTCTCGGCGGCTCTCCCGATGAATGGTGGGAACGGGTGCAAACCGGGCGGAAAGCCAACGGTGCGAAGATCGTGGGGCAGGCTTTCGGGCCGGGACCATCGTTCCGTGTCCGCACTGTGTCCGTCGCCTTCCGTGCCTCGAACGGATGTTCGCGCCGTGTTCCGCCGTCGAATGCGCGCGACGAAAAACGCTGCCGATCCGGTGAGCGCGCGTTCTAGAATCGAACCTGAACGACGTCGATGCCGAAATCCGAATGACATCAAACTGTTATGAAAGGTGTTGCGTTTGCGAACGGTGGCGCATACAAGCGCGGTTCTCAGTGACGCGGGGTGGAGCAGCCCGGTAGCTCGTCAGGCTCATAACCTGAAGGTCATCAGTTCAAATCTGGTCCCCGCAACCAAAATACCAAAGCTAATTCAACAGCTTATGCAAAGCCCCGTTGGCTCTCGCCAGCGGGGCTTTTGCTTGTGTCCGCACTGTGTCCGTTTTCAGGCCATTCAGAAACACGAACCGTCGCTAAAGAGCAGCACTGTTTGGCCGGGAGACCTCAAGGGATCGCCAGCCAGGCACATGCGCCGTCATCAACGCCTTGAACAGGC